>JAOXSF010000069.1 GCA_025800125.1 Marinobacterium sp.
GTGACTCAGTTCATTGATGTAGTTCCAGACGAAATTAACACTCCGCGCCATGCTATTCAGCAGGTTTCGGTGTTTATCACGTACTCGAACTTTTAAAGTCTTTGTATGTTTCACGTTTCAAATTATAACGATAGCCATGGATCATGGCAGGCACTGTATTGCCCGTTCGGCAATTCATTAAGCAAAAAACTGTTCATATTAAAGGAGGCTTTCGCCTCCCGCGCTATCCTTCCCCCCACTGGAAGTACGGGGCTTGTCGCGCATTCTGGTCACTTATTACCGCTATATGAGCGAGGCGAGAATTGGCTGGTTTGATAGTATTGGCGCCCTGCTCCCAGAAGACGGGACTGCGCCGGTCGTTGCAGAGAGTGGCGCACGCTTTCTGCATCCGGTAACCTGGCCAGATACCGTTACGATAACAAGCTATCTTCGCCATACAGGTAACAGCAGCCTCCACCTGGAATATAAAATTCACAGCAAGAAACAGCAGTGTCTTTGTGTTACCGGTTTTGCTGTTATTGTCTGGACAAAAGTCTCATCAGGAAAAAGCACCCTGATACCCACCAGCATCAAAACGCAGATACGTGACAACGCATCTTTGCATAACGAGACCCCTGGTTCTAACTGAGACAAAACCAGATCACGTATCTGCCACTCATACCTGACCGCAGCCCGGGGGGGCTGTTCGTTTATCTTTACACTAAAGCTGGACTCTACCGCAGTACAAGCATATGCTCAGAAAGCTCCAACTCAGGGACTGAACCCAGGCAGTATGTCAGCTAATTCATTCAACCGCTTATCCCCACGCCGCCCACGCATTCAGTTGGTATTACCTCTGTT
The DNA here is from genome assembly GCA_025800125.1 of Marinobacterium sp. Classification (GTDB taxonomy): domain Bacteria; phylum Pseudomonadota; class Gammaproteobacteria; order Pseudomonadales; family Balneatricaceae; genus Marinobacterium_C. The sequence goes on from JAOXSF010000069.1 coordinate 841, forward strand.
ATTGCTGATCGCAATGACTGCTTTGAGCCTGTATATAGCGCGCCAGGTTGCACAACAGGAGCAGAACGAACGCCAGACACAATTCAACACAACCAGTCTGCAAGTAGCCCAACTGCTCCAGGAAAAAATAAATCAATTTCCACAACTGCTCAAAGCAACACGCGGAATGGTGATTAATCAGGACTATCGACCTGACAACGATCAGTGGCAACTATTTTTCAATTCCCTGAATCTTGATTACCGCGCACTTGGTATTATTGGCTTCACATTTACCGAGTATGTAGATCACAACGACCGCGATAAATTTCTGTCTCACAACAAAGCAATTTATGGCGAACAGTTCCACATTTTCCCACCAACAGAGCAGGACGAGTACTTTGTTGTAATGCAGGCAGTCCCTGATTCTGTAATTTCACGCATTCGTGGTTACAACATAGCCTCAGAAGCTCGCCGCAACGAAGCTGCCCAGTACGCAAAGAATAGCGGCCAGATCGCTATTACTACGCCAATATCACTACTCCCAACAGATAAGAATTCTCTAGACTATCTGATGCTGGCGCCCGTCTATGCTGACGCAGAGCAACCCGACTCAGGGCTTTTCCTTGATAGCGACATAATATTCAGCGGCTGGATTACAGTAGGCTTCAGCCTGAGCCAGCTGATTCAGCAGAGCATTCATACCCTGGCTCAACCTCTGCGCCTGCAAGTATACGACCCTCGCACAGTAACAGGCACCATCAGCTATGATTCAGAAAGCGGAGATCCCACCCCTTCACAACAAAGATTTCAACGCGCCCATACACTTGATATAGGTGACGAACCACTGGAACTGATTATTATGCCAGCGGCTAATGGCTTGATTAGCCTTTCAACATACAACCATGAAGTATTACTGATCAGCTTATTAACCAGCCTGTTGGCAGCAGTATCTCTCCGCCAGGTACTGAACACCCGACATAACGCTCTTTACCAGGCCGATCGCATGCTGGAGCGCTCCCGTGAGACCACTTCACGATATCAGACGTTATTTGAACAATCACCGGAAGCCATCATTATCCACATAAACAGAGGCATTGTGCTGTGTAACAAATCAGCCTTGCGCCTGCTTGGAACTGAACACAGCTCTGATCTGGTGGGACAAAATATCCTGCAACGCATCCACCCCGACAGCCACAATAGGATGGAGTTGCGTCTGCAAGCTTTGGAACGAGGAGAGCAAGTCCCTCCCGCCGAAAAGCGTTTTCTCAGACTGGATGGAAGCCACTTTCTGGCAGAACTTAATAGCGCTCAAGTCAGTTATGATGGCCAGCCAGCCATTCAGTTAATGTTTCGTGATGTAACGGCCGCCCGCGAAAGCCTGAACCAGGCACGCATAGCACAACGCGTTCTTGAGCATACCCGTGAGGCGATCATGGTGACGGATCTGACCGGGAATATTGTAATGGTAAATCCAGCTTTCAGTGAGCTGACAGGCTATAGCCGCGTTGACGTTTTACAACAAACCCCTGCTTTACTTGCATCTGGTCAGCATCCACCTATCTTTTTTCGAAAACTGTGGCGAACACTGATTAATACGGGCAACTGGACAGGAGAAATTATTAACCGCCGCAAAAACGGCGAAGCCTATATACAACAGACAAATGTATCTGCCGTTTACAATCGCCATGGCAAAATCAGCCACTTCGTCTGCTTGATGGGTGACATCACCGAGCAAAAAAAAACCATGGATTCCATTCGCTTTCAAGCAACCCACGACAACCTGACACGACTGGCTAATCGTAGTTATTTTGAAAGCCAGGCTGCAATTGCCTTACAGGAAGCTCGACAATCCGGCGAACTGCTCGCAGTCATGTTCCTGGACATAGACGGCTTCAAGCCCGTAAACGACATTCAGGGTCATGCCACCGGAGATAGGCTACTGATTGCCATTGCTGAACGTCTGTATAGTACTCTGAACGAAACCATACAAACCGATGACTCACTTCTGTCTCGCATAGGAGGGGATGAATTTCTGATTCTTGTCCGCCACCTGAGCAGCGTGGAGGATGCTACCAAATTAGGCGAGCAAATCCTGATAACACTGGAAAAGCCCGTGGAAGTCGACGGACTCCAACTACAGATCACCGCAAGCATTGGCCTTGCCCTGTCACCGCAAAATGGAACAGAGATTGGCCTGCTTATTGATATGGCAGATCGCGCAATGTATCACGCAAAACGCCAGGGGAAAAACCAGCTCCAGATAGCTGTACCACCAGTTACACCAGCGATATAACTGCCTCTATTCCCCTGACAACAGGCTGGAACGACAGATAACAAACAATGACCACATGTAAAAAGGCCCGAATGAGGCTTCTTTGCGCAGAGTGGCTACACCTGCTTATAGCAATTTAATATATCCATCAGGCCTGTCATATATCCATCAAACTGGCGCTCCGCTGTGAAAACGAAAAGGGCTACTATCCACAGACTCGACCAGTTCCCGCTCAACCTCGCGAAAGTGAGCAACGCGATCATCAACAGGTTCACCAGCATATTCCTGAGCCAGCCCCAGATAATCCTGATAATGACGCCCTTCTGACTTAAGTAATGAACGATAGAATTTCGCCAGCTCATCATCCAGATGAGGCGCAAGCTTAGCAAAACGCTCACAGGAGCGCGCTTCAATGAAAGCACCAACAATCAGCATATCAATCAACTTACCCGGTTCGGATGTGCGAACATCATTACGCAGCCCTGCAGCATAGCGCGCTGCAGATAGATGCTCATAAGCAACACCACGATCCTCCATGATTGCCAGCACCTGCTCAAAGTGAATCAGCTCTTCACGCGCCAATCGCGACATTTTGTTCAGCAAATCAGTACGGTCAACATAACGAAACATCAATGTCATCGCCGTTGATGCTGCTTTTTTCTCACAATTGGCATGATCAATCAGCAGTACAGCCAGGCTCTCAGGCTGACGCGCCAGTTCAATCCAGCTATCTGGTGTTTCACAGGCCAGAAAATCTTTAATCTCGTCTAATGCATCCATATAAAAGGTGTCTACTTCAGATAAAGGTGTCTACTTCAGAATTACGCCAAAGCTTGTGGTTGAGGGCATAGGCAACAGGCTGCACCATAGACATCAAAGCACTACAGGTAGCAGCAGATACAGGTAATATTGCAGGTATAACGACGCCCCGATTTAATGCCATCACTGGAGAATCAATGCCGCTCAGCTTTCAGTTTCAGCACGCATGCGAGCATACAATGTTTCGCATTCAGCAACCTTGATGCGGGACGGCTTTTTGCGTACAGAGGTATACCCTAACAAACGCCCCTGGCGAATATTAGGCATCACTGTTGCTTTCACCCAATAATAACTACCATCTTTACAACGATTTTTCAGGTAGCCCATCCAGCGTCGGCCACTACCAATAACCTGCCACATCTGAGCAAACACTTCTGCTGGCATATCAGGATGGCGTAGCAAACAATGAGGCTGCCCAATCAGTTCTTGCTGATGATAACCAGAAATCTCTGCCAACGCCTGATTTACATGGGTAATGATACCCTCAGGATTTGTGCGGGAAACGATGACACAACCATCAGGAAAAGGAATTTCTCTTTCGGTGACAGTAACAGTGCGGCAACTACCGTCAAAGTAACTTAGGTATAAAGACTGTGCAGCCGCTACAGAAGAATGACTCATAAGATTACGCACTACTCATTATTACAACGCCCGGAAAGAAATCGAAGAAAACCTGACGGTCAGGCAGGCCACAACGACCAGATACGATACTGAATAAGTCGTACACCAGCGGCTTCGATGTATCATGTCTCTCTGAACCGGACAAAAACACTGTTCAAAAAACCGACAAAAGCCGATCAGGGGAAATGAGATTGACTATCATACAGCACCCCGTAACGAAAAAAACAGCACGATAAGGCACTTATTTTTTCTGAATTTTTTGTTAAATAGTGAACCATAACAACCACAGACAACAAACAAAAAAAATATAAAAATCAAAACAAAATCAAAAAGTTAAAACAAAAAATAATACAAAAAAACAATGTCATAGATATGTTTTCAGGCCAAAGTCTAAGCCCTCAGATTGTCGACAAAACTTAACATTTCAGCCCGGTTTGGCTAAAATCCGCCGCGCCAATCGAATTGATCGATACAGTATCGATAGCCGCCAGGACAAGTAGAACGAAACACCTGGCGAGAACAACAGATGAGGGCTATATCGTGCTTGAAGCTTACCGTAAACATGTAGAAGAACGTGCTGCTCTGGGTGTACCACCAAAAGCGCTGGACGCTGACCAGACAGCCGCTCTGGTAGAGCTGGTAAAAAACCCACCAGCAGGTGAAGAAGAATTTGTACTGGACCTGCTGAGCAACCGTGTACCAGCGGGTGTTGACCAGGCTGCATACGTAAAAGCAGGCTTTCTGGCTGCGATCGCTAAAGGCGAAGCCGAATCTCCACTGGTAGATGCCGTAAAAGCAGTTGAACTGCTGGGCACCATGCTGGGTGGTTACAACATCGAGCCGCTGATTGCTGCTCTGGACAACGATGCACTGGCGCCAACCGCTGCTAACGCACTGTCCCACACCCTGCTGATGTTTGACGCTTTCTACGACGTTAAAGAGAAAATGGATGCAGGCAACGCATTCGCCAAGCAGGTTGTTGAGTCCTGGGCAAACGCTGAGTGGTTCACATCCAAGCCAGAACTGGCTGAAAAAATCACTGTTACCGTATTCAAGGTACCAGGCGAAACCAACACTGACGACCTGTCTCCAGCACCAGACGCGTTCACCCGTCCAGACATCCCTCTGCACGCTAACGCTATGCTGAAAATGGCACGTGAAGGTATCGAGCCTCAGGAACAGGGCGTTGTTGGCCCACTGAAGCAGATCGAAGAAGTTAAGGCTAAAGGCCACCCAGTTGCTTACGTAGGCGACGTCGTAGGTACCGGTTCTTCCCGTAAGTCTGCAACCAACTCCGTACTGTGGTTCTTCGGTGACGATATCCCTGCCGTTCCTAACAAGCGTGCTGGCGGTTACTGCTTCGGTTCCAAGATCGCTCCTATCTTCTTCAATACCATGGAAGATGCTGGTGCTCTGCCAATCGAAATGGACGTGTCCAAAATGAACATGGGCGACGTTGTTGACGTTTACCCATACGAAGGTCGCGCAGTTAACACTGAAACTGGCGAAGAACTGTGCCAATTCGGTCTGAAGACTCCAGTACTGCTGGACGAAGTACGTGCTGGCGGTCGTATTCCTCTGATCATCGGTCGCGGTCTGACTGACAAAGCACGTGAAGCACTGGGTCTGGAAGCAACAGAACTGTTCCGCAAGCCAGAGCAGCCAGCTGACACTGGCAAGGGCTACTCCCTGGCACAGAAAATGGTTGGTAAGGCATGTGGCGTAGAAGGCATCCGTCCGGGTACTTACTGCGAGCCTAAGATGACCACTGTAGGTTCTCAGGATACCACGGGCCCTATGACTCGTGACGAACTGAAAGACTTGGCATGTCTGGGCTTCTCTGCTGACCTGACCATGCAGTCTTTCTGTCACACTGCGGCTTACCCTAAGCCAGTTGACGTAAACACGCACCACACTCTGCCAGACTTCATCATGAACCGTGGCGGTGTATCCCTGCGCCCAGGTGACGGTGTAATCCACTCCTGGCTGAACCGTATGCTGCTGCCAGACACCGTAGGTACTGGTGGTGACTCCCACACCCGCTTCCCAATCGGTATCTCTTTCCCAGCAGGTTCTGGCCTGGTTGCATTCGCAGCTGCAACGGGTGTAATGCCACTGGATATGCCTGAGTCTGTACTGGTTCGCTTCAAAGGCGACAAACTACAGCCGGGTATCACCCTGCGCGACCTGGTTAACGCCATTCCTTACTACGCGATCAAACAGGGTCTGCTGACCGTAGAGAAAGCGGGCAAGAAGAATATTTTCTCTGGCCGCATTCTGGAGATCGAAGGCCTGCCAGACCTGAAAGTTGAGCAGGCATTCGAACTGTCTGACTCCGCTGCGGAACGTTCTGCTGCGGCATGTTCCATTAAGCTGAACGAAGACCCGATCAAAGAGTACCTGAACTCCAACATCACCATGCTCAAGTGGATGATCTCCGAAGGTTACGGCGATCCTCGCACGATCGAACGCCGTATCAAAGGCATGGAAGAGTGGCTGGCTAACCCAGAGCTGATGGAAGGCGATGCAGACGCAGAATACGCAGCCGTCATCGAGATCGACCTGAACGACGTTAAAGAGCCAATTGTTGCCTGCCCGAACGATCCAGACGACGTTAAGCTGCTGTCTGAAGTTGCTGGCGACAGCGTAGACGAAGTATTCATCGGCTCCTGTATGACCAACATCGGTCACTTCCGTGCAGCAGGCAAACTGCTGGATGCTGCGGGCAAACAGCTGCCAACTCGCATGTGGATTGCTCCACCAACCAAGATGGATGCAGCTCAGCTGACTGAAGAAGGTTACTACAACATCTTCGGCAAAGCCGGTGCGCGTATGGAGATGCCTGGTTGTTCCCTGTGTATGGGTAACCAGGCGCGTGTAGGCGACAACACCACTGTTGTTTCCACGTCTACTCGTAACTTCCCGAACCGTCTGGGTACAGGCGCCAACGTATACCTGTCCTCTGCTGAACTGGCTGCCGTTGCCGCACTGATTGGCAGACTGCCTACGCCAGCTGAGTACATGGAATACGCTGAACAGCTGAATCCTCTGGCAGATGATGTATACCGCTATCTGAACTTTGATCAGATCGAAAGCTACGTAGATAAAGCTTCAAGCATCATCCCGACTGTTGAGGCGTAAGCTTCAGCTTTAACAAGGCATGATGACTGAAACGGCGACCCTCGGGTCGCCGTTTTTATATATCACTCTTTCTTTATCAACACGCTGCAACACAACATATGATGCTGGAAAAATCATTTTACACCAGCCTGTCTGGCACCTCTGACGGTTAAACTTTCAAAAAGACCTGACCCGACATGTCAACAGCACAGGACACCAATGAAGCTACTCACTCTTCTGACTTATCGCCACTGGCGGCTGCTTACTATCATTTCACTAGCAGTGATCTCCTTACTGTCTCTGTGGCCCAATCAGATGCTTCCTGCCGTTCCCGGCTCGGATAAAACACACCATCTGATCGCGTATGCAGCGCTGGCATTTCCAACAGCACTGCGAAAGCCAGACAGGTGGTATTATCTGATAACAGGTATGGCACTCTGGAGTGGGGCAATTGAGCTGATTCAGCCTTTTGTAAACAGATATGGAGAATGGCTAGATATGGCTGCCAATTGCACAGGGCTGCTGCTAGGCTGTCTGCTGGCACAGTTTGTAAGGCACTGCACTAGACAGACAGAGGGGATGGACAACCAGCACTCCTGAACTTTGATGTGCAGAGCATCTGATTCAGACTTTGAAATGCCCCACCAGCATTTTTAAACGCTCAGCAAGGAGAGCCAGCTCCTCACTGGCCTGATGGGTCTTTTCCGCACCCTGCTCAGAGGCAGAGCTGGCTTCATTAATACTGACTACATTAAGGCTGATTTCACTGGCAACATGGCTCTGTTGCTCCGCAGCCGTTGCAATCTGCACATTCATACTACTGATCGTGTTCACCGCTTCTGTAATATGCACCAGAGACTCACCAGCTTTTATCGCAGAATCAACGGTTTCATTACTTCGTTGCTGACTGGTCTGCATTAACTGGACTACCTGCTGGGTCCCCGTCTGCAACGCTTCAATCATCTCATTAATCTCTTCAGTGGAACGCTGAGTACGACTGGCCAGGGTGCGAACCTCATCTGCTACTACCGCAAAGCCTCGTCCTTGTTCCCCTGCACGAGCAGCTTCAATTGCAGCATTTAATGCCAACAGATTTGTTTGTTCTGCAATCTCGCGAATCACATCCAACACAGAACCAATTGCCATGCTGTCTTTTTCAACCCGACCAATCGCCTTGGCTGCCAGCTCAATATCTTCAGCCAGATGATGGATCATCTCGACACTTTCATCCACCACATGCTTACCCTGACCCGCCTCACTGTCAGCATTAGCTGCCGCATCTGAAGCATCTGAAGCATGTAGCGCAACATCCTGCACCGTTGAACTCATCTCGTTCATCGCAGTTGCCAGCTGGGCGGTTGCTTCTCTTTGCTGGTGCACTCCGCCCGTAGCATGGCGCGTAATATCAGCCACCTGCTCAGCTGAACGTGCCAACTGGCCCGTTGCATCGGTTACCTGCTCAATGGTGTGCTGAATTTTCTCCACAAAGTGGTTAAAAGCCGAAGACAGAGTGCTGATCTCATCGCGTCCTTTAACAGGTAAACGCTGCGTCAGATCACCATCGCCCTGCGCAATTTCAGTCATTGCATCCGCAGTTTCTTCCAGTGGGCGCGTAATGCTACGTGAAGTCAGCCAGGCTAGCCCCATCGCCAGCAACAGCACAACCGCACTAATCAACAATGTAATATTTCGAGTGGATGCAATCAGATCTTCATAGTGGCTACGATCCATTGCCAATTCTAATACACCAATCGTCTGACCAGAGAAATCCATTATCTGACGACCATAGACGGCATAATGGCGTTCACCTTCCTCAGCATGAAACACTGGCACTTCACCACTCAGCGCCTGAGCCATCTGTTCACCGGTCAGAAAGCTGCCTTGACGGGTTGAGCCAAACTGACGCAACCCACTATCTGTCACCAGATGCAGCGCAATATCAACACCATAACGGCTACGGAAATTGTCAAAAAAAGCCTGACCGAATGACATACCAAACTCAACCGAGCCAATATGCTGTCCTTGATGGAATACAGGAGAAATACCGCGAATACCTAACCCCGCAACACCTTTCTCAAGCCCTCTGACCTGCTGTTGCTGGCCATTTGTTACCAGAATCGTCTTTCGAAAACCAGATAGATCATCACCATACTTTTCCGGTTTATGCGCACGTAAAAAAGACACAGCAGGAGGTAGGTGAAACTGGAATTGACGCACACCATAGAGTGGTTTTAACTGCTTAAACAAAGGTACTGTTGTTGCTGCCAATGCAGATCTGTCACCCTGCGCCAGAGATTGCTGCATTTGAGGTAACGAGGCAACGAGAAAACTCATTGCTTCTGCCAACCGACCTTCAGATTCAAGTTCAGCAATAGCACTCTGATATAACCCTTGCAGTTCTATCTCTTCAGATTGATGGACAATGGTGCCTATTCTGTTCAGGGTGAACGGTACCAGTGTTACCAGAATAAGACTGAGAATCAGTGTAAAACCGATCCCTAATCGCATACCTATCTTCAGATTGGCCAGCATAATTCAGACGCCTTGTCCTAAAACTTGTCTTAAAGTTACATATTTCAATTCAGGAAACAGCATATAACGCAGCGTACAATGCTATTTCGCTCCACTACATTAGCAGCCCCGTTACTTTAGTGGATACTTATATTTATACCAGCCCCTAAAATAAGCTACCTGGTACAACCAGTATCGCCTCCGATCAATCTTCTTCGCCCAACACTCGATTTCCACCTGCCTGTTTAGCTCGTTGCAAGCGCTCACTTGCTCGCCTTACCATCTGTTCGGTATTGTCTGTCAGCCCTTGCAAACTGGAAATCCCGACACTGATGTGAAAATGGATTGCTGCGCCACCCAGCGGGTTATCAATCTCCATTGCCGCCATCCGTTCCACCAGTCTCCCCCCCACCAGCATTGACTGCTCATAACCAGTTTCAGGTAACATCAATGCAAACCTATCTTCACCTATACGTACCAGAAAATCAGATGTGCGCTTGCTTCGATGCAGACAGGCCGCCAGGGTTCGTAATACAGAATTTCCCCCCTCCCAACCAAACTGCTGGTTAATACGACTCAGTGCGTCTACATCAATCAGAGCCAACGAACAGTTGTATTCATAACGCTGTGATTGCGCAATGGCCTGGTTCAGTACAGGTACAAGCGATTTCCGGTTATAGACACGGGTTAGTGGGTCTCTGGGCTGCTCCCGGTTAAAGCGCTGTCTTGCAGCCACATGGAGGCTGACATCCTGCATCACCAGTAGTATCTCATCACCCAGGCAGCGCCCACGTACCCGGTAACTGGCTTTATACTGCAACCCCAATTGAGCAAGAAAACTCAGTTGCTGCGGGTCAAGCACAATATCCAGCACTTCTTCTTCGACCCCTTCTCGCAAGTCCTGGCAGAATTGCGCCAGCTTCAGTGCAGTTTCATTATCAAAAATTGCAGCCAATGTACGACCTTCAAGCACCTGTAGCTGCGCCCAGGGAGCCGCGCCACCAGTGCGGGAGATACAATTACGATCATCCAGGACCAGCACTGTATCGGAAATGGTTTCCAGAAGTGTATCTATAAAGAGCCCATCCGGGGTTTGTACTTTCTTCAAAAAACTGCCCTCAAAAAGCTGAAAACACTGCTGGCATGGAAGTACATAAAGCCTGTTATGAGTATCCGTTCTCACAATTACCGTACGGTAGACAGGGTCTACTCATACCAGCATTACCAGAGCTATGATGTTGCCTGTAATTCAAACAGATTCAAAGCGTTACATCCCTGCCTGGCGTCAGCCTGTCAGCTTATAGCAACAATATTGCTCAAACGCCTGGAGGATACGATGCAAACACAAAAGCAACTCGCTCACGCATCTGCATGGTAATGACAGCAGGAAAAACATAATACCCTGCAACCATATGGCTTATGAATGTACCTGCAAGACATGTACTTAAAAGACATGTACTTAAAAGACATGCACTTGAAAGACATGCACTTGAAAGGCAGAGAGGGAATTAAAAGAGGACAGGCTCAGATATACCCCATACATAGCACAACGCGGCTATATATGGGGTAGCAGGAAAAACACCCTGCTATAACAGCTCTGATCAGGACACAGCAGGTTACAGCTCTGATCAGGACACAGCAGGTTTGCGCAGACTCCAGTTCAGAATCAGCAGTCCCACGATGGCCGACAGAGCAGAGCCCAGCAAAATACCCAGTCGTTCATCAAACATCATATTGACCGAGGTTTCTTCAAAGGCCAGAGAACCAATAAACAAACTCATAGTAAAACCGATACCACATAGCGCAGAGATACCAAAGAGGGTTAACTTGCTACAGCCACCCGGGTTTTCAGCCCAACCCATACGGACAGCCAGCGTGCAACAACCATAAACTCCTACAATTTTGCCTACCAGCAGCCCTGCTGCGATTCCCAGCGAAACAGGATGCAGCAACTGCTCGACGCCCACACCTGTAAAACTGATTCCTGTATTAGCAAAGGCAAACACCGGCAGAATGCCAAAGGCTACAAAACCATGTAGATCATGCTCCAGCTCTTTTAACGGCTGCCCTCCTTTGCGCCCTTTCATCGGAATAAAGAATGCCGCCAACACGCCTGCCAGAGTTGCATGCACACCCGACTTCAACATCGCCGCCCACATCACCAGCGCAATCAACAAGTAAAGTGCTCGAGACTCAACACGTAGCAGATTGAGTAAAATCAGTACCGGAATACAGCTAGCCACAACAACCAGAGAGACCATCGACAACTCTTCACTGTAAAACACTGCGATAATCAGAATTGCACCAACATCATCAAAAATCGCCAGCGAAGTCAGAAACACCTTCAGCGCCACCGGTACGCGAGAACCCAGTAGCATTAAAATGCCCAATGCAAATGCAATGTCTGTCGCAGCAGGAATGGCCCACCCCGTCATTGCCAGTTCATCACCAAAGTTAAACGCGGTATATACCAACGCCGGGACAGCCATTCCCCCAAGCGCGCCAATTCCGGGCAAAATCAATTTACGTCGATCAGACAATTCACCGTCAATCAGTTCCCGTTTCAGCTCCAGCCCCACCAGAAAGAAGAACAGAGCCATTAAACCATCGTTAATCCACAACAATAGAGGCTTTGCGATCTCAAACGTACCAATCTTTACCGCAACCGGTGTCTCCAGCAGTAACTGGTGAATACCCGCCAGTGATGAGTTAGCAATCAGCAATGTTACTGCTGTTACCAAAACCAGTATAACCCCGGCAGCCGACTCCATACGGAAAAACGCTGCCAGCCAGCCATTGAGGTCAACTCGTAATTTCTGTTCCATGTACCTACCTTAAAATACAAACGATCACGCTAAAAATTATTAGCTTTAAACGCATGCTCTGATAGCTCGTAACCCGATATGCTGTCATCTGGCAACCCTTTAACCTGATAGCGCTTAACCTGATAGCACCAACCTGTACGTGACGATGACTCAACAGTCAGGATTCAATGACCAGGGCAGCACAAACATCACACCAGGTACAACATCATTATAGTTATTACACTTTGTTATTAGCACACCCCGTTATTATTACACTGTGTAGATACCTTTCATCAACTCTCCAACCTACCCTTCACGACCCTCGGTGAGCCAATCACGACGCGCAACCACTCTTGTGTTTCTCTTTCCTGTTCAGGTTGCAGGTCGGTTTCACCAGGGTACACTGCCAAAAATGCTGGCGTTAACCTTTGAAACGGCCTGCAAACACATACACAATGGTTCACTAACGATCATGTTCTCTGTATTAAAGAACAACACTTATCGCCACCTTTTTCTCGCTCAGGTTATCGCCTTGCTGGGGACAGGCTTGGCAACCGTTGCCCTGGGCCTTAAAGCATTTGAGCTTGCTGGTGAAAATGCCGGGACTGTACTGGGCACCGCGTTGGCTATAAAAATGCTGGCCTATATCGGCATAGCCCCCATGGCCAGCGCCATCACCGGCTTGTTGCCACGGCGAGTATTGTTGGTAACTCTGGACCTGGTGCGAGCAGGTATTGCACTGCTACTGCCCTTTGTGACTGAAATATGGCAGATATACCTGCTGATTTTTCTACTGCAATCCGCTTCGGCAGCTTTCACTCCAACCTTCCAGGCCACCATTCCGGATGTGCTGCCAGACGAAAAAGACTATACAAAAGCGCTGTCTCTATCACGACTTGCTTATGATCTGGAAAGCATTCTGAGTCCGCTGCTAGCAGGCGCGTTATTAGCCATTATCAGCGCCCCCCATCTGTTCAATGGTACGGCGCTGGGCTTTACTGCATCAGCGCTGCTGGTACTGTCGGTTACACTACCTGTGCCTCAGCCTGGCAGCTGTCAGCGTTCTTTTATTGAACGCACAACCCTGGGCACCCGCATTTTTCTGGCCACACCTCGCCTGCGTGGTCTATTGGCATTAAACCTGGTGGTGGCATCTGCCAGCGCTATGGTAATCGTAAATACTGTCGTACTGGTGCAGGATCATTTTGGCCTGAGCCCACAAGCTACCGCCTGGGCCTTTGCAGCATTTGGTTTCGGCTCAATTGTGATTGCGCTGAGTATGACAAAACTGAGTGAGCATCTGAGTAATCGTCAATTGATGCAGGCAGGCGCAATGCTGGTAATAGCAGGACTGGTAGCAGGACTGATTATCAGCAACTATAGCTGGCTACTATCCGTATGGTTTATCCTGGGGGTAGCGCTGGCGCTGATTCAAACCCCCGCAGGGCAACTGATTCGTCGTTCTTCACATGCACAAGATCGCCCAGCATTGTTTGCAGCCCAGTTTGCCCTGTCACATGGCTGCTGGCTGATCACCTATCCACTCGTCGGCTGGCTGGGTGCCAATCTGAGCTGGCCATTAACCTTCAGCCTGATGGCAACATTGGCCATACTGGCACTACTGACCAGCCGCCGCCTTTGGCCAAAGGATGATCAGGACGAACTCTGGCACAGCCACGAAGGCCTGGCTGAAGATGACCCACACTGGCAGGAGGGTGGTCATCAACATGGCCACAACCATAGCCATCACTTCATCATTGATGAAAAGCATCCGGTCTGGCCTCGTTAAGGGCCAGACCTGGAATAGGAAACAGAGTCAAAAGCGGCAAGGTGAACCGGAAAGGAAAATAATTTACAAAGGGTTAACCGTTACAAAAACGGGCCCGATCTCTTTTCCCGCTGGTAATTGATAAGCAGCAGACTGATTACCCAATTCAAAAGACTGCTTCAGCAATGTACGATTACCGTCTTCACGCACTGCTTCCAACACCAGCTGATAACGCCCAGAATTAACCTTTCTCCCTTGGGCATCCAGCCCATCCCAATACAAGGCATACTGTCCTGCACCACGGGTAGCACTGGTCACTGCATCTACCTGTGCATGACCATAACGGCCTGCTTTACGCCACCAGCGCCTCAGATCAGCTTCCCATTCGTTATCATCCATCCATAATGCTAGTGAGCGAAGCGCCTTACCTTCAGACTCAACCCACACGGCGACAAAAGGGCGACGAGCATCGCCATTATCAATCAATGGCAGTTCAAACTTTAGCTCTACAACTGCCGGGGCTGAGACGGCAGGGTCAATTACAGCCGAGTCAACAGACGCCGCCTGGGCAACAGGTGCCAAAGCCAGCACAGCAACGGCCAGCAAAGTTCGACAAGAGATCATCAACATTCATCCTGTTCAGATACAAAGTTCAGTCAGAACCTGAAATAAAGCCCAGCAGTCAGACCCGCAATAATGACGTAGCATAAACCACTGAGCACAAGAAACGCTCTGAGTGCAGCATAACTCTGATAAATGCAGTTCAGAGACGTTCAGTTCAAAAAGGCAATTAAAAAGCCAATTCAGAAAGATACCTGCGCCAGCACAGCAGCACCCAGACTCACCACCAGTCCGGCTACACTGGCCATAAACAGACGCTGGCGTCGTGCCTTCTGTGGTAGCACCAGCCAGAGCCCGGTCAGCGTAAATAGCAGCATCACCGCCGCTGAAAAATCAATAAATAGCCGCCACCAGAGGCTACTGTAGCGGCCCATATGCAGATCATTCAACAGGGCAACGGTGCCTTTACTCTGCTGGCGCAGATAAAGCGTTGTAGAACCCGCTTCCAGTTCAACACTGCTGCGCCCGCCAGGGCGTTTCATATCAATCAGCAGTAACTGCTCATCCGCCTCCCACTCATAGCTGACATACGCAGCCCGAATACCATGCTCAGTACTCAGCCACTGGCGTATGACTTCTGCAACCTGTAACGGATCAGACTGCCAACGTGCATCATCAGCCAGATTTACAGGTAGCAATAACTGCTGTTCAACCGTATCACCCTGACCATGAAACCAGTCACGATGGTTCAAAGTAAAACCGGTCAGGGTAAAAAATAGCATCACCAGCAACATCGCCATCGAACTGTAAATATGCAGTGTACGAATCAACCGGTAGTTAAAACGCGGTTTACCGGCGCGTCCTGTTCCAGAACGGGAACGAGATTCAGAAGCAGTAGGAGAGATATGGGCTGAAGCGTTGCCAATCGTAGACGAAGAAGTCGATGCACAGTCGCGAGACATCAGGTAATCCTGGTTTGCAGGTTCTCTTTATATACAGGGCGTTATAAACCTGTCGGTGCTCAAACGGCAGAAAGCCGTACCGGGTGAAGGGGGAAACCCGGCACAGCTTTCAGGCTGTTAAGCGTTCAGCTTATTCAGAAGCGTGCAGCTACGCTCAGACGAATATCTCGTCCAGCTTCCAGCAGACCAATGCGGTTGCCGCTACTGGTTGAAACACCGTAGCTACCATGGTCCTGATATGCCTTGTCCAGCAGGTTATTCACTGTCAGCGTCAGGCTCAGATCTTCACTGGCAGTCGGCAGCCAGCGCAGGTAAACATCATGACGACCGTAGCCTGCTTTTTCACTACGACCTGTTGCCACATCAGTCAGGCGGTGTACAAACGTCCCCGTCCAACCCAGGTTGAGGTTGTACTGTGGCAGCGCATGCTGAACATCAGCGACCCAACGATCACCCACTGCCGTTCCAGCAGACATATCACCATCACTCAACGGTTCACCGGCCATTTCTGGACGGCTATAGCTAAAGGTCAGGCTAGCCTGAGTGTTATCCCACTCATAACCGGCAGCAAGGTTAAAGCCACGGGTTTCCAGATCACCAGCGTTATCAACAGTGCGGCGCTCAACACGGTCTACGAAATTGTCGATATGGCTGATGTAAGCCACACCTTCCAGGCTCAAGCCATTCAACGCATAACGCAGCCCCAGCTCCAGGTTGTCGGCTTCTTCTTCTTTCAAGTCTGCGCTGTTCTGGGCATACCCCAGCAGATAAGCTTCTTTTATCTTCTGACCACGCAGTGCTTCGGCATAACCACCGTGCAGCGTCAACGCCTCAGTCAGCTTGTAGCTAGCACCGACGTTCGGGCTGACACCACTGGCACTGAAAGTCTGTTCTTCGGTATCAGTCAGCCGGTAATGATCGTAACGGGCACCAGCGGTCAGTTCCAGACGCTCAGACACCTGGTAGAAATCCTGTACATACAGGCCAGTCACGTATGCTTTTTCATCAGAAACTGGCTCTTCAGGGTTGATGTAGTAACCGGTATCACGACGGAAATCACCGCCAAAGACTACACGATGATCGCCCTGACGCAGGGTATTGCGCAGGTCAGCACCGATACTTTTCACACCAGCACCATCTTTACGGCCTTCGTCATCAATCTGAGTCAGGTAAGCATCGGTATGGTAGAAGGTTGTTTCAATATCCAGCGCATCACCGGCAGGGTCAATATCCCAGTTCAGCGTTGTGGTTTTACGATGGCTTTCCTGCTTACGCTCCGGGTTCCAGTCTGCTGCAATGAAATGAGAACGCAGGTTACGCTCGCCATCATCGGTACGGCTTTCGTGACTCAGCGTCAGCTTCTGGTTGCTGGCTGGCGTAGCAACCAGTTTAACGAAACCGTTATCAACATCGGTTTCAGTATTCGCCACTTCTGCACCAGTACCATCTTCAAAACTGTCACTGCTCTGGCTGGTCAGGGAGGCCAGAATGCTCAGCTTGTCACCTGCTTTACCAGCTACCGTACCGTTAGCTTTAAACAGGTCACCATTACTTCCGTAACTACCTTTCACCATTGCCATGCCCTGCTCGCCATCACGCAGCAGTTCCGTCGGATCAACGGTTGTAAAGCGGATTGCGCCACCCAATGCACCAGCACCATCGGTTGCCAGACCAGCACCAGCCTGCACTTCAACCTGCTTCAGCAATTCGGGTTCAACGCCTATACGACCTTGGTGGTGGAACAGATAACCAGCCTGTACGGCCCCATCTATAGTGATGTTCAGGTTAGTGTCTTCAATGCCACGCAGGTAAATTTTCTGCGCTACACCCAGACCACCACCAACTGTGATTTCAGGATTACCACTGAAAATATCTTCCAGGTCATTAGCCTGCTTCAGGGACAATTGTTCAGCGTCGATCACTGCATCAACACCGCTGGAACGCTGCGCGGTGATCTGCACCGCATCCAGTGTTTCAGCCACAGTCTGGCTGGCAAAACCGGCTGCAGCCGTCGCAACGGCCATAGCTAACAGGTGACGAGGGAAAGCAGACATTCCGTACTCCATGAGAATAAAAATACAATTCAGTTGCGGTTAATTCTCATTTAAACCTGTGGCCAACGGTATGTTTTTTACATCCTTTACACTACTTACGTTCTTTACAGTACTTACATTTTTTACAACACCTTCATTTTTTACCGAACCCGAAGGGGTTATATCAGCCATGACATCCGTCACAGGCAACCAGACCACCATCACTAAACCACCCTCAGGGTGGTTAAATGCCTGCACCGTTCCTCCTTGAGACTCCAGTTGACGTCGCGCTAATGCCAACCCTAACCCACTCCCACCTGCAGCTCGGCTGCGGGCACGGTCAATACGGAAAAAAGGCTGAAAAATATCATCAAGGTGTTCTTCCGGCACACCGGGCCCATTATCCCGAATCTGTAACAGACAACCGGCTGACAACATCTGTTCAGCAGTCGGCTTATCAGTGAAAATCTGCTTTTCTGTAATCACTACCTCCGTACCTGGTGGCGTGTGACGCAAAGCATTACGAATAATATTTTCCAGCGCCTGGCTCAGAGCTCGCTCATTACCCTGTGGCAGAATATGCTGTTCCGATAACTGCAAACGTAACTGGCGATCCTGGAATTCATAACGTGCATCCTCACTGATCGCTTCCAGCAACAATGTAAGATCAACAGATTCCGATTCAGGCATCTGTCCGGTATCACCTCGCTCCAGTGCTGCCAGCATAAGAGTATCTTCAACCAGCTGGCGCATCACCGCAGCTTCCTTACGACCACGCTGACGTAACTGGTTATCATCCAGCTGATCATCCAGTGCCAGCTCCAGTCGGGTCAGTGGAGTACGCAGCTCATGGGAGAGATCGCGGATCAGATGACGCTGGGTGCGAATCAAACCACCAATATGATCTGCCATACCGTCGAAGGTATGCGCCAGTTCGGCCAGTTCATCCTGGCGACGTCCGAGACTGGCACCTGCTCGCACATCATAGTCACCGGCATTAAAGCGCCGGGTTGCCAGTTGCAACTGACGAAGGGGCCGCATCAGATGACGGTAGAACAGCGCACTCAACAGCAACATAAGCAACAGCGGTGGCAAAATCTGCAATGCTCGTGAAGTCCAGGGCCACCATTGGCCAGGCAACATCCGTTCTGGCAGGCGTACCGCAAGACTGTGAATACCATCTGAGAATGGTACCTGCATTATCGGCCGCCCCGTGTGGTGCAGATGAATTGCCCAATCAAGACTACGGCCGATACGGCTGAGTTGACGCTCTTCTTCCAACCCAGAGGTCAGCCATTGTTCTTCAACCCGTACGACCGCAACCAGTGTCTGCTCCCGTTGCTGTAGCTGGTCCAGCCACTGTTGTAACACTTGCCGATCACCCGCTACCAGTAACTGTTCTGCCTGTTGACCCCATCGACGCATCTCAGCACGATCAGCCGCTGCCAGTAGACTCATCTGGTGCTCAACCCAGGTACTGCTGATA
This sequence comes from Marinobacterium sp., assembly GCA_025800125.1. Classification (GTDB taxonomy): domain Bacteria; phylum Pseudomonadota; class Gammaproteobacteria; order Pseudomonadales; family Balneatricaceae; genus Marinobacterium_C. The sequence continues at coordinate 19,777 of JAOXSF010000069.1, forward strand.
CCCACCAGATACACTAACACCACAGCAGTGAGGCCGAAGCTGGCACAGAATTTCCAGAACAGTCGACGGCTCATTTCAGGCGATACCCCTGACCGTGTACCGTCTGTACTCGTCTGGCATCAAAGCCTGCGGCGGTCAGTTTTTTACGCACTTTGGACACATGCATATCCAGGCTACGGTCATAACGGGTCCAGGGACGCCCCATCAATTCCAGGTAAAGTTCAGGTTTACTCAACACCTGGTTATGCCGGGCCAGAAGCAAGTAGAGCAACCCATACTCAGTCGGCGTCAGATCCAGCAGCTGTGCTGCCACACTTACTTCACGCCGGGAATGACATAACTTCAACTCGCCACAGCTGAGCACCGAATCTGCTACAGCAGAGCGCGCACCACAACGGCGTAGCAACCCCTCAATACGCAGCATCAGCTCGGTAATATTGAATGGCTTGGTCAGATAATCATCGGCTCCGCACTGCAAGCCCTGGATACGTTCCGCCTCACCACCCAACGCTGTCAGCATAATCACCGGTGTGTCCTGCTGCTGACGCAGCTGTTGCAGTACTTCAATGCCATCTACTTCCGGCAGCATCCAGTCCAGCAGAATCAGGTCAAAACTGCCTTTCGATAAACGTTCCAGCGCCTGCTGACCATCAAGGCAGGTGGTCACCTGATAGTTACGCTGTTGTAACTGGCGAACCAGTAATTCATTCAGAGATGCGTCATCTTCAACAATCAGCACCGACGCATGGGGGGAGGATATGGCGACTGTATTCGCCGCAGAATCAGGGATCATGGACTGCTACCTTCAATGCCGGAGGGTATCAAAAGCGCACAGGGTGTCAGAACCGACTAAATGATGCAAATCACTATCATTTATAACTACAGAATCAGATTTGCTTTAAGGCGTTACAGGCCTCATTTTACAGACCTCCTGATCCACAGGGTGTGGCACAGCGACGCTATGTACACCCTGTGGTGAACAGGCCCCCATTCTCACAACCCTAAGCGGCCTGGCCATGCGTGCACTCTGGCAGTTTAGCGGTCAAGCCGGTCGCCACCAGCAGCATCAGTGTTGAGCCAATCAGACAGGCTTCCAGCCCGTACCACTGAAACAGTGCGCCTGAAAGTACCGTCCCCAATAACCGCCCCGCTGCATTAGCCATGTAATAGAAACCAACATCCATAGATGTGCCTTCTTCGCGGGCATAGCTGACGATCAAATAGCTATGCAGGGAAGAATTGATAGCGAAGCAGGCACCAAAGATCAGCAGACCACCGACCAGCACCAGCTCCGGTGCCAGCGGTAAAACCTGAGCAATCAATAATGGAATCAGGCTCAAGCTGGCCACCCAGGCCAGGGTAATTCGTTTACCAGGCACCGCGCCCTGTTTCTTACCCGTCAGCCAGGGGGCAATGGCCTGAATCAGGCCATAACCGATCACCCAGCTGGCCATAAAACCGCCAACCTGCCAGTGGTCCCAATCGAACTGCTGGCTGAGGTAAACAGGCAGCGCTACCACAAACCAGATATCACGAGCACCGAACAGGAACAGTCGAGCTGCTGACAGGTAGTTAACCGCCGTACTGGTGGAAAACATTTCGCTGAATTTCGGCCTGGCTTTACTGCGACCCAGATCCTGGCGTAGCAAAATCAGGCTGGATAACAGCACCAGTGCCAGCATGGCAATCATGCCCCAGAGCGCACCGGTAAAACCAAACAGGCCCAGTAGCGCACCGCCAAGAAAGAAGCCAACACCTTTCAACGTGTTTTTTGAGCCCGTCAGAATAGCAACAGCACGGAACAGGCGGCTTTCACCCTGTTGATCTGCCACCCTGGCCAGTTGCTTGACTGAGCTTTTGGCACTCATCTTGTTCAGGTCTTTGGCAATACCCGAGAGCGCCTGGGCAAACATCACCCAGGGTACTGTCAACATGGTTGCAGGGAGGGTCAGCATCAATAGCGCTAGCACCTGCATAGACAGACCAATATTCATGGTACGGTTAAGGCCAATTCGAGCCCCCAGCCAACCACCTACCAGATTCGTCACCACACCAAAAAACTCATAGAAGAGAAACAACATGGCAATGGCCAGCGGCCCGTAACCAAGCTGATGGAAATGCAGCACCACCAGCATTCGCAGGGCACCATCGGTGAGGGTGAAAGCCCAGTAGTTACCAGTTACCAGCAGATACTGGCGTAGTTCTGCGCGGCTGATGCCCATCGTTTCAGTCCTGTGACATGATGTAACGGGCCAGCTCCACGGTGCGATTAACATAGCCCCACTCGTTATCGTACCAGGCATACAGTTTCAGCTGGCGGTTGTTCACTACCATAGTCGACAGAGCATCAACGATGGACGAACGTGGGTCAGTCTTGTAATCAATGGATACTAGCGGGCGTTCTTCATAACCCAGCACCCCGGCCAGTTCACCCTCTGCAGCAGCTTTCAGCAAAGCATTAACTTCCTCAACCGTAGTATCACACTGCAGCTCAAATACCATATCAGTCAGCGAAGCATTAGCCAGAGGAATACGTACCGCATGGCCATTCAGTTTACCGGTCAGCTCAGGGAAGATTTCGGTAATCGCCTTCGCAGAGCCAGTAGTCGTTGGAATCAGGCTCATACCACAAGCACGGGCACGACGCAGGTCTTTATGCGGTGCATCCAGAATGGTCTGAGTGTTGGTGATATCATGAATAGTGGTCATGGAGCCATGTTCAATACCCAGCTGCTCCTGAATCACTTTAATCACCGGCGCAAGGCAATTGGTGGTACATGAGGCCGCAGTAACTATACTGTGTTGCGCGGGATCAAACAGTTGCTGGTTGACACCCATCACCAGGTTCAATGCACCCTCTTCTTTAACGGGTGCGGTTACCAGCACCCGCTTGACACCCTGATCAAGATACTGCTGCAGCTGCTCGACTTTTTTGAACTTGCCGCTAGCTTCAATCACCAAATCACAACCAGACCAGTCTGTATCTTCGATGGCTTTGTTGGTACTGAATGCCATGCGCTGACCTTCAACACAGATGCAGCCCCCGGTACAGCATTCACCCTGCCCACTGGCAGTGGCTTCATGAGCCCAAATACCGTGTACAGAATCAAAGTTCAACAGATGGGCAAATGTTTCAGCATCACCCGCCGGGTCGTTGATCTGTACAAATTCCAGCTCCGGCATATTCCAGCCAGCGCGCAGTGCCAGCCGTCCCATACGGCCAAAGCCATTAATACCAATACGAATCGCCATATTCAGGGTGCTCCTCAAATGAATCACAGCTATTAAAAAGATAAAGCCATTAAAAATATGTCATTAAAAACCAATCTGCGCTCTGTAGTACGGGCCACTCAGCGGGTGGCTAACCCTCACAACAGCGTATCGGACGGCCTTCCATCCCATTCAGCCGAGCCAGTGGTACTGCCACTAACGGCTGGTTACCCTCGTGAGCTGCCGCAATTACCTGTAATGCCCACTCCGGCAGTTGCGGATGCAGCCGGTAATACACCCACTGTCCCTGACGACGGTCCTGCAACAGACCACAAAGCCTCAACTGCGACAGATGGCGGGAGATCTTGGGCTGCGACACGTCCAGCGCCCAGGTCAGTTCACAAACACAGAGTTCCGTCTGTGCCTGTAGCATCAAAATGGTTGTCAGTCGGGTTTCATCAGCCAGACATTTGAACAGCTGAACCGGATCAATTGTTGTATTGGTAGTTGTCAAAACCGTTACCTCAACCAGCTAATGCTGGCATTCTAGTATCATTATTTAGGATATTCAAATATCCATATATATAAATTAACCAAAAGCGGCGACACAAAAAGTATCCACCGCTTATCCATACCCTAGCCGGGCGAAACCAGTGTAAACCGGACAATATAACCGCGCTATCGGATCAGCGTATTATCGGCTCACAACGCACTTCAGCCGTTACCGAGCGCGCAATAAAACACGCTTCATGACTGCGATGATGCAGCGCCACCAACTGCTTTGTACCTGGAACTGAGCCTGAGAATATCACCGCTGGCCGTAACACAACCTCTGTGATTGCCAGCAAGCCATCAGCATTCTTCGCCAGTGTCCCCACTACCTGGTCTGTATAACGCTCCACCACCCAGCCACCCCGGCTGGCAAAGTCAAGGAAAAACAGCATATGACAGCTGGACAACGACGCGACAAATGCCTCTTCCGGGTCGACATTAGCCGCAACCGACATCGGCACTGGCACTATATGCGGTGACGAGGATGCGGGCACGACCACACCGCCATCAAATATCCATTCATGGCCACGACTATAGCGGTGATCAAGAAAGTCTTGCCCCTGACGTTGCCAGTCAATAGTTGCACGGTATTCTGACATAAGATTTCCTTTTGAAATAAACTCAATACCGCTACAGTTTGCTCAGCTTAACTGACTGAAACAAACGATAGTTACTCAACCTGATTGAAGTTAATCTCATATCATGCTGCTTTCTCGCGTCTCTCTTAATGCCCTGCGTACCTTTGCAGAAGTGGCCCGTTATCAGTCATTAAGCAAAGCGGCTGCCCGGCTTTGCATCAGCCCCAGCGCTGTCAGCCATCAGATGAAGCTGCTGGAGCAGCAACTTGAAACGAAACTGCTGATACGGCGCTCACAAGGTGTTGAGCTGACTGACAGCGGGCAACAACTGGCCTGTTATGCCATCACCGCCATGCAGCAACTGGAACAGGGGCTTCAAAGTACACTTCATCCCCATTCTGAGCAGCTGAAAGTTGCCATCATACCGGCCTTGCTACAACGCTGGCTGGTGCCACGCCTGGCACACTTTTATCACAGCTGCCCACGAGCACAGCTGACTCTGATTGAGCAAGACTCACTGGCTGATTTCCAGCAACAGGATATTGATCTGCATCTGCACTTTGGCAGCGGCGAGTTCACTGGCCTGCGCAGTGAACGGTTAATGCCAGAACAGGCGGTTCCCGTCTGTAGCCCATCTCTGTTGGCAAGCCGCCCGAACAAAGCTCAATTGACCAAAAACCGGTTACTAACCAAAATCCGGTTACTACAGGATGATTGCACACGACGCCTGTACTACACCGGTTTTGAAGAAGATAAACCCGGTGGGCTTAGCTGGCAGGGCTGGTATAACCAGACAGATATGACACTGAACCAGCAACAGCCTGTAACCGGTTTCAGCCATATGGGGTCAATGTTAAGTGCGGCACAACAGGGGGTCGGAGTGGCGCTGGGCTGGCAACAACTTATTCAACCATCACTGGAAAATGGCAGCCTGGTATGCCTGTCAGAAATACGTGTGCCTCTCAAATACAGCTATTATGCCGTTGCACCCACAGAACACTTTGAACGCCCTGCGGTACAACAATTTCTTCATTGGCTACGTTCCAGCATTAGCTGTTCATGACGATCACCAGAACCGTGTATGACCACTTCCATCTAACGGCTTTCCATAACAGCCCGACTCATAACCCGATCCGGAAAACAACCGAACTTACAGATCAAAACGTTGAGGCAGAAATGGCCGAGCTTCAGCCACCGGCTGACCAGCGATATGGGTTGCCAGCCAGCGACCACTAACCGGCCCGGTACTGAAACCAATATGACCGTGCCCCGTACAGAACCATAGCCCTTCATGTCGAGTACTGGGGCCGATCAGTGGTAAAGAGTCAGGCATGGAAGGACGCGAGCCCAGCCAGGGCTCCACTTCAACAGGTGTTCCCAGACTGAAAGCCTGCTGTGCTCGCGGTATCACCTGCGTCAGCTGATGTGGCGTCGCAGGCGCATCGCGTTCGGTCAACTCAACTCCACTGCTGATACGTAACCCCTGTTCCATCGGCGCCATCACATAACCGGCGTCGGCATCATGAATGGTACGATTCAGCGTTTTATCAGCCACCGCCTGAAAATGCTGATGGTAGCCGCGTTCATATACCAGCGGCAGCCTCAGCCTCAAAGGTGTCAGCAGATCATTACTCCAGGGGCCCAGCGCAATGACCAGCTGCGGTGTTTCCAGCACACCACGACTGCCCTGTAACTGATACCCCTGCTCAAAACGGTTGATACTCTGAATACGATCCAGGTAGAACATGCCACCCCGCGCCTGAAACAGTTTGCGATAGGCCTCGGTTACAGCGCCGGGGCTATCAACACTGGCACTGTCTCGAACCCAGATCCCCTTACAGAACAGCGGGTTCATATCAGGCTCAAGCTCAGCAATACCCTGCTGATCAAGTTCTACCAGATCAACACCCGCCTGACTCAGACATCGACGTTCATAAGCACCACTAACAAAAGAAGCCTCATTGCGATACAACTTGAGCCAGCCTTTTTCAGCCAATCGCTGTCTAATACCCGCCTGCCCCATTAACTGTTTATGAGCCACCAATGAAGGGCCAATCAGGCCACTCAGAGAACGGATACCATACTTGTCCCAGCTAGTCGTGGACTGTTTCAGATACTGTACAAACCAGGCAGCATTACCAACTACATAGGGCAGGTTATAACGTACAGCCGCACTGCGATTGAGCATATACCCGGGCAACGCACGCCACAAACAGGCATTATTAAGCTGTAGCACAGAACTGGTCGCAATCATCCCGGCATTACCGTAGGAGGTTTCGGTCACCTTATCACTGGCGTCCACCAGGGTAACATCCATGCCAGCGCGCTGCAGCTGCAGCGCGCAGGATGTACCTACCATCCCGGCACCGAGTACTATAATGCGATTACTCATAGGTATATTTACTCATGTATTCTCTGTAAATGCTGTCTTTAAGTGCGCTTTTATAAGCGCTCGCGAATTCAACTCCGAAGTGCAACACTCCTTATCTCAAGCAGTTTTCAGATAGTCATTAAATACTGTCTGAGGCTGCTTGTACTCAAGGCATTTTCAAGGCCCCAGGTTAAGCCGCTGCTGGGCCTGTGCCACCTCTCTGATACTCTACAAATTCTGAGCCGTGATCCGCTGTAATGGTATGCACCTGTGTTCGACAGGGCATCAGCATGTCAAAACAGAACCGCAAAATAAGACGCCTTTCATAATACTCGACAAAAAACAACACCAAAAACAGAATGTAATTCTTAACTTAATTCAAAAACAAAATAATATGCAGAAAATACGCAGCTATACACGTACTTTTCAATAGGGATAGAACAACATTCACACTAAAGTATGATTACAATGCCTGATGAATGGCACTGTTCCACCTGAAGCTTTCAGATTCAGGTGGAACAGATGTACTCAGCGTATAGAAAACTACACTTTACGCTTTAGTACAATTTGTTTTTGATCGTTTGATACCAGATTAAAAGATATGATCAGTTGAGCAAAATAGGCAGTAAGTTGTGCTTAGCTGCATATTTTCTAAGACGACCATCACTTTTAACACGCTCCACAAATATATTCACTTCCTGTAACCATGCAGGCTGATTTTTTGCAATTGCATAAGCATATTTAAACTTCGCCTTAGTCTGATTTTCATCAGGCAGCAAACGCGCCCAGTCATACTTTTTCAGCATCTTTTGACCATAAGGGTAATCTGTTATAAAAGCATCAGCACGCCCTGAACGCACCTCTATTTCACGTTCATAGGGTTTGAGCACTACACTCAGTTGTGCCGACCTCAGCATCCGCTTCATTTCACCCTCCATATAGGTGCCTTTTTGTACGCAAATCACATGACCCGGTTTATCCATATCTTCCCAATGCCTGATAGCTCTGTGGGTGCGCGTGGTCAGCGCATACATAGAGCTGGCCAGGTAAGGCTGACTGAAATCAATACGCTTCATTCTTGCTGGAGTACGGCCAATACCAAACATGCCAATATCACAGGCATCCTGTTCAAGATCGTCCATAAATCGGCCAAAGTGTGTTTTGACAAACTTAACAGAAACACCAAGATCACTCGCAAAAGCACGGGCAAGATCAATATCAATTCCCTGCAAAGCTCCACTTTTATCATTCACATAGGAGATTGAAAAATACTCGGGCCAGATACATACTCTGAGCTGCCGGTTCTGTGCAACTCTCTCAAGACGTGAAGGCATGACTTCAGTTTCATCACTGGCAGCCTGCACAGTACTACTCCAGGTGGTTAATAGCAGGGTTATGACAGGCATCAAACCTGCTGTAAGTTTTAAACAATATAATATTTTCACTGCCAGCATCCTTAAAACTACCACTAATAAAGAGTCTGGATTCTACTCCGGCCAGTTTATGCTTGGCCTGTTGCAGGTCAAAGTGAAGCATAAGGAATAACATGAACGTTGACGTTCTCAGAACCAGACGCACCGCTAAGGGTGCCATTCAGCCACACAGCGCGGTTGCTCTGTTTACGCTTTTTGTGGTGATAGCCTGTTTCATCACGATGATATTTGTCATTGAACACGGTGAGCAACGAGCAATACACGAACAGGAAGCACGCACTCAGTTACTGGCACACACTATTGAAAGTACTGTCATCCGTAGCGTGGAAGATATTTTAAGCCAACTGCGAAGTGTCGAGTCTGCCGTCCAGATTAACCCAAGCCTGCTGACAACAAATACCGACAAACTACAGTCATTGCTGAAAAACCAGCTGTACTACACACCCGTATTACGTGGCATTACCCTGTACAGTACACACGGCAGGTGGATTACATCATCCCATGAGCAGCCA
>JAOXSF010000081.1 GCA_025800125.1 Marinobacterium sp.
TGCCAGCGTCTGCAATGTCGCCGGGCTGTTCAGATGCTGGTTAACCTGTTGCAGCAGCTGCTCTGCATCAACCGGGCTGGCGGAAAATTGCTCGACAATCTCTTTCAGACTGTGAATATTGCAGACCTCAATCTGCTCACCGCCGACCAGCGGCTGATCGAATCGGATGTTCGGGCCGGATACAGACCAGCCGGACTTCAGGCGCACTTTATTGACAGTGACTGAGATTTTTTCCGGGTCTGAAAGATCGACAGCACCGGGGTTGATTTCCTGCTGAGCTGATGCCGCAATGTAGTGTTCTGGGTTTGCTTTGAATGAAATCCCAGCGTTGAGTAGCTGCTGACTTCTTATCTGGAACGAGCCGCCTGGGGTTACGCCGTCATGGATATGAATTGCGCCAGCTTCCACATCTAGCGTCCATGTGCCCGGCAGGCCCACATGCGCTGCATTTGCAGCGGTTGAACCTCGTAAATGCTGAATATCGCCATATTCCTGCATCAGATTGACCTCAAGATTGGATTCATTGAAGCCACGATGCTAACCAGCGGTAGTCTTGAATTGTAGGCAGCAAGATTGAAGGAAAACTACACAAAAAAGCAGGCAGCTGACGCCACCTGCGAAGGGGAGAATTACTGCGCTGGCGAATCAGGCAATTTCCGCCAGGTTCTGTACGGTTACCCGCACGTTTGCTGCTTCACCCAGCTCTACTTTCAGGGTGTCCAGATCAACATATTCAATAGAAACGATATCGTTTTTCAACTTTCCTGTATCAGGGTCTTGCACCCACACCATCGGCTGTAGCATTTCACTGTTCAGATTGTGTGTGATGGTATGCTCTGCTGCTGGCGTAGCAGACGCAAAAGAATAACGCTGATCATTAATGCTCTGTTTAAGCTGGCCCGTACCTTCACCTGCCAGCTGCAGAATTTCATTGATGGCACCGCGCAGCGTCTGGCTTGTGGTTTCAAGCGCTTCAAGACCGACGGCCTCTTGCACTTCACCAAGCGTATCCATCGCCTCAGTGGCAGTACCCAGAACCTTTTGATCCAGATCCTGGATACTCTGGTTGACCAGATTTACCAGCGTATCATGCAGGTTTTCATCGTTATTCAACGCCGCTGCAATTTCTGCCAACGTATCCAGTGTTTCAGGTGCCGCACCTACAATCCTGGCAACTTCATGACGGAATGAACCTTCCGTCTCTGTGTTACCATTAATTGTGTTAACCAGCGCTGCGATAGCGTCGATTTCTGCCTTAGTGCCCAGCGAGTGAACGACAACATCGCCGTCGCCATCGGTCGTAGAAAAGTTAAGTGTTCCTGCATCTGAGTTACCCCAGATCCGACCCGAACCTAACGCCGATGGATCTTCCGGCAGCATCTCTACATTCAGGTTTTTAATTACGCTATTGCCGACCAACTGCAGGCCGTGGGCTTTAATTCCAGCCATATCATCCTTCCTGTGTATCAGTAACGAACACGACAGCTACCGTAACTGCGGCAGGTACAGCCAGCCGGACTTCAAATGCGTTATCGTCGATCACTTCAACTTCCGCGAACTCTGGTTCGCCAGAGGTTGCATTGAAAATCCGCTCGATAAAATGGCGGGTTCCCATATTGTGCTTAATCGTATGAACGAGTCCCGAAGGGCTATTGAAGCAGCGGGCAGGGCCAGACGTGTCTGGTTGCTGTGTGTCTATTCTGATCTGTACGTCAATTGGAACCAGGCTGGCATTCCATGGCTGTGGCCGGAAATGCACACCGTTTGATTTCAGGGCAATGCACAGATCCCCGTCTTCAACCTGCGTGTGTACCGATACATCTGACCAGTTTGTATGGCCATACACAGCGCTGTTTGCGTCATGTACTCCGAAACTGGATAACGGTGCTCGATGTGTGCCGTCCGGCGAGTCGATCCTGACCCGCAACAGTCGTGTTGCTATCGCCACTACAGCGTGCCTCTGTCAGCCTGATAGGAGTGGTTATTCTATGAGAGGGCTGAGGCTGTCCATAGTCAGCACGTTTTCATCCAAATCGGAAGGTGGTTCAGGGACAGGAACTTCCTGCAGCAACGCTGTAATTTTACTGATCACATCGGCAAAGCTGGTTTCGTCAGTGGCCAGGTGTAGATCGCTGCTCATAAAAGGAATTAACGTGTGGGTGTAGCCTATTGGCGTTTTACCCCCGATCCCGGTTGAAGACAGCAGATACAGCATCTGCAGACTGTAACTACCGTCCAGCTGCTCAGTCATAAAGCAGACCACAGACCTTTTCTTCACCGGCACAGAGATCAACAGCTTCAGGCCCTCCTCTGAAAACCCAACACCCTCCCCCGACGACAGTCCCCACCCGACCATCTCCTGTGCGGGCTCCAGCGCTCTGGCAGTAACTGGGTCGCCATATTCAAAAGCCCGCTCATGGCTCTCCAGCGAGCCGACAACATCGAGTTCGTGGGCCTGCTGGGCAACAACTTCTTTTTCTCCGTCTGCCGGGAATATGATCACATCAAAGCTGGTTGGTGATTGCTCTATTGTTTTCTGCAGATCTGCGCTGGCCAGCCGTGCAAGGGGTAAGTGTGCATTGATCGCCTTCACGGTGAAGTCCCCTCATCATCATCCCATAGCACAAGCCCTGTCCGGTTTCCTGCTCCACCCATTGGGTCTGACATCACCCCATCAGGGATATCCCCTTTTATCAGCTTGACCGGATTGTCAGTAAATGTGGCCAGGGCACAGAACCAGTCAACCGGTGAAGCGCTGTCCTGATCAAACAGCTTTCCGTCCACGCCTCTGAGCGTGTCTGCGCGGGCATAAAACCCGCCAGATAGCGCAGGAGATGACATTCTGGGCCAGAGATGGATAACCATATCCGCTGTAAGCGCCATCATTGAGACCGTTTCCGGCCGCCCCTGAAACAGCACCTCAAACACATATTCCTGAGGCTCAGTATTGGGGAACTTTATCTCTTCAGGCATTCGGAGCCTCCTTTCTTGAGATTCGCAGGGCAGCAACAATCAATGCAAAGTGCTCGGGGTCATCCCGCATCAGAGCACCCAGGCTACGAGCGCTGGCAAAATGCTCCAGCCCCATGGATATCACCTCGGTGCCCTGTATCAGACCGCTGTCTTGGTAGATTTTGCCGACGTATGCCGCAACAAAGCTGTCTTTGATGGCTATTTCGTCGTCACGGTAGTTACCGCCGGTCAGCTGGGATAGCTGGCTGGGTTGTTCGCCTGCCGCACGACGATGGAGAAAGGCCAGCGCCATGGCGCTGATAACCGGGTTGGCGGCTTCAAGGTGGTGCCCGTATTCGTGGAAAAGTGCAGGTCGGCAAAAATCCATACCGACATTGATGAAACCATGGTCTGCCTGGGCGACAGTGCCGGGGTTGTGCATATAGAACGACCGGGTTGCGTTTGTGCGCGCCAGCCCTCGCTCAAACATGCCTATGTTCGTCTCCAGCTCAACGGAGGAATTGCCCGCTGCAGTTCCAGCCAGCCGATACAGATGCACCAGGTCTGATTTCAGGTTCTGGACGTTATAACGCGGGGCATTAGCAACCAGGGCTTCAGCATGGCCACTTATAGCCGTCTGGCTGGCCCGTTCCATCGCCTGCCTGCCAGATACAGGGCTTTCAGAAAACAGCTGTGACAGCACTGCCTGGCCTGCCTCCTCGGCCCGGTCTTCATAGCGAATCATCTCGGCCTGGTAGTTGATATAACCGGGAGCCCGCTTTTCCATCTCTGAATTGCGCAGATCGACAGCATATCTACCCAACCGGTCAGCAACCTCCCTGTATCTGACTGCGTAAACCTGCTCTACCTGGTCATATGCCTCATAACCGAGCGTTCCGGCTGCGTAGCCCGCTCTGGCATCCAGCAGCTTTGTCTTCAGTCCGCCCAGCTCACGCTCAAACTCAGCGTAATAGGCTTTGTTCATGATCTCTTCTGCAACCTTCAGATACTTATCACGGGCGCTGCTGACCTGTTCATGCACAAACTTATAGCGGTCATAACCCTCCTGAGCGATTTCGATCTGGTCAACATACTCTGTGATCACCGCCTGCACCTGAGCCTGCTCCACCTGGCCCGCTCTAACCTTGGCACCCATGTAGCCGTCTTTAACCGAATCAGAGAGTGTGATCTCTGGTTGAGCCTGTAGCGCCAGCGACACATCACTCAAAGCATCGATGGCAGGGGCATCTATAAAGCGCCCTACCTGCCCCTGAAGGCCCGATGCCGCCAGACGGCGGCTATTTCGCAGGTGCAGCCGGTCACCCTCTGCCTGCAGGATTACACTGGGTGTCTCTGCAGTGTCGGAGCCTGACAGCGTGTACGGCAGCAGAGCGGCTTTAAACGTAGGCATCACATCAGAGGGCAGGTGGCGATACTGCTGTGCCAGATCCTGCAGCTGCAGCCCCAGGGCCACACCCTTCTGAGCGCTTTCTGCACCAACGCCCAGATCGACAGCCGCCTCTTTGGCTTTTCTGAAGCTCTGCCCGGCGTGCATGGCCTGAGTGTGATACATGGCCTGCTCAATGCTCTCTACGCTATGCGCCTGGCGTATCAGGTGTTTGATATCGTCAGTTGATTCTACACTCACAACAGGCCGCGCTCCTTGAACAGGGCTTCTACATCACCGACGGCCACGCCAGTGCGCTTTGCGTGATCTTCTGCAAAGCTACGTGTGGCCTGGGCGCTGGCCTTTTGAGGGTCATTACCTGATAGCGCAGCATCCATAACTGCTTTCATACGGGCCGCGTTCAGATCCGCTGCCAGCCTGTTAAGGTCTGACTGTTGCTGAAGCTGCTGATTGGCAGCCCTTTCCTTCTTGAGCTGCGCAACTCTGGCAGCATCCTTGGCTTTCAGCGCCCGGTTTTCATCTTCAAGATCCATTTTCTTTTTCCCGGTCTGTCTGACTTTCGTTTTCAGGGCCTTAACTGACTTTCGGTAGTCGTTGTAGGCTTTTGCAGCTGCAGCCTGATTGACTTCCTTGGGCCGTGCCCTGCCTGCTTTTGCCAGTTCTTCTTTCGTCAGGAACCGGCCTGAAGTGGCTGCATAACCGGTGGCGCTGGCCTGTCGTTCCAGCTCTCCAGCCAGTAGATTCTGAATAGTGGGAGATGACAGGCTCTGCAGAGCCTTCAGCACATGCTTACAGCAGGCACCCTCCAGGGAGGGGTTACGGATTTTCGGAAAGTCCTTCTCTACCGGTGGTGCAACGGCAAAGCCGCCCACGCCTGCCAGATAGCGGAACCAATACTGGTGGCGGCCACAGGTGCAATCGATAGAAACGCGGCCCCGCACAAGCATCTGCGCCGCACCTTTCCAGGTTCGGCCAGACACCATGGCGTCAGACCAGTCGTTAAACTTGATGCGGACGTTGTAGTTACCGTCGAAGTTGTTTTTGCCGGACGCCTTAACGGCAAAATGCACAACTGACCCCACAATCCGATACATGCGGGAGGTCTTGATCTCCATATTGGCCCGCTCTACATCGGCCTTTGTGGACATCGCTATCAGCTGCTGGGGCGTTGCGCCCTTACCCCCGCCGAACTCCCGCTGCACGGACTGCATCGCCTTGCGGAAAGTTTTCAGCTCATTTGGCCCATAGAAACCAGGGCCCTGTTGCTCGTTGACCTCGACCCCATCACCGGTACGGATGGCCCGCTCTATCATCGCCGGGTTCAGGGTGCCTTGCGCTGATTTACGGGTAACAGCGTTGGTGCGGTTGGCGTCCGCCCAGGCAGAGGCGAACTCCCGGAAGTGCAGAGGGCGATTAAGGGCCGCTTCGGTTCCTTCAGGCATAACCGGCATAGCTACCTCCGCAATCGACTTAATACAGCATCCATGCTGTCCAGTTTTTTCTGGATCGCATGACGCTGACGGTTCAGAGATTCATCACTGATCTTGTCGCTTTCTCTTACCAGTGGAATGCCGTTCGGCAGTGCATTCAGACTGTCATCCAGTGCAGCCAGGAACGGGTCATCAGTAGGGATAGGGGGTGGCTCACCCTGCTCTGCTGCAGGCTGTGCCAGTATCTTCAGAGGTTCTGGTTCTACGTTGATCTCGGCCTGATCACGGTAGTACCGGATACGTTCGCGCAGCCATTCCTGAGAGGGCAGCATCAACTTTGTGCCCGCTGGCAGCAGTTCGCGGTAATCGTTTAGACGACCGGCAATCAGCACCACCCACTTCAGTTCAGCGCTGTTATAGACACGGTATGCAATCAGATCCGGGTTCAGCTCTTCATAACCCGGTTGTACCGTATGTGCGTACCAGTGCTCATCACCCATATAAGGCGACTGGTTCAGAATCTCTTTATACAGAGCCCCACGATAGAAGCAGTCGGGGATCTGATAAGCCGACAGCCTATCCATCAATCAGCCCCTGCTGAATCTGCATATCACGTACAACCTGATCCTTCTGTTGCTCCAGACTGGCCCTCATACGATCTGCAGGGCTGATATCAGCCTGTACATCAGCACACCCCAGGTTGGCATAGATATGTTGTATGGCCTCTAAACTCATCAGCTGCAGACCCTCAGCCGCCAGGCAGATCAGCATGGTACTTCGCTGGGCACCTTTGATACTGTCCCAGTTCACGCGATAAAGACGCTGGCCCTTGTCGTTCATCACCTTATCGACCTTGCTGTCAGTGATACGGCACTGCTCAGCCTCACTGGTCGCAAACTTCAGCGCATTGGCTTCCTGCAGGCTGTAATACCAGTCCATTGCCACCGACAGGTTTGTCCGTGTGTCACCTGGCGCCACATCATCCAGATGGATCTGTGTCGCGTGCTGAGCAATATGGTCTGTCATTTCTTCAACCAGCACCTCTGCACCGCTGCGCACAGCATCCTGCACCTGCTTGATCAGATTCTTACGCCAGAACAGGCCGCTGGTTTTAACCGGCTCTACGCCTGCCAGAGCCAGTGACTGGCCGTCATAGGCTGCACGAACAATAACGGGGGACTTAGCCATCAGGGAGACGGCAATCAGGGTTTTTATGGGTGTGGTCATGACAGGCTCTCAGCATCAGGAGAATGCCCGTACTGTATCTGCCGTGGAATGGGTAGGGTAGGCAGCACAACTACGCTACTACCGTCCGATTATGGTGTCGTTTTTGGGTATACCCGAAACGGACAACGCTATCTGACAGAAAAGCCGTCAGATATAGATTGATTCTGAATTATCTTACACATAGTATTTATATATATAAGATTTATATCTGACAGTCTGGAGGCAGGTGAACAATGAGCAATGTGGGCTACATACGGGTGAGCACAGTAGACCAGAATACTGAACGGCAGTTAGACGGCGTGCCGCTGGATAAGGTCTTTGAAGATAAATGCTCCGGTAAAGACACCGACCGGCCCGGCCTGACTCAGATGCTCGACTACGTTCGAGAGGGCGATACCGTGCATGTACACGATATCAGCCGTATGGCCCGAAACCTGGCCAACCTGCTGGAGCTGGTTAAGCAGCTGACCAGCCAGGGCATCACTATCAGGTTTCACAAAGAGAGGCTGGAATTTGCCGGGGAAAGTAACCCGATGCAGGAGCTGATGCTGTCCATGCTCGGTGCGGTCTACCAGTTTGAACGCAGCATGCTACTGGAGCGGCAGCGAGAGGGCATAAAGCAAGGGCAGGCAGCGGGCAGATACAAAGGCAGACGGCCCAACATCGACGCTGATGAAGTGCTGAACCGGCTGGCCGCTGGTGAGAGACCGACGCAGATCGCCAGAGATATGCAGATCAGCCGGGATAGTGTCTATCGAATAGCAAAACAGGGCGCGTAGTACGCCCTGCGGGTGCGGGTGCCGTGGCTATTTACGGCTGGTCACGCGCTTCAGCCCAAGGGGTTTCCTCATCGCGTACAGCGTACCAATAGCCGCCACCTGCAAACGGCTGTCGCGGGTTGCCAGGCCTTTCAGCAGGTAGTGGCAGATCGCCTTGTACTCCTGCCCATCACAACGTTCCTGACCGCGCTTCGCTTCATCGTATACATCTATGTAAGTCTCTAGCCGCTCATCACCCAGATCCCCCACGTTTGAGCCGGGCTGTTCATGCCTGGCAGCAGGATAGGGCAGATCAACGCCGCTCAGATCGCAGAACGGGATTACCCCCTGTACCTGGAATAGCTGTTGTTCCGATACCGCCTCTGGCGCTGGCAGTAGCTCGGCCTGCTCAGCCTCCAGCCGTGGCTGATACTCATCCCGGAACAGCTGCATCAGCAGCTGATAGCCCTCAACATTAAACAGCCTGACCACATTACCCCCCTGCCCCTGGTCTTTCAGTTGCTGAAAGCCCGGCTGGCTGGTCGATAAAATCCAGCAGCTTTCGGCAAATTGGTCTTTGTTTTTATGGTACAGGTAGGTCAGCTGGCCAACGCTATGGCCTGTCAGCTGTTCAATGAGTTTAAAGGTGATCACCGGTTTACCGTCCAACTGCATCCAGTGCGGGCCTGTGGTGTTGATTGGGGGTTCAGATGGGGTGGATGGAGTATGGGAATATTGCTGCTGCAACAGTTTTTCAGCCATCCAGTTGAAGGCGGCGATATAGGCTTCCTTAACCGCCGCTGCTTTCTTGCCAGTGAAGCTACTGACCAAGAAAAAGAATCCGTCCTTGGTCATTTCGTAGAACCTGCTTTCCCGTTTGGCTCCGTTGCCAATTTTCACGATTTGAACATGGGCTGAAAAGTTAGCCGATGCAAATTCTTCTGAACAATCAAGTGCTTCCAGCTTTTGGATAACATTTTTATGCTGCTTTCCGAATGCTTCGGCAACCTTCAGAGAGGTTGTCAGCGGCTGGTCATTTTCAATAGAAATCAGATCGAGGGGGTTTAGCTCTGCGGATGCAGAAAAAGAAGTAGCCATAATTCGAGCCTCTTGGTGATTGGTAACCACCGCACCAAGTTCCTACGCTCAATGGGTGGCAGATTGTACGGGGTAGGAATACCGCCCAAGAGAAACGGCCAGCTCGAAAGCTGCCCGTACAATCCACCATAACAGGTAGTTCAGCCACAAAAAAAGACGCTGCTAGGGGCGTCATCCATGATGGCCTCTTGGATATCCGGGTTCCTACGCCCGCACGCTGGATTTTGCCAGCGCCCGGAAATCGTAAGCCCGGATTACAGCGTCGTCAATGGAAGGCGTGAAGATTGAAACTGCAAGGTATTTAACCCCCGAAAAAGAAACCTAAGTCGCCCCGAAGGCATCAAAATAACACTTATAGATATAATACATCTTTTTGGCGCTTATAAAACGTCTAAAGGATGTCTTTTTGATGTGTAGAGTGGCTGCGCCCGATGCGGGTCGTTTTTCGCCTTTCGCATCAGTATATTCAACCACCGCAAAATTGCGGGCGTTAAATTCCTCTGAACAATCAAGGACTTTCAGCTTTTCTACTACGTGCGAGTGGCGTTTACCAAACATGGTGGTGGATCAGATGATGAGTTGGCGTAACCGGATCACGGACCGGCCCAAAAGCGGAAAACCGCCTTTGGTCACATCACCTGACCCGCCATAACAGCAGACACAGCTATGCGGGCATAAAAACAATCAGAATGGTGGCGGACTGAGTGAGTTTGGAACTACCGAAACAGAGAGGAACGGCATCACCACAAGGGTGCCTCACCCAGCCCGCCATAACGCAGGTATGGTGATTCACCTGTTCTGTAAACACGCCAGTCCGCTCTTTTCCTCGCTGACATCCAGCCCGAGTTCTTCTCTATTGGCAATCCGTAGTTTCAGGGTCTCTTCGTCGAGGCGAACAACCCTATCTCCTGGTTCAAAACTATCAAAGTCATAAAACTCAGCGTCTGTACCGCAGATACGGATAAACCTATACCCTCTAAGGGGGCGGCCACGAGAGTGTTTTGGGGCAACGATGACTCCGTAGCCGTTTATTTTCAAGAGTTCATTCATCAACAATCCCCAACTCCCTGGCCTGTATATGGATGCCATGGCGGAGCGCCCCTGCACCACTACGGCCTGATTTCAGACTGACCAGCATCAGCAGTACCTGCTCATAGTCAGACATTTTGACCTGCAGCCGGTTAGTCTGGTGCTTGGATTCTGATAAATGCTCCAGCATCTGTTCCAGATCGGCCACTGTCAGATCCCGTTTTTCACGACCATGCAGCCTTTCCAGCGCTGCATCCAGATCGAATACGTCTGAAGCCGGTGCTGCTGATGCTGTCACAGGTGCAGGGGTCTCGGTTTCATCAGCCCGACGGGCGAAGTCCAGCGCCGGATCTGGGGTTTTACGCGGTCTTACCATCTAACAGCTCCTGTACCAGCTGGCGAATTTCGTCAGCCGCTTTATCGTTTTTCATCTCAACTACACCGCGCCCATCTTCTATGGCATCACGATAGACCTTACGGTCATGCAAGACCGTCTTCATGGTTTTGAACACCGGGTATTCTGCCAGGTATTCAAGGCCGTCAGAAGCCTCAGACGAAGCTCTGTGCGTAGGTGCCATATTTAAAATGGCGCGGACATCCAGTGTGGGGTTCAGGTACATGGCCTCAGTTACTATCTCGCTGAGCGCCATCAGTGTGTCCAGGTCAAACTGACTGGGCCGGAAAGGCACAACCAGCTGGTCAGCTACGGTCATACCCAATCGCATCTCTTTGCTGTCACGACCGGCGGTATCAACCACAACAAAATCATATCGGCCTGCCGTATCTTTCAGCGCTGGTCGAATGTCGTCGTAGCAGGCAACGGAATGCACCAGTGGCAAATCCGGGTTTTTCTCTGCCCGGTCCTGACTCCAGCGCAGGGCTGACATCTGCCGGTCTGCATCAACCAGCATGACATCGTAGCCCTGATGGCTCAGCCCTGACGCCAGATTCGTTGCAACTGTTGATTTCCCCGGCCCGCCTTTCTGGCTGGTGACCACGACTATCTTACCCATATCCAAGCCCCGCTATTGCGTCAATTGTACATGATAAAAACATACTTTAGGCACACCCGGTACGCCATAAGTACATCTTAAAGCCATCTGGCACATAACGCACCGCTTTATACAACCTGAAGTGTCTTTTGAGTGTGTTTTTTGGGTATGCCCTGATGATAGATAGCAGGCAGTCTTTGAATATTTATCGTTTGGATATGTTTACATACTTAAATGATATATTTATCATTTAGATCAACTTCGGATACCTAAGTGGGAATAGTCATATATGAAGATCAGAGCGTACTTGAGAGGGTCAACCGACGAGCAGGATGCAACCCGAGCACGCGGGTATCTTGAATCATTCGTTGCAGACCGGGGGATGGCCATCTCTGAGTTCTATATAGAGAACGCCAGCGGCACCAAGATGGACAGGCCGGAGCTTTCCCGACTGCTGGATGAAGCAGACAAAGGTGATGTGATACTGATCGAGCAAGTTGACCGGCTTACCCGGTTGCCACGCGAGGAATGGAAGAAGCTGAAAAGACTGATCGAATCAAAGGGGTTGTTTATTGTAACAACCGAGCTGGAAACAACTCACCAGATCCTGCGGCTGAGCGAGAATAAAGACCCGATGCTGGTTGCTGTAATCGAAGGGCTGAATAACCTGATGCTGGATGTACTGGCTGCAACCGCACACAAAGACTGGGCAGACCGGCGGCGGCGGCAAGATGAAGGGATCGAGAGGGCGAAAAACGAAGGCAAGTACAAAGGCAGGCAGAGAACGTCCGAGTCCCTGGATAAACTGAAGAGGGGGGTTGAGTTTGTTGATATCCATGGCCTGAAGAAGGCCGACGCAGCCAGAGCAGCAGGTGTCAGCGTATCCTCTCTGTACCGGTTCATTAAAGAGCAAAAAGAGCGACCGGCTTAAACCGCGCTCTTCTCAGCCATGGAGTCCTTCCGCAGCTGTTCAACCATTCTGGCGCGGGCTTCCTCTTCTTCGACCTCGTTATCCAGCAGCAGCTGGAAATCTTTTGCAGCCTTCTCAAGATCATCGTCGGTCATACCGTCGTCAGGCTCTGGAGGCTCCATAAGCGCCAGTTCAGCGTTGATACGGGCTTTGATAGTGAAAGGTAGTTCCAGACCGTATAGCTCAATCTGCAGGCCGATATCAGCCCAGCTATCACCGGCTTCAATGCCTGCCTCGATTATCTCACGACGTTTTGTAACAGCCTCCTCATACGTCATGGACGGCTTTTTCGCCAGCTGCTCATGCACCTGCTTCAACCAGGTCAGACGACGGGTCAGGCGTTCGATCTGTCCCTCATAGTCGGGCCGTTTACGCTTGACCGTTTTGCCGAAATGATCACTGTCTTCATATTCAGCAACAGGGTAGTTGGTGTGATCTACCCGTTCATATTCCTCGTCAGCCTCCCATTTCGCTTTGTTTTTTAGCACCAGCAATAGCTGGCCCTGAGTCAGCTGAATCTCTTTTGACAGGCTGCGCAGCTCTTCCCGGCCATAGGTGGGTATCTCGGAAACTACCTCAGGAGGCAGGTGCTTACTGTAACCACCATGAACGACCGCCAGCGCGTTGCCGGGCTGAAACCACGATGGATTCCGTGGTTTATCCTCTCCGGTACTCTTTTCGGTACTGGTACTGGTACTGGTTTTGTTTTCTTTGGAGGAGCTGCGCCGATTGCTGCTTTTTGAAGGAGGGGTGTCTTTACCGGCACTTTTACCAGAGCGCGTACCGGTACTTTTTGCAGTACCCGTACCACTTTTGGTACCGGTACCTGCTGCAGGGTACTCACCCGCTTTGCGGAGCTTGCTGCTCCAGTTCTTTGCGGTCTGATAGGCAACGCCCCGGTCTTTACAGAAACCGGATAGCGTCTTCGTGGAGCCTTCAAACTCCACAAATAACTGTATCCACTGCTCTTTACTGAGACGTGCCATTTGTGACCCTACTTACTATGAGGCAGGCTGATGCCGCTTTTGCCGAAATACCGGGTGATGATAAAGCGTTCAATGAACGTCATGATCTGCGCTCCAGCATGGCCAGAGACTGCCACAAGTACGGCTGTCATCAGCTGTTCAACACTGTATAGCTCACAGAGATAGAACGTGAGCAGCCCTGCCAGAGCCGATCCAGCCAGCTCACCGAGAAGCATTATCAGATACTGCGTCTTACTGTATTTTTTCTCTGAGGCCCGCATCATCTGATAAAACCGGACAACACCTCCCCAGCTGGCCAGTCCGATCACCCACAGGTATGTAATCATAGGGTAACTGGTTGGGTCTTTATCAATCATTACTGCCCCCATGAGCCTGAGCCAGTTCTTTTTTCAGGCTTTTCTGTGGTTTGAATGTCAGCCTGAACGCAGGAGGAATCGTCATCAGACGCCCTCCGAACAGGCGTACATTTCGAGGCTGCTTCTGCTCTATATGGAAAACGCCAAGGTCGGGAAATACCGTCCTTGGGCTGTCTGTTACAACGTTAGTGATTGTCTTGAGTGCGCTGGCGGCAGCTTTTTCACTAAGCTCCCAGCTGATACCCAGATCTATTCGTAACTGGGCCGCTATTTCTGTTCTGAGCGACATAGCACAGTCCCTGTAATTTTCTGTACAGAGATTTTGCTGTGCTTTAATCCGGTTGTGTAGCAGGCGTGTTTGATTTACGAAAATCCAGCCAGAACGAAACAGCCAGAATAACTACGGCGATTAACCGCGTGTTATATGGCCACGCCTGCGGGTTCAGATTCATTTCAACAAACGCGGTACACAGGTAGATGGAACCTGTGAGAAAAACTACTGAAAAAATGAAAGCTGCTGTTCTTCTGAGCATTCCGGCATAACCTCTGATGGCTGCTGTTCTCTGGCAGGTTTCAGTAAGCGGTGGTTTGAAGATCTACGCCCAATAACCTGTTTTTTAACGCTGGCTTTGCTACCAGGAAAGAAGTCAAACTGGCGCTCTTTTCTGTCAGGCTTATGGAGAATAACCGTTGATCCGACACGACTCAGCCCCGCTGCCGTCCAGGGCACAGCAGACAGGCTCAGGGTTGTCGAGGATTCCTGAGGCTCTGCAGGCTGGTTTTTTTTCTTCGCCTTGCGAACAGCCCTGCTGGCACGCTCTTTAGCCTGAATACATACCCTGCAGGAATATGTATATCCCCGCTTAAACTCAGGGCGGGAGTAATATTCCGACAGCGGCTTTTCTTTACCACAGGAAGAGCATTCTAATAATATGTCGTCTCTGCTATCCATTGCGGGTTCCTCAAAATATCACTCGCACCAACCGCAATTATAATCCTTTTGCATAGCATTTTATTTGGTTGTGGTTAAAATATATTGCGTGAAAACAACATATAAATAGTGTAAGGGACTTTGGTGTTTATTTATGTTTTTAAGAAAGGTTTGTTCGTGAAGATAATAACCAGAGATAAGATACAGAAGGCGCAACCTATTAAAGTTACGCCCTGCAGCACCGTGGCTATTTACGGTCGGTTATTTTCTTCAGCCCGAGGGGTTCCCTCATCGCGTACAGCGTACCAATAGCCGCCGCCTGCAAACGGCTGTCACGGGTGGCCAGGCCTTTAAGCAGATAGTGACAGATCGCCTTACACTCCAGCCCGTTATAACGCGCCTTATCGCGCAGAGCTTCGTCGAATACATCCATATAGGTTTCTAACCGTTCATCGCCCAGATCCCCCACGTTTGAGCCGGGCTGCTCATGCCTGGCAGCAGGATAAGGCAGATCAACGCCGCTCAGATCGCAGAACGGGACTACCCCCTGCGCCTGGAATAGCTGTTGTTCCGATGCAACCTCCGGCGCTGGCAGCAGCTCGGCCTGCTCAGCCTCCAGCCGTGGCTGATATTCGTTCTGATACAGCCGCATCAGCAGCTGATAGCCCTCAACATTAAACAGCCTGACCACATTACCCCCTTGCCCCTGATCTTTCAGTTGCTGAAAGCCCGGCTGGCTGGTCGATAGAACCCAGCAGTTTTCGGCAAACTGGTCTTTGTTTTTATGGTACAGGTAGGTCAGCTGGCCAACGCTATGGCCTGTCAGCTGTTCGATAAGTTTAAAGGTGATCACCGGTTTGCTGTCCAGCTGCATCCAGTGCGGGCCAACGGTGTCGATTGAAGGTTCAGGTGGGGTGGAGGGGGTAGGGGAATATTGCTGCTGCAACAGTTTTTCAGCCATCCAGTCGAATGCAGCGATGTAGTCTATCTGCAACTCTAGCGCCTTGGCACATTGAAATGAATTGACCAGGATGATGAATCCGTTTTTTGTCATTTCATACGCATCATACTGATTGCCTCGGTGCTCAAATTTAACCGCGTAAAAGTTCGCGGTTAAAAAATCATCAGGACACTTGCCTTTAAATGAGTTGATTCTTTTAACAACATCTCGGTGACGGCGACTGAATGCTTCAGCGACCTTTAGCAAACTCCGCGTAAACCCTCGCCCAATCGGGCGGGGATACAAGCGGGAACCGCGCAGCGGTTCTAATCCAGCATGGCCTGACTCTACACGCACATTCATTTACAAATTTCATTACAAATTTTATAATTGCTATAT
>JAOXSF010000087.1 GCA_025800125.1 Marinobacterium sp.
AGGTTTTCGGTGAACAGCCGGATACCGCTATGGAAATGCTCAATAATGGTGCAGACAAAGATGAAATTTTTGACAAAACTGGCCAGACAGTGGGTGTTTTCGACGCCTCCTTCTCGGTAAAAAAGGGTGAAATTTTTGTCATTATGGGTTTATCCGGTTCCGGTAAATCCACCATGGTACGCCTGCTTAACCGTCTGATTGAACCAACCTCTGGCAGCATTGAATTAAATGGCCGTGACATTACCAACCTGGGTGATGCCGACCTGCTGGATGTCCGCCGTAACGATATGAGCATGGTATTCCAGTCATTCGCTCTGATGCCGCATATGACTGTGCTGGAAAATGCAGCCTTTGGTCTGGAAATCTCCGGGCTGGATAAAAAAGAGCGTAACGCCCGTGCTCAGGAAGCATTAAACCAGGTAGGCCTGGGTGAACATAGCGATAGCTATCCGCATCAGCTGTCTGGCGGTATGCAGCAGCGTGTAGGCCTGGCCCGCGCCTTAGCTAATGACCCAACTATTCTGCTGATGGATGAAGCATTCTCTGCGCTAGACCCATTAATCCGCTACGAGATGCAGGGCGAACTGATCCGCCTGCAGCAAGAGCAGGAACGCACTATCATTTTTATCTCCCATGACCTTGATGAAGCGATCCGCATCGGTGACCGCATCGCCATTATGGAAGGTGGCCGTGTTGTACAGGTCGGCACACCTGAAGAGATTATGCGTAACCCGGCGGATGACTATGTGGAAACCTTCTTCAAAGGTGTCGACATCAGCAAGATTCTGAAAGCAGAGGATGTTGCCTGTACTGACAGTAGCTGCGCTATCCGCATCAACGGCACAGTGCAACCATTTGATGCCAGCCATACCTTCGGTTATCTGCTGGACAACAATGACCATCTACAGGGTGTCATTGAACTGAACGGCCTTAGCGCTGAAAGCAGTGCAGCGCAATTACAGGCCCAGCAACTGGCCGAGCATCAGACCATTTTCAGTGATGAGCTGCTGCGTGACGCGGTGAAGAAAATCGCCCATGCTGACTATCCGGTGCCCGTCATTGAACGCAACGGCCGCTTCCGTGGCGTGATCTCCAAAGATCGCCTGCTACAAACCCTCAGCCATAACTGAGCCCTGTTACCAGGGCGGCTACGTAGATAACTGCGCAGCCCGCCCCGGTTCCTGTAACCCGGTTCCTATAACAAGAACAACAGGTAAATAAGAATGACAGACTTTAGCCTGCTGGACCCTTTCCAGTTTCTGACTATCCCACTGGGTGAGTGGGTCGAGAGCATACTCCAGTATCTGGTACAGAATTTCCGTGGTTTCTTCCGCGCGATTCGCTGGCCAATTGATCAGGTGCTGGATATTACCGAAGATGTACTGCAATCCATTCCACCACTGATTGGCATTATTCTTTCCTCTTTACTGGGCTGGCAGCTGGCCGGTAAAAAAATGGGGATTTTCTGTGCCATCACCCTGTTTTTCCTCGGCCTGATCGGTGTCTGGTCTGAGTCTATGACCACCTTGTCACTGGTACTGACATCACTGTTTTTCTGTGTGCTGATCGGTATTCCACTGGGCATTCTGTCGGCCCGTAGTGACCGTACTGAAAAAATTGTCCGCCCAGTACTGGACGCGATGCAAACCCTGCCCGCTTTCGTTTACCTGGTGCCCGTTGTCATGCTGTTCGGTATCGGTAACGTACCGGGGGTTCTGGTCACCATCGTTTTTGCCCTGCCACCCCTGGTACGACTGACCAACCTGGGTATTCGCCAGGTACCCGGCGACAAAATTGAAGCGGCCCGCGCGTTTGGCTGTACCCCACGTCAAATGCTGTTCAAGGTTCAGCTGCCGCTGGCCACACCCACCATCATGGCTGGCGTCAACCAGACTCTGATGTTGTCACTGTCCATGGTCGTTATCGCTTCCATGATCTCAGTAGGTGGCCTGGGCCAGATGGTACTGCGCGGTATTGGCCGTCTGGATATGGGCCTTGCCACCGTTGGCGGTGTTGGCCTGGTACTGC
>JAOXSF010000090.1 GCA_025800125.1 Marinobacterium sp.
GTTGCAGGACAGCGGCTTTCCCGTGTTTCAGAACTTCAGGCGGGATGCCTTGCCGCAAGAGAGGCAGTCGATGGCTTTGCTGAGTTCCTCCAGTGTAGGCTTCTCGTCAAGCTCCTCCATGACTGGTAGGTCGGGCAAGGCGCCGAGGGCGGCGTCTGTGACGATGTTCTGGGTGGAGTACAACGCGAGGTAGTGCTCCACCCAAGGCTGGAGTTGCTTACTCTGGTCTGTGATGACCTCTCCTGTCTTTGCTTTAAGCGGGTCTGTTTCGACACAGGTAGGACCTGTCGCTGTTTTGATACCCTCATACATGCCCTTCGAGTGGCCGCTGTCGGCAGCTGCTTGGATGTTGGCGCACAGGTTCTGCCAGTACTCATTGGCGCAGCGACGGGCTGTCTGCTGTGCCTTGCTCCTGGCTGCTCTCAGGGCGTCGCGTGTGCCAGGGCAGGGGTTCTGCTTGTAGGCTAGCAGAGCTTTCCTTTTGGCCTCCGTTGCTGGCTGCAATTCAATCCAATGGGCCGCGAACCAATCAGCACTGCTGCGTTCTTTCTTCCCGAATGCGGCCATGGCTGAATCATATATTGCGTCGAGAAGGTGACCCCATGTCGTATCCGCGTCGCTAGGATGGTCTGCAGAGCGAGTAGAGATCTTCTCCTGCAGAGTGTCAGCGAAGGTCTGTGTTTTAGAGGGGTCATTAGCACCGCTGGTGTTGATGCGGGGCCGGCCTTTGGTCTTCGAGTGGTGAAACTTCTTCGGCCTAAGTCTGACCTTGCTGGCT
>JAOXSF010000202.1 GCA_025800125.1 Marinobacterium sp.
ACTGTATTGCCCGTTCGGCAATTCATTAAGCAAAAAACTGTTCAATTAAAGGAGGCTTTCGCCTCCCGCGCTATCCTTCCCCGCACTGGAAGTACGGGGCTTGTCGCGCATTCTGGTCAAATACCTTTGATACCACCTTCAACCCGACACTTGAGCCTCGCTTTACCCTGCAAGATATGGTCGATAATCTGCGCGTGGGCAATCCGGTAGCACAGCTGGATGACGGCACCTTACACCCAGCGGCAATATAGCTGAATGCGTTTGCACAGCAACATAGCGCCCGGCTTGAGGCGGTCAGCATCCAGCAGCAAAAGCTCGAATCAATACCAAAAACCCTCAATGACTGGATGGAAATACCCGGCAACCACCACCGAACCCAGATGCAGGTATACAGACACACCGGGGTAGAACCCTGGCAACAGGGGCTGCAACTGGCATCGATGGAGGCGATGGTGTTTGAGCAACAACACTTTAATGAAACAGATACTTTTCACACCGCTGATGGGCCCAAAAGTCGAGCAGAATACCGCCAGTGGCTGGCAAAACAGGCAGACGAACTGGACAACCAGTTACGCCAGCGACTACAGCAACTGCTGGGGGCGTCCACCGATATGCAGACCATCGATCTGGAACAGGTAGTTGATAACTTTCGCTGGGGCAGGGAGCTGGGTACCCTGAAGGACGGTAGCTGTCATCCACTGGCCGACCGCATCGAGCAAGCCTTTGGCGGCCACGACATGCGTGGCAAACTGACTGGCTGGTTGAAAAGCGACTGGCTACGCGATGACAGACTGCAATTCTCGCAACCAGAACCGGGACAGATCGAAAGCCATGTAGATGAGCTGCTGGCACTGATCAATCAGGGACGGGCGGTACTGAACAACGGAATTGTTGACACGCTGCTCACCACAGGGGATGACGGTCTGGGCAAAACAGCTGGCTCCCAGATCACTCAGAAAGCTTGACGGTACGTTTAAACGTCGCTTGATTACACCTAACCTGGCGGGTTAGCGCTGACAATAATACAGGGCTGATCGCCAGTATTACGGAAACGATGGGGGCGGTTACTGGCAAAATAGTAACCGTCACCCGCTTTAAGCTGATACACCTCAAGGCCAACGGTCAGCTCGATTTCACCACTGATCACCACACCACCCTCTTCCCCCTCATGTTGTAGCATCTCTTCCCCGGTATCAGCACCTGGTGGGTACGTCTCGTGCATGACATCCATCGTTCGGTCTTTAAAACCGGCACCCACCAGCTTCAGACTGACACCATCACTCCCCAGGTCAGGCTGTTCATCAACCCGATACACCACCTGAGTAGCATGCAGATTCTCCAGATCCAGGGTAAAGAAATCACCAATAGATATGGGAATACCACCAAGCACCTTTTTCAGTGAACTGACAGACGGACTGACACCGTTCTTTTCAATCATTGAAATGGTGCTATTAGTGACACCGGCCTTACGGGCCAGTTCACGCTGGGACAACCCGCGCAATTGACGGATCGTTTTTAAACGTTCACCCACATCCACAGTATGCGTATTCCATTCGGGAAGAAAAAGATCAGACGGCCAGACAGGCCAGGCTGGCCATTATACGATGAGGCAATAAAAAGGCCAGGGGAGTAAGGCAGGAAAACTGTTGCCAGATCAAAGGCAGGAGATAGTATAAAAATGGGCACTGCGTATCACAGCCGTGCCCATTTCGTACTGGCTGGGGTTTCCCCTCACAGCAGCATTACAACAAAACGCTTAGCCTGCGGTCAGTTCTTTCAGGCAGCTTTCTACGATGTCCAGACCTTCATTGATCAGTTCATCAGAGGCAGTCAGAGGCATCAGTACGCGGATGGTGTTGCCGTACGTACCACAAGACAGCAGCAGCAGGCCGTTCTGGCTCGCTTTAGCAACCAGCGCGCGCGCCAGGTCGCCATCTGGCTTGCCATCGGTCATGATTTCACAAGCTGCCATCGCGCCAGCTGCACGTACGTGCTGAATCATATCCAGGCCGTTTGCCGCCATACCGTTGAAGCGCTCAGTAACCAGACTGCCCACTTCGTTAGCACGCGCCAACAGATTCTCTTCTTCGATAACTTCAATAGTTGCCAGCGCACCGGCACATGCCATCGGGCTACCACCGTAGGTGCTACCTACAGAGCCTGGGCCTGGTACGTCCATCAGCTCCGCTTTACCTACCAGTGCAGAGATGGTCATACCACCCGCCATACTCTTAGCCATGGTCACCATATCTGGCTCGATACCGCTCTGCTCAACCGCGAACAGTGTGCCAGTACGTGCGAAACCGGACTGTACTTCGTCAGCGATCAGCAGGATGCCGTGCTCATCACACAGTGCACGCAGGCCCTGCATGAATTCAGTTGGCGCACGGTAGAAACCACCTTCACCCTGTACCGGCTCAATGATGATCGCCGCAACGCGCTGCGGGTCTACATCAACTTTGAACAGTGTACGTACCGCTTCCAGAGATTCTTCGCTGGATACACCGTGAGTCGGGTTCGGGTACGGGGCGTGGAATACTTCAGCCGGGAATGGACCAAAGCCCTGCTTGTATGGCGCAACTTTACCCGTCAGGGCCATACCCATCATGGTACGACCATGGAAACCACCGTTGAAGGCGATAACCGCAGAACGGCCAGTGGCAGCACGGGCAACTTTGATAGCATTCTCTACCGCTTCTGCACCGGTGTTCAGCAGCAGGGTTTTCTTGGCAGAGTCGCCCGGCGCTACTTCATTCAGTTTCTCAGCCAGAGCAATGTAAGGCTCGTAAGGCATAACGTGGAAACAGGTGTGCATCAGCTTGTCCAGCTGTGCCTGTACCGCAGCAACCACTTTCGGGTGGCGGTGACCGATGTTCAGTACACCGATACCACCCGCGAAGTCGATGTAACGCTTACCTTCAACATCCCAGACTTCGGCATTTTCAGCGCGATCGGCAAACAGCTGAGTGATGTTAGCAGCACCGCGTGCTACGGCCTGTTCGCGACGTGCCTGGAGTTCCTGGTTGGTTGTCATACTTGCTCTTTCCTTTCATTACAGAACCTGCCATCCGCACCGTCCAAACGACCTGAACGGCACTGACAGATTTTTACTTAATTCGGGACGGCACAGGCATGATAACAATTACCATGCCTGCGTAACCTGATGCCGGGCTTACATGCCACCCAGCAGGACGTATTTCATTTCGATGTACTCATCAATACCGTACTTCGAACCTTCACGGCCGATGCCGGATTCCTTAATGCCACCAAACGGTGCCACTTCGGTAGACAGGATGCCTTCATTAACCGCAACCATGCCGTATTCCAGGCCTTCCTGAACACGCCACACGCGGCCCAGATCATTGGCAAAGAAGTAAGCAGCCAGGCCATACTCGGTATCGTTGGCCATAGCAATTGCCTGTTCTTCAGTTTCAAAACGGAAGATTGGTGCCAGTGGGCCGAAGATTTCTTCTTTAGCCACACGCATCTCTGGCGTTACATCAGCAACAATCGTTGGCTGGTAGAAACCACCACCCAGGCTGTGGCGAGCACCACCGCTGACAATGCGAGCACCTTTATCTGTCGCATCAGTCAGCAACTCTTCAACCTTGTCGATTGCCGCAGCGTTAATCATCGGCCCCTGATCAAAGGTGCCTTCCAGGCCATGACCAATCGTCATCTGCTCAACAGCTGCCTGGTAACGCTTGATGAATTCGCCGTAAATACCATCCTGAACCAGGATACGGTTGGCACAGACACAGGTCTGGCCAGCGTTACGGAATTTACAGGCAACAGCCGCTGGAATAGCGCGGTCAAGATCAGCGTCATCAAAGATGATCAGTGGTGCATTACCACCCAGCTCCAGAGAGATCTTTTTAACGGTATCAGCACACTGACGCATCAGCTGTTTACCTACACCGGTAGAACCGGTGAAAGACAGTTTGCGTACAATCGGACTGTCGGTCAGCGTCTGACCCACTTCCGCAGACTTACGGCTGGTCACGATGTTGACAACACCCGCTGGAATGCCAGCCTGCTCAGCCAGCACCATCAGTGCCAGTGCAGACAGCGGCGTGTCTTCAGCAGGTTTGATAACGATGGTACAGCCCGCAGCCAGTGCAGGGGCTGCTTTACGGGTAATCATCGCATTCGGGAAGTTCCATGGTGTAATTGCAGCAACAACACCAATCGCTTCACGGGTTACCAGAATGCGTTTGTCCGCAGCGTGGGTCGGGATAACATCACCGTAAACACGCTTACCTTCTTCAGCAAACCACTCAATAAAAGAGGCGCCGTACAGCACTTCACCGGCAGACTCAGCCAGCGGCTTACCCTGCTCAGCAGTCATCAGCGTTGCCAGATCATCTTTGGCAGCGACGATCAGTTCGAACCACTTACGCAGCAGTACAGCACGCTCTTTAGCCGTTTTTGCACGCCATGCTGGCAGTGCACGGTCTGCTGCTTCAATCGCTGCTGCAGTATCTGTGCTGTCCATATCAGGCACATCAGCGATCTGTTCACCACTGGCCGGGTCCAGCACCGGCATGCGGGCGCCACTCTGCGCTTCACGCCATTCACCATCAATGTATGCTTTGTTGCACAGCAGTGCCGGGTTATTCAGTTGCATTATTTTTACCTTATAAATTCCTGCAGTATTCCCACAACTGTAAATGCCGGTTAAGGCCCCCTTTGCGAAGGGGTTTGCGATGCTCAGCCAACCTGGCTTTACATCGAAAAATTTACAGTTGCAGCTTTATGCCACCACGCCAGAGGCCCGAAGCTGTTTAATCTCGGCGGCTGACATATCAAGTAGTTCATCCAGTACCTGGTCGGTTGCACTGCCAAGGGCAGGCGAACCGTTGCGGTACTCAATCGGCGTTGCCGAAAACTTTATCGGACAGGCAACAGAAGGCACTGGATGTTGCTCAGTGCCTAATTCAAGCTGCATGTTCCGATGTTTTACCTGTGGGTCGTCAAACACCTGGTCGAGGGTATTGATCGGCCCGCAAGGTACACCCCGCTGCGCAAGCTGCTCCAGCCACCACTGACTGGAATGCTGACGCATCAGTTCTGCTACCTGTGGTACTAACGCCTCACGATTAATCACACGCTGGTCGTTCGTAGCATACGTTGGTTCATCTGCCAGCCACGGTGCTTCTGCAAGCTGGCAAAAGCTGCGAAACTGACTGTCATTCCCCACCGCAAGGATGATATGACCATCCGAGGTAGCAAAGGCCTGGTAGGGCACAATATTCGGGTGGGCATTGCCCAGTCGCCCCGGTGCCTCACCGCTGGCCAGATAGTTCATTGCCTGGTTTGCCAGCGTTGCCACCTGCACATCCAGCAGAGAAAGATCAATATACTGGCCTTCCCCTGTTTCAGTGCGGTGAAGCAATGCAGCTTCAATAGCATGGGCAGCATAGAGACCGGTCATAATATCGGCCAGTGCTACCCCTGCTTTCATCGGCCCACCTTCTGGCTCGCCGGTGATGCTCATCAGGCCACCCATAGCCTGAATCATAAAGTCATAACCTGCCCGGCTGGCGTAGGGGCCATCCTGGCCAAAGCCCGTGATTGAGCAATACACCAGTGCCGGGTTTACCTCTTTCAGGCTGTCGTAATCCAACCCGTACTTCTTCAGACCGCCAACTTTGTAGTTTTCCAGTACTACATCGCTTTCAGCGGCCAGTTTTCTGATCAGCGCCTGTCCCTCAGGACGGGTAATATCAATTGCGATCGACTGCTTGTTGCGGTTGGCTGCGTGAAAATAGGCCGCATCTTTACCGCCGTCGGCCCGGTTGATAAACGGAGGGCCCCAGCGCCGGGTGTCATCACCGGCGCCTGGACGCTCCACCTTGACCACATGGGCACCACAATCTGCCAGCATCTGGCTGGCCCAGGGGCCTGCCAGAATGCGGCTCAGATCCAGCACCCTGATATGAGACAGGGCGCCGTTCATCAGAAGAACGCCTGTATGCCAGTCTGCGCACGCCCCAGAATCAGTGCGTGAATATCATGTGTACCTTCATAGGTATTCACGGCTTCCAGGTTCATCACATGGCGAATAATGCCGAACTCGTCGGAAATACCGTTACCACCATGCATATCACGGGCTACACGGGCAATCTCCAGCGCCTTGCCACAGTTGTTGCG
This sequence comes from Marinobacterium sp., assembly GCA_025800125.1. GTDB lineage: Bacteria > Pseudomonadota > Gammaproteobacteria > Pseudomonadales > Balneatricaceae > Marinobacterium_C. The sequence continues at coordinate 6,154 of JAOXSF010000202.1, forward strand.
CTTCATCAGTGAGATCAGCTCAACACCACATTTACCGTCATCCATCAGGCGGCCCATCTGCAAACAGCCCTGTACGCCCAGACTGATTTCAGTTTGCATATCGGCCAGTTTTTTCTGGATCAGCTGAGTAGCTGCCAGTGGGCGACCAAACTGAATACGATCCAGCGTGTACTGGCGCGCCTGATGCCAGCAGTATTCAGCTGCACCCGTTGCTCCCCAGGCAATGCCGTAACGTGCTTTGTTCAAGCAGCCAAACGGGCCAGCCAGCCCTTCCACATTCGGCAGCAGATTCTCGTCTGGCACAAATACATCTTCCATCACAATTTCACCGGTGATGGAGGCACGCAACGAGAACTTACCTTCAATTTTTGGTGCGCTCAGGCCTTCCATTCCCTTATCCAGGATGAAGCCCTTCACCACGCCATCCAGCTTGGCCCAGACCACAAACACATCCGCAACCGGCGAGTTAGTGATCCACATTTTGGCCCCTTTCAGGATGTAACCACCGTCCACTTTAGTGGCGCGGGTTTTCATGTTATTCGGGTCAGAGCCGACATCCGGCTCAGTCAGACCAAAACAGCCGATCCACTCGCCTGAGGCCAGCTTTGGCAGATACTTCACACGCTGCGCTTCGGTGCCATAAGCATAAATCGGATGCATCACCAGCGAGGACTGAACACTCATCGCTGAACGGTAACCAGAATCGACACGCTCGACTTCGCGCGCCACCAGGCCGTAGCAGACATGGTTTACCCCTGCACAGCCGTATTCCTCTGGCAAAGTGCTGCCCAGCAGGCCAAGTTCACCCAGCTCCCGCATGATTTCCACATGGAAAATTTCATTGCGGTTTGCTTCCTGTACCCGTGGCAACAACTGACCCTGACAGTAATCGTAAGCACTGTCGCGAACCATACGTTCTTCTTCAGTCAGCTGTTCTTCCAGCAGAAACGGATCTTCCCAGTTAAACGGAGGCTTCTTGGCCATGGTGGCACCCTCTTCAAGTCCATCGGTCAATTCAACTGCACACACGGGCATGTGGACTCTCTGATCTTGCAACACAACATTCCCTGAGGTGTGCATAACTGGCTTTGAATAGTGTTCGCTATTTTTAACGAGATCAATCCGGCCGGATCAAACTTTATATATAACAACGTAAACGTAATGGCTGGCACCACGCTCAAAAAAAAGCAAAAAACCACATAACATATTGATAAATAAAGATCTTAATAGAAAAAACCAGGAAGCATAAAAGACTGAAAGGTAAAGCCCTGGACAGTAAAAGTTTCAGTGAGCATCACCAAAGTTGCACAAAAACGTAAAGCTTCCAGCACAGCAAAGACATTTGCAATGCATTGCAACACCCTCGACAGAAGCCGTCCTTACGCAAGCGATCTACAACAGATCAAGCTCTCCTTATCAGGGCAAGCAGATAACAGACAAACCCTCGAACCACTGTGACTGATAGCCTGTTATCAGCCATTTTTTAACACCCTGTCTCTGTTTTTATACACCCCGTCCAGGCCTGGTTGTGGCCTGAAATCAATGGCTATAAAAAGGGCGCCAGGCCTGATGTATCCCCGCTGACGGCCTGCTAAACACCAAAAAAACACCAGAAAAATCCTCTGACCAGACGGGCTAAAGGTAAGACATAGCCAGGCAAAGAACCGACTCTGGATATGGCAGACCATCGCCAGATATGGAGATAAACATGAGTAATAACGCCCCTATAATCAGCGGAAGCATACAACTCCCCGCTACTGACGAAGACAGCACGCCATCAGGCCTGAACGTCTTAAACCTGATCGCATTTTCCACAGCCAACGATCTTGAGCAGAATAAAATGCTGCTTGGCATTGCTGTTACGGCAACAACAGGGGGTGGCAGCTGGCACTACTCTTCAGATTCAACCACAGGCGATGATGGCAACTGGAACGTAATCAGCAATGCTTCGGACAGCAATGCCTTGTTACTGAACCCAAACCAGTGGATACGCTACACCCCCGCCAGCAACAGCTATGAAGATGGCGAGTTGACCTTTCGTGTCTGGGATTTGACAGGGGGAACAGATGAACATGCAGGCGGCTATTACGATGTCAGCAACAACGGTGGGGATACCCCTTTTTCCTCCGGCACCGGTATCGTAAGGCAGCCAATAAACCCTGTTGATGACGCACCAACACTGACCACTACGCGTACCGATGTCACCGTCACTGAAGATACAACCGGCGATCTGACACTGAACGATCTGGTTTTTGCAGAACCAGACGATGAATCCCTGACCGTTACGCTGGATATTTCCGCCGGAGTGCTGGCAGAGCCTGCCGATGGTAGCGCAGTAGGCAGCGGCGTTACTGCCATTAAAGTCAATGATACTCAGGTCACACTGGCAGGCGCTGCGGCCGATATAAACAGTTATCTGCAAACCAGCAGTCACCTGCAATATACCGGTGAGCAGGATGCGTTTGGCAATGGCGCAGCCACCCTGACAGTCAGCGCCGTTGATAGCCATGGCACTGCACTGGCGAATAATAAAGTGATCAATATAAATATCACTGCTATCAATGACGCTCCAGCAACTGTGGGTACTGTCGCCGATATAACCATTGACGAAGATAGTAGTAACAATCCATTGGATCTGTCCAACCTGACATTTACCGATGTTGATAACTCTGGTGGGCAGCTCAATCTGGAAGTCAGCGCAGGCACGTTAACGGCAATGCCCAACAATGCGAATCCATTTGTTGAGTCAACCAGCAACAGCGTTGTTATAGATGGCCCCATCAGCAGTATCAATACCTATCTGCAAGGCAATAATATCTCCTATACCCCACCTGCAAACCGGGCCGGAGACAATGCGGTTACGCTAACGATTAAGGGATATGACCGTCAGGGTGCGTCCATGGCACAGGATACTGTGATCAATATCGACATCACTGCCATTGATGATGCTCCGGCACTGACTACTTCTTTGAGTCATATTACCGTTACCGAAGATACTCAGAGCGATCTGGCACTGGCAGATCTGACCTTCAGTGAAGATGATAACGAAGCCCTGACCGTTACGCTGGATATTTCCGCCGGAGTGCTGGCAGAGCCTGCCGATGGTAGCGCAGTAGGCAGCGGCGTTACTGCCATTAAAGTCAATGATACTCAGGTCACACTGGCAGGTTCTGCGGCCGATATAAACAGTTATCTGCAAACCAGCGGTCACCTGCAATATACCGGTGAGCAGGATGCGTTTGGCAATGGCGCTGCCACCCTGACAGTCAGCGCTATTGATAGCAATGGCACTGCACTGGCGAGTAATAAAGTACTCGATATAAATATCACCGGGGTAAATGACTCGCCACAAATGACGGGTACTCTGGCAGACATCATCATTACCGAGGACACACCAGGCCCTGTTGACTTATCAGCCCTGACTTTTACTGATGTTGATGGCGACCAGCTTGAGGTGACCCTGCATGCACCAGGTGGGGGCTCTTTTCAAGCGGCCAACGCTGGCGGCGTACAGGTACTGACGCCATCCATTCACCACGCCATTGCATTACGCGGCAGCCCGGCAGATATTCAGACATTCCTGAGTGACAGCAACCGTATAACCTATACTCCACCTGATAACCTGTCCGGTGATGATGCTGTCACGATCAATATTATTCTGACTGACTATCAGGCAGGCAGTACCAACCCAAGACAGACAGCCAATGTTGATATAACCGCGGTCAACGATCAACCCACAGGCCAAGACAGCAGCTGGACAGCCTATAAAAATTACAGCCAGGCGATTAGCCCATTGAGCCTGGGTTATAACGACCCGGAAAACGACGCGCTGCACCATATCACAATCAATACGGCCCCTGCGCTGGGCACGTTATGGGTAGATACCGATAACGACGGCACCCTCAATGGTGCAGAATCACAGCTTGCCGATGGCACTACCGTCAGCGCGAGCGAACTGAACAGTGGCCTGCTGAAATATCGCCCGGCAACAGACGCAATCGGTACTAACTACGCCACTGTTGAATTCACCGTTAACGACGGCACCGCTGACGCAGCAGCCATAAATACAGCAACCATTGACGTACTTGCAGCCCCTATTATTAGCCTTAATAACACCTCAACGGCCAGCTTCACAGAGGGTGATAGTGCCATAAGCCTTTTACAACCAGCTAACATCAGAATTACTGATGACAGTACACAGCTGGCGCAGCTGGATATTCAATTAGTTACACCTGCTCAACCTGGCGACGTACTGCGGCTAGGCTCACTGGCTTCTAACGCACAAGAGAACGGCATAACTGTTCTCTATATGAGCGATACGCATATCATGCTGATGGGGACTACCCGACATCCCGACTATATAGAGCTGATGACCCTGTTGACGTTTGAACAGACGGGCGATGCTGTCGGCGGTGCAGACCGTAAAATCAGCATTACAGCGATAGACACCGACGGCAATGCAGGGCCTCCAGCCATACTGTCCGTTTCAACCACCGGCATTAATGATTCACCCACCGCAACCCATCTGGCACAGACGGTTACGATTACAGAGGACAGCAGCAATAATGCACTTTCTCTGGGCAATCTGACCCTGGCTGACCCGGACGATACACAACTGACTGCAACCCTGACACTGTCAGACAGCAACGCAGGCACCCTGACAAGCTCAGCGGGCAGCTTTGACAACAATACAGGAGTTTGGCGCCTGAGCGATGATATTGCTGCACTGGAAACGGCCCTGAAGGCGCTGACCTTTACCCCTGCTGCCGATTATGACCAGAACCTCACCATCAGCGCCCAGATCAGCGACGGTGGCGAAGACGGCGCCACAGCGGTTACCGAAACCCTGACACTGAACATCACAGCAAATCAGGATGCCCCCACAAGTGCAGATGCTACGAAATCCGTATCTTATAATGGCAGCCACACCTTCAGTCGTACCGACTTTAATTTTACTGACCCGGACAATGGCGACACACTCAGCAGTATCACTATCAAATCCCTGCCAGCAGCGGGTAGCTTAACGCTGAACAGTACGCCGGTTTCTGTTGATCAGATAATACCGGCTGCGGATATTACTAACCTGGTCTTTACGCCTGACAGTGGTGCTACAGGCAGCAACTACGCCAACTTTACCTTTACTGTTAACGATGGCACCAATTCATCTGTCACGCCCAATACCCTCACCTTGAATGTTGCTGCGCCCCCAGCACCACCAACGCCCCCGCCAAGACCTGAACCTGAACCTGAACCTGAACCTGAACCTGAACCTGAGCCAGAACCTGAACCTGAACCTGAGCCAGAACCAGAACCAGAACCAGAACCAGAACCAGAACCAGAACCAGAACCAGAGCCAGAACCAGAGCCAGAGCCAGAACCAGAGCCCGTGCCCGTGCCCGTGCCAGAACCAGAACCAGAGCCGGAACCAGAGCCGGAACCAGAGCCAGAGCCAGAACCAGAGCCAGAACCAGAACCAGAACCAGAACCAGAGCCAGAACCAGAGCCAGAACCAGAGCCAGAACCAGAGCCAGAACCAGAGCCAGAGCCCGTGCCCGTGCCAG
>JAOXSF010000098.1 GCA_025800125.1 Marinobacterium sp.
TGGTGAAGGCGAACGCCAACCAGCTGGCGACCATGATTAAGGAGACCGGCGAAGCAAATTCTGGGATGACCAGTTTGATGTCGCTGGTTGATATTGATGCCGCCACTATTCCGCAAAGTGCTGACGTATCTGATGATTCGAAGTTGATTCTTCAGGAGCTTCATAAGCTATCGTCAAGATTGAGTCGAGTGGAGAAGCCTGCTTGGGTAATAGAAGCGTCGGGACAGAAAGGTGAGAATAAGTACCTATATGCCCGTAAACTTGTTACTAAGCATCAAGATAGCATCCGTGAAATGAGTGAAGAGCAATTGATTGAGTTCGCTAATCAGTGTTTTCACGAAGAACAGATTGCTGAACGAAATGTATTTCTAGAGCTAGCCGCGAGACTGCGAGCTCAAACAGGCTTGTTTTGGTAAGTACTATTCAGTAGTTAGTTGACCTAATCAGTTAACCACGGCTATCCTCTACCTGCGCTGGCAAAATCCAGCGCCGGGATTGGCATCCTGAACCTCCACAAGACGCATATACCGCGCTCGCGGTTTTTTTGTGCGCGCTCCCTTGCACCTGCGTGTTATGGCAGGTCAGGTGATGTGGCCGACTTCGGTCGGGCCGGGACTTGTGGCCGGTGATGCCAACCCATCATCTGATCTGCCACCATTTAAGAGATTGGCATCTCTATGGTGGCTTAGAAACCACAGGAGGCCAAGTATGGCTGCTCAACTTCTCCCCATCCACTCCCGTATCATTGCGGGTGATCCAGTAGAAACCATTAATGCTCGTCAGCTACATGCTTTTCTTGAAATAGGTAAGACCTTTGCTGCCTGGATCGTCAGGCGTATAGGTCAATATGGTTTTGAAGAAAAAGTCGACTTCATTGTTTGCTTTCCAAAACGGGAAAGCAAAGGTCGAGGTGGTCACAATGCTAAGGAATATTTCGTTACCTTGGATATGGCCAAGGAGCTCTCCATGGTCGAGCGTAACGCCAAGGGCCGAGAGGCACGTCGTTATTTCATCGAATGCGAAAAGCAACTGAAAGCGAAGTTGAAGCAGGAAGCAGTGCAGCCAGAGCTGCCTATGCAGCGCCGGGGTCTGGACGACCATACTGCTGATCAGGCTGATATTAAAAGGCTGATCTTCCAGGACAGACCAATGCTGACCCTTGCCATGGTCAATCAGTTGCATCGGTTATCTGCCGGTACAGCCCAGCGTATCTATCAGCGTGATCGAGACAGCTTTATGCAGGGCGACATTCTTAAGGTGAGTGATAATGCGTCGTTGCAGCTATTGCGAAAGATGGGCGTGAGGACTGGGCGAAACATTCTGTTACTGACCGCATCCGGGTATCAGCGGCTGGCAACTTTAATTCATGACAGTGGCCAGAGTCATATAGACCCAGCTCCCATAATGCACAGCTACTTTGGCCATCCCGGAAGCTACGATCAGACTGAATTGCAAACCTTGCGCGAAGCCTACGAGCTGATGATGCAGTGGAAATATGCTCAGCATAGTGACTTATCTGAGAAGCATCGTGAGTGGCAACAACAGCGCTGGCATCAACAGGCAGAGCGTTTTGTTCATGGCCACCGATTATTAGGGCCTCCTGGTGAAGAACACCGTCATGCAGTCGCTGACCGGTTACTGTATGAATGGACTGAACTGGATCATATAGCGGAATCTAAGCCGCGACAGGATCAGATCATTCTCTGGCGACTGAACTGCAGAGTATATGCACACGAATTCGACATACTGAATCGCGGTAAACCCGCTATCCCGCCCGGCGTGTTAATGCCCACGCTGGACTAATCTCAAACAACCCGCCACCCGGCGGGTTTTTTTATGCCCGTTTTCCGGGCGTCTCAGCAAAAGGAACGCTGTTATGGCAAGACAACATCAGATTGCTGTTCAGATTGATGGCCGGGCCGACGGTGGTGTGCGCGCCGTCCGTCTGACCAGGGCAGAGCTGGACAAATATGCCGAAATCGCCAACCGTGCTAACCAGGCCAATACTCGGCTGAGTGCCGCTAACCAGCAGGCTGAAGGTTCCTTCACCGGTATGCTCGACGGCGTGGGCCGGGTGAGTGCGGCCGTTACCGCTGTAACCGGTGTCTGGTCGGGCCTGAGTACCATGATCAACGCCCAGATCATCCGTGATAACCAGGCGCTGGCGCAGTCTATTGATATATCTATCGGTTCCCTGCAAGCCTGGCAGTATGCCGGTAAAGCGGCGGGGGTAAATGCGGAAAAAATGGGCAGCATCCTCAAAGATGTTACCGAGAGGCTAGGTGAGTTTGCCCGTAATGGTGGCGGTGAGGCAGCCGATGCGCTGGAAGAACTGGGCCTGGCAGCGGCTGACTTTGAAGGCCTGACCGCTGATGAAAAGCTGCTGAAGCTTGGCGAAGCCATCACAAAGGTGGACGACCAGGGTAAGAAAGTTTCCTTTATGGAAGAACTGGCTGACGAAGCGTCCCGCCTGCTCCCACTGCTCGATAACAACGCCCAGAAATTACTGGCACTTAAAGCAGAAGCGGCGGCCTCCGGTATCGCTATGTCAGATGCCGATGTGCAAACCGTGATGGACTACGCCGAAGCCTGGGACAGTGTTTCCGGTGCTTTGGGCGGGGTGCAGAACCGGTTGACAGTGCTGGTTGGTAACACGGCAACAGATCATCTTAATGGCTTGGCGGAAACCATCCGGGATAATGCTGGAGCTGTTGAATATCTTGATGATGCTTTAGTTGCTAGCGCCAGTGTTATGGCTGCTCGGTATATGCCAGCCGTGGTTGATAAGACGAAGGCACAATATGAAGCAATTAAAGCCAACTACGAGTCGGTTAGGGCTCAGGTTGAATCAACTGAAACTGAGTATGAGTCGATTAAGGCTAATTACGAATCAATTAAGGCTCAGCGTGAATCAACTAAGGCCAAGTACGAATCGAACAAAGCTCAATACGAAGCGACCGAAACTCAATACGAGTCAGTAAAGGCTGTTTATGAAAGCGCTAAAGCTAATGCCTATGCGGCTGAGGTGAGTCAAGCTGTAGCGGCACAGGAAGTTAGTCGGCTGCAAAGCTCATTACAGGCGTTAGATGCTGAGCAGCGGATTGAGAAGCAGCGGATGGATGCTCAGATAAGCGCTAAGGGGCGGTTAGATACGGCTGTGCGTATGGGTGAGATTGGCCATGTACAGCAACAGGTCGCTCATGAGCTAGCTGAGGCTGAAAAGGTACTGGCTGTCGAAACTAATCAACTAGCTGCAGCTGAGAAGGTGCTGGTTGGTGAATCTCATCAGCTAACTACAGCTAAAGAAGGGCTGGCTGATGAGGCTCATCGGTTGACTGTGGCCGAAAAAGTACTAGCCGTTGAAACCCGTCAGCTGACTATGGCTGAAAAGGTGCTGGCAACTGAAACCGATAATCTGGCAGCAGCGGGTCGGCGTTACAACATTGTCGGCCAACTGACAGCCACAATTACCAGTGGTCTGAAAGGTGCATTGGCGCTGATCGGTGGGCCCGCGGGTGTGGCGTTTCTGGCGGGTACGGCCATTTTCGCTATGGCGCAAAAGTATGAAACAGCAGAAGAACGCACTCGTAAGCTCAAGAAGGAAACGAAGCTTCTGATTACTGAGTTAAGTAACGCCAATGTTTTGAAAGCTGGTTCGGCACTGGACGCCATCAGTGCGTCGTTACAGCAGAAATGGGGGGAAATTAAAGCTGCAAGTAACCAGCTTGCTGCTCTTCAGAAACAGCAAAAAGCAGGGGGGTATGGTGGTTCCTTTGCGGACAGTAAAGCAGCAGTTAAGCAGCTGGAAGATCGGCTGATTTCTCTATCTAAAGAATATGTAGAGCTGAGTAATCAGGCTGAAATCGCGGGTCTTGCGGTTGAAGATGCAATGAAGCGTGATGCTGATGCTACAGGCAGGTTAGTTAATGCAGAGGGCAAGCTGACTGCAACAGGCCAGGCGCTGCTGGATAAATACAAAGCCAAGCAAACCCGCCTGCAACAGCTGAAGGCGGATAAGCAGCAACTGTTATCCCTGCTTGAAGAGGAAGGTGTTGCCACTGATAAAGTGAAAGAACGCCTGGCAGAGTTGAACAAGCAGCTGGCCGAAGAAGCCAAACGCCTGAAAGACCTGGAAAATCAAAAACGTCCGATGCTGGAGCAGATGCAGGAAGAATTTGCACTGATGAAAGCGGGCGAGAAGGCGCAGTATATCGCCAATAAACTGCGCTCTGTCTCCACAGAAGAGCTGAAGAAACATGGCCATCAGCTGGCGGTGCTGGCTGGTCAGATGTACGACCATGAACAGGCTGCGCGCAAAAGTGCCAAAGCCACCACTCAGATCACCAGCGCGACCCAGGAAGCCACCAAAGAAGTAGACCCCTTCGCCAAAGCCTGGGAAAACGCCTTCGATAACCTGGACGATGCCGGGCGGAATCTGTTCACCAGTCTGTTCGATGATATGGACAGTTTCGTCGATGCAGCAGCTAATGCCGCCAAGCGTTTTGCCGGTGAATGGTTATGGGCGGCGGCCCGTGGTGCGACGGGTATCGACCAGATGTTCAGCCAGGTGGCCAGTGGGGGCGCGGCACAGGGTTCTGCCCATGGCGGTTTTTCAATGCCGTCTATGCCCAATTTTTCAGGCCTGTCTGATATGGCAGGTAATGCGCTGGATTTCTTTAATCCGGCTTCAGGTGGTACCACCGCCTTTATCAATAGCCAGGCGCAAAGTCTGGGCTATGGTATGGCCGCCGATGGTATGGGGCCGCCATCTCAGTTATTAATAGACCCCGGCAGCAGCACAGCAGCAGGCCTGAATGCCGTCGCACCGGGCCTGACTGCTTTTGCACTGTCGCAGCAATATGGTGTAGGTGGCGGTTTGGTGGGTGGTGCCGGGTCTGTGGCGCTGTCGGGTGGTATCTCGTCGGCCATGGCAGGGGGTGGTTTTATGTCTGGTGCTACCGGTGCATTGTCTGGCCTTGGCCCTGTTGGTTGGGCGGCAATCGGCATCGGTGCGCTGGCAGGTCTGCTGGGTGGTGAACCCAGTGACAAAACACAGTGGGGCGGCTTTACCGGCGACGACAACCATGTCTACAGCGGTGGCGAGAATGGCGAAAAGTTCTCAGAACAGAACCGCAATGCAGCCACACAGATCGCGCAGTTGCTCAGTGGTTTTGATGCCGCGCTGGATAAATACAGTGGCGTAAACAGCCGCACCAGTTACCAGGTAACCGTCGGTGATCGCGACGGTATCGGTATAAAAGCCGACAACGATATTACCCGCCGTAACCAGTTACTTTACACGCCCAATGGCAGTGCTGATCTGGGCACCGGTGATTTTGAGGTTTACGGCGGTGATGATCTGAATGCTGCGCTTGATGCAGCGGTTAAACATATGGCCAGCCAGGCCGGTGTACTGCTGACGGTTTATGAAGATTTGCAAGCAGAAGGCGAACCGCTGGCGGTTACTTATGAACGCCTGAACCTGCAACTTGAAGCGGTACGTGGTGCCTCTGAACATGTTGGCCTGCAATTTGAGGCAACCGGTGCCGCCGCACTGAAAGAGGCAGATGCACTGGTGCAATCTGCTGGCGGCCTGTCTGCCTTCATTGCCCAGAATCAGCAGTTTGAGCAGCTGTTCTATACCGGTGCCGAACGTCAGCAGAAAGTCTATGACGAACAGCTTGAACGGTACGATCAGCTGAATGATGTGCTGACACAGAATGGTATGTCGGTGGTTAAAAACGCCGCTGAATACCGGGCGGCGATTACAGCCATTAACGGCAGTACGGCAGCGGGTGCGCAGCTGCGAGCAGAGCTGTTGCAGTACCAGCAGACCGTTGCATTTCTGGACGCTGCGGTAACGGCTGCACGCAATGCCGGGGCCTCGGGTGTAGAGACGTTCTACGATCTTCAGCATGCCTCTGAAAAGCTTACAGATACCATCGCCCGTGTTGCCAGCGAAGCAGAGCTGGTTACAAAGTACAGCACGCAACTTGGCTGGGGCTTGCAGTTTACGGGTGATCAGATGCTCACTGTTGCTGATCAGTTTGTGCAGGCAGCCGGTGGTGCTCAGCGCTTCAGCCAGCAGATGTCGATGGGCTGGTCACTACTGTATTCAGAGTCTGAACGGGCCAGTATTGAAGCGGAACAGGCCGCCCGACGGCTGGGTGAGCTGAACGCAGAGCAGGGGCTGCTGGGTGATTCCATTATCACCACCATCAATCAGGCCCGTGCTTATGCCGATGCACAGGATAAATCGACCGAAGCAGGCCAGCGGGCGTATCTTGCAGCAATTGAGATGGCCCAGGCGATTGATACGTTGAACGGTTCAATGGGCAACGCTGCAACCACAGCAGGTGGTGCCGGGGCGGGTGGTGGTGCTGGCACGGTGGCCGCTGCGCCTGACAGCCTTATTGATACAGAAGGGTTATATGCTGAACTGGCAGCAGCCCGTGAAGCGCACAGTGGTGCTGAGCTGGCTGATCAGCTTGCCGCTGCAGAAACACGGCGAGACAACGCCAGTGTGTACTTCGGTGAAATGCTGGCAGCCGGTTTTAGCGTATCAGAATGGCAGGAACACTGGGCAGAGGAAGCCCGTCGCCTGGGTGATATGCAGGCCGGGTATGCCAGCAGTATTGATGAACTGACTGCCGCTATTGCTGCAGCAGAGCAACATAATGCAGCGGTTGAGCGGGCACGGGCAGATGCAGCAAAACAACCTGATACCAGCAGACAGCCTGCGGGCATACCTTCAGTCGTACCGCAAATCGCCCTGCACATGCTGCCCGGCGCTCAGGATACGCTGATGAAAGCCATCCTCAGCGAATCCGGTTATCTGGAATGGCTGATCGAGCAACGTCGCCAGCCAGTTGTTGCATACAACCAGCTCCACGATGCGGCTGTTCATAGCTTTGCTGACCTGGGCACGCTGATTGCCGGGCTTGAACAGGGTACTGATGCCTGGACTGAAGCTGTCAATCTTGCGCCAGCATTACAGGCGGTTGCCGATGCCAGGGCACAGCTGGCAGAGTTGCAGCAAACTCAGCTTGCACAGGTGCAGGGCGGGGCTGAAGGTTACTGGCAGCAGTACCTCGATGCTGAAAGCGAAATCGAGCGGATGTATGAAAGCCGCCTTGAACAGCTTGATGCTGAAAAGCTGCTGGTTGAGCAGCTGAGCCGTCAG
>JAOXSF010000203.1 GCA_025800125.1 Marinobacterium sp.
AAGCATCTCTTTCTGCTCATCGGTGCGCCCTTCGATTATATTGATCTGTGCAATTGGCATATCTTTCTCCTGATTGCCAGAGGATCACCCTGTTCAATCGTAGGATGGGCAAAGCGCAGCGTGCCCATCAACCCTGGTAGCTGATGGGCACATCGCTCCGCTCTTTTGCCCATCCTACAAAAGCAACTTATACAAACCGCGCCGAGATAGAACCCAGCCCCTGGTAGCGTACGCAGATGGAATCGCCTTTGTTCACCGTTGCGGCAGCGGTGATACCACCGGTCATTACAAAGGTGCCTGCTGGCAGTTCTTCACCGCGCTCGCCCAGCATATTGGCCAGCATGGCGACGGAGGATGCTGGGTGGCCCAGTACAGCAGCGCCAGCGCCCACTTCCACCACTTCGCCGTTGATCTCCATCACTACGCCGAGGGTTTTCAGGTCCAGGTCACGTGGGTCGGCCATCATGCCGCCGGTGATAAAGCGGGTTGAGGAGGAGTTATCAGCAACAACGCTTTTCAGGTCGAAGCGGAAGTTTTCGTATCGGGAGTCGATTACTTCCACCGCCGGGATGACAAACTCGGTGGCGTTCAGAACATCACCGATATGCACGCCCGGCCCTTTCAGCGGCTTGTTGGTGACGAAGGCGATCTCCGCTTCGATCTTCGGATGGATCAGCTGATCGGTCTGGATATCGCCGCCGTCTGGCACTGAGAAGTAGTCTGCCAGGAAGCCGTAGCATGGGGTTTCTACACCCATCTGCGCCATCTTGGCCCAGGAGGTCAGGCCCATTTTCATGCCGACAATCTTGCTGCCACGTGCTTCCTTACGGGCACGGATCGCCCACTGAATATCGTAGGCGTCCTTCCAGGTCATCTGCGGATATTCATTGGTGATTTTGGTGATGTCCTGCGCCTTCAGCTCGGCGTTTTCCACATGCTCGGCCAGTGCCGCGATCTGCTCATCAGTGAGCGCATTTACCGTCTCATTCATCAGATCAGTCCCTTCTCTTTAGCCATGGTCAGCGCCAGGTCTTCAATCATATCTTCCTGGCCACCCACAGTGCCGCGACGGCCCAGCTCTACCAGGATATCGCGCGCCTGGATGCCGTATTTGGCTTCAGCACGCTGTGCAAACAGCAGAAAGGAGGAGTAGACACCAGCATAGCCCAGCGTCAGCGCATCACGGTCAACACGAATCGGCTGATCCATCATCGGTACCACGCGGTCTTCCGCCACATCCATAATGCTGTACAGATCGATACCGGTGTTTACACCCATACGATCCAGCACCGCCACAAACACCTCCAGCGGGGTATTACCAGCACCGGCCCCCAAGCCTGCAACAGAACCATCAATACGGGCCGCACCGGCTTCAATCGCTGCCAGTGAGTTGGCAATACCCATACCCAGGTTATGGTGGCCGTGGAAACCAATCTCGGTGTTGGCGTTCAGATTGCTACGCAGGAAACCGATCTTCTCGGTTACTTCGTCCGGCAGCATGTAGCCTGCGGAGTCGGTGCAGTAGATGCAGTTCGCGCCGTAGCTTTCCATCAGCTTCGCCTGCTCCAGCAACGTCTCCGGGCTGACCATATGGGCCATCATCAAGAAGCCGACGGTATCCATCTCCATCTTCGCGGCCATACCGATATGCTGCTCGGATACATCCGCTTCGGTACAGTGGGTAGCAACACGGATGGTGGATACACCCAGATCTTTCGCCATTTTCAGATGATCAACAGTACCGATCCCTGGCAGCAGCAGCGCAGAGACTTTGGCGTTTTTCATCTCAGGGATGACCGCACTGAGGTATTCCTCATCGGTGTGCGCCGGGAAACCGTAGTTCAGCGAGCTACCACCCAGGCCATCACCGTGGGTTACCTCGATCAGCGGCATACCCGCTTCATCCAGACCGGTGGCGATATTCACCATCTCGTCCAGCGAAATTTGATGGCGCTTGGCGTGCATACCGTCGCGCAGGCTCATATCGTGGAGCGTTACGTTCTTACCTTTAAGGTCCATATCTCAATCCTCCACTCAGCCACGCGCTGGTAATTCAATTACGCCGTTAGCGGCTTCTTCGGCAAACATCTCAGCAGTACGCAGGCCCGCCGCCGTCATAATGTCCAGGTTACCAGCGTACTTCGGCAGGAAGTCACCCAGACCTTCCACTTCCATAAAGACGGTAACTTTGTTGCCATCAAACACTGGGCCATTAACCAGCTTGTAGCCCGGCACATACTTCTGCACCTCTTTCACCATATTGTGTACAGACTGAGTGATCGCTTGCTGATCCGGCTCAGATTCGGTCAAACAGTGAATGGTGTCGCGCATCATCAGTGGTGGCTCAGCCGGGTTAACGATAATGATCGCCTTACCCTTTTTAGCACCGCCTACCTGCTCAACCGCACCGGCCGTTGTGCGGGTAAACTCATCAATATTCTGTCGTGTGCCAGGGCCAATAGAACGGGAAGATACAGTCGCGACAATTTCACCATATTCAACCGGCTGTACACGGGACACTGCGGCTACCATAGGGATAGTTGCCTGGCCACCACAGGTCACCATATTGACGTTCATCTCAACTTTTTCGGCGTGCTCTTTCAGATTGACCGGTGGCACACAGAACGGGCCGATTGCCGCCGGGGTCAGGTCCACCATAATTACACCCAGCTCATTCAGCTTGCGGCTGTTCTCAGCGTGAACGTAGGCAGAAGTGGCATCGAACGCTACGCGGATATCATCTTCCAGTACATGGGGTACCAGGCCATCGACACCGGTGGTGGAGATTTTCATGCCCATTTCTTTAGCGCGTTTCAGGCCTTCGGATTCCGGATCGATACCCACCATCCATACCGGCTCAATCCACTCGGAACGCTGCATCTTCATCAGCAGATCGGTACCGATATTGCCCGGCCCGATAATGGCCGCTTTCAGCTTCTTGCTCATGGCATCACCTTCTTAAACAAACTTGACGGAGGCGGTGCCAATACCGCCAATAGATACGGACATGAAATCACCGGCAACAACCGGCTCCAACGGCACCAGTGAACCCGACAGGATCACCTCACCCGCTTTCAGGCCGATACCGAACTCACCCAGGGTATTGGCCAGCCAGGCCACACAGTTCACCGGGCTACCCAACGCCGCTGCGCCAGCACCGGTGGAGATAATGGAACCGTTCTTCTCAACCACCATGCCGCAGGTGGCCAGGTCTACTTTGCGCGGATCAACCGCCTGATCACCCAGCACAAACAGACCGCAGGACGCGTTGTCCGCCACGGTATCCTGGATTTTGATCTGCCAGTTTTCGATACGGGAATCGACAATCTCGAAGCACGGCATCACACACTCGGTCGCCGCCAGTACATCGGCGTTGGTGATACCAGGGCCCATCAGATCTTTTTTGAGGATAAAGGCGATCTCGCCTTCGGCGCGGGGCTGGATCAGCTTCTCGCTGATCGGCATCTCTTCACCCTGGTTGTACACCATATGGTCGGTGAGGTAGCCGAAATCCGGCTGATGCACGTTCAGCATATTCTGAACCGCTTTGGAGGTTACACCGATCTTCTTACCGATGATCCGTTCACCCGCTTCAACACGGCGTTCCACCATGCGCAGCGAAATGTGGTAGGCATCTTCGATGGTGATATCGTCAAAACGCTCGGTAAACGGGCGCAGTGTTTCGCGCTTTACCAGCGCCTGATACAGCTCGTCACCGGCCTGTAAAATCTGTTGTTCATTCATAATGGCTACACACTTTTTAATCTGTGTTTGTCTGCTGTCTTTTCTGTAGGAGCGACCTCCCCATCGCGAAGAACCACGGTTCGCGGTGAGGACAGCGCTCCTACAGTTGCGCCGAATGGGCAAACATTGCGCATCCTACGGTTCTCAACGAAGCCCGCTACGAAGCGCGGGCTCTGGCGCGTGGATTTTGTTTCAGGACAAGGCGCAGCTCGCTCCAGCAACGCAGTAATGAAACAAAAGGCTGCGTCAGAGCTTCAGGCAGACGTTCTTCTGTTCGGTATAAAACTCGAGGGAGTGCACACCGCCCTCACGGCCAATACCCGACTGTTTGGCACCGCCAAAGGCAGTTCGCAGATCGCGCAGGAACCAGCTATTCACCCATACCAGACCGGTTTCCATCTGCTCGGCAACGCGCACGGCACGGGAGCTGTTTTCGGTCCAGATGGCACAGGCCAGGCCGTAGTCGGTGCTGTTGGCCAGTTCGATCACCTCCTCTTCGGTGTCGAATGGGCGGATATGGCAGCAGGGGCCGAAGATCTCTTCGTTGACCACACGGGCGTCGTCGGACAGGCCGGTCCAGATGGTAGGTTCAGCCCAGGCACCGTCGTTCAGCTCGGCGCCCATATCCGGGATACCGCCGCCCAGTACCACATTGGCGCCCTCTTCCACCGCCAGCTTGTAGTAGCTCAGTACCTTGTCGCGGTGTTCCAGTGAGACCAGCGGGCCGAAGTTGGCTTCCGGATCTTCCGGGCGACCCAGTTTCAGGCCTGCGGCGGTTTCAGCGAGGCGTTTTACAAATTCATCAAAAATCGGACGCTCTACATAGACACGCTCTGTACCCAGGCAAACCTGGCCACAGTTGGCAAAAGCGGAGCGCATGGTGCCCTCAATGGCTTTATCCATATCGCAATCGGCAAACACGATGCCCGGGTTCTTACCACCACACTCCATGGAAATATCGCGCAGCCCCACCGCCGCGGCTTTCATAATGATCTCGCCGGTGCGGGTTTCGCCGGTAAAGGTGATGGCGTTGATACCTTTATGGCTGGTAAGGAATTCACCGGCGGAGTTTGGCCCCAGACCGTGCACCACGTTGTAGACGCCTTTCGGTACGCCACACTCGTTCATCACTTCGCCCAGCAACGTGGTGGTTGCCGGGGTTTCTTCCGATGGCTTCACTACGACGGTGTTACCACAGGCCAGCGCCGGGCCGACCTTCCAGGTCATCAGCAGCAGTGGCAGGTTCCATGGACTGATAACCGCAATCACGCCCTTGGGTTTACGCACGCCATAGTTCAGTGCGCCTTTGCCATCCGGGGTATCCAGCTTGAAGGATTCGGTTGGATGGTTGGCCAGAGTTTCGGAAAACGCCTTGAAGTTGGCCGCACCGCGAGGGATGTCGATCATCCGCGCTAGCGACTGTGGTTTACCGGTATCACGGCACTCCGCCTCCAGGAATTCGTCGAAGCGCTCGTTGATGCGGTCGGCAACTTTATTGAGCAGCGCAATACGCTCGGCCTGGGTCATCTTGCCCCAGGGGCCCTTCATCGCTTGCTGAGCGGCAGTAACCGCTGCATCTACTTCTGCCTCACCGGCTTCGTACACCATGCCAATCAGGCTGTTATCTACCGGGCAGCGATTTTCAAAGGTTTTGCAGGAGGCGGAACCCACAAACTCGCCATTAATAAAGTGCTTGAATTCGTTCATTGTTTTACTCATCAAAGCGGTTTTCCAGTTATCGAAAACAGCTGCGGGGGCTCTGTTTTCAAGTGCTCTGTTTTCAAGTGCTTTGTCCACAAGTGCTTTATCCTCAGGGGCTTAGTCCACAAGTACTTTGCCCTTCAGACAAAAGCCGTCAAAAAGCCCGCTGGCCAGACGTGCTATGGGCCAGCGGGGAACACACCCACAGGTGTCGGGTTGCGCCGGGGCAGGCGCAAAGATCGACCTGTTACGTCAGCGCTGTCAGGAAGCGCTCGTTGAGTTTGCGATCATGGTAGAAGATCGCTTTACCCAGCTGGTCGGTGGTCCAGGTCACCGGTTCGTGGTCCGGGTAGTGGTAGTCACCACCACAGAACACTTCGCTGCGGTTACCGGAGGGGTCAAAGAAGTAGATGGTTTTACCGTGAGTGAGGCCGTGACGGGTCGGGCCGATATCCAGTGAGGTATCGGTGATGGAGATCAGGTCCGCCGCGCGCAGCACATCTTCCCAGGTTTCCAGATAGAAGGAGGCGTGGTGGAACTTGCTGTCCTCCGGGTGTTTGATAAAGGCGATGTCATGGGCCTTGGTGGAGATGGTCAGGAACTGCGCCACGCGGGTGCCGTTTTCGTCCATGACCTGTTCGGCCAGGTCGAAACCCAGCACCTGCTGGAACAGCTTCAGGGTGCCATCCAGATCACCACCGTAGAGCAAACAGTGGTCGAAACGGGTGGCTTTCATGCCCTTGAGATCCATCGGGAAGGCGTCCGGGTTTGTCGAGCTGATGCCCCACTTGCCGGTCTGTTCTTTATCGGCGTAGAGCTCGAACATATGGCCGGTTGGCGAGTCGAAACGCACCCGACGGCCACAGCCGTTCAGTTCACCGGCGGGAATATTTTCCACCTGACAACCGAATTCAACCAGCTCGCCCTGTAACTGCTCCAGCACCTGGTTATTCAGTACTTTGAAGCCGACGAAATCCATACCCGGTTCATCGGCTTCACGCAGCACCACCGAGAATTTGTCTACCTCGGTCCAGCCTTTCAGGTAAACCCGTCCCTGATCATCACGATCCATCTCAATCAGGCCGATCAGATCGCGGTAGTGGGCCAGCGCCTCTTCCATATCCAGTACACGCAGCTGGATATGACCAGGGCGCATTACACCTTTTTTCATAATCCTGTCCTCACGTTGTTCTTATTCTGTTGTCCCTGTCCGGGGATTAATGCCGAGCTGATCGCTCAAGGCCCTCTACAATTCCGGCTTCACCGTAAAATGATCTGACTCGATCACCAGGTCACTGCGCGGGTAGATCCGGCAGGCCAGCACGTAGTCCTCGGCCTGTTCCTGTTCGCTGATATGAGCACGGCTCATCCGTTTGCTGTCGTACTTACCGGCCAGTACGCGGATTTTGCACATGCCGCAACCACCACCACGGCAGCCGACGGCGATGGTCTGGCTGGCATCCAGCTCCATCCCCACCAGCAGGCTTTTATCGCTGCGGGCGGTGAACCAGCTATCGCGGTTTACCACCTGTACGAGGTAGCTCTGCTCAGATACGTCTGGAGAGCTGCACCGGGGTTCCTGCTGTTCTTTACGGGTGTTAAAAGCCTGGGCGGTGGTGGTCATAGCGCACTCCTCAGATCCGCTTGAACAGTGCCGAGCGGCTGCTGCCTTCTGCACCGTCCGCCGCTGTGACGAAGCGCTCCATATGAATGTCGCGTTCGAACAGACGGCCCTGCATCAAGGCGGTAATACAGGCGTCGATCATCGGTGGCGGACCACAAAGATAGGCTTTATGGCCCGCAAACTTGCCGCCGAAATGATCAATCGCGGCGTCATGAACAAAGCCGGTAAAGCCTTGCCAGCCGTCGCCCTCTTCAGGGGCGTTCAGCGCCGGGATGTAGTGGAAGTTTTCATGCTGGTCAGCCAGCCCCTGGTACAGTTCACGGTTGTAGAGTTCGCTGACATTGCGCGCGCCCTGGAACAGGTAGATCTGACGGCTGTCGTTCTCCTCCAGCAGCTCCAGAATCATCGACTGGGGGCTGGACACACCGGAGCCACCCCCAATAAAGATGGCGTCCTGGTCGTCAGACTTACGGGTAAAGAACTGACCGTACGGGCCGGAGATATCCAGCGTATCGCCCACCTGCAACTCGTCATGCAGATAAGTAGTACCGGCACCGCCCTCGACCTTACGCACATGCAGCTCGACAATCTGACTGTCGGACGGCTTGTTAGCGATGGAAAAGGCACGGCTGCCTTCAACGCCTGGAATATTCAGGTTGATGTACTGGCCCGCCTGGAATTCCATGGCGTCATCCAGCTCGAACCAGATGCCTTTGATGGTGGGCGACAGATCACGGACTTCGGTCACAGTGCCAACAAAGTCACGCACTGGGTAACCCTCAAAGTCGTCGTCCACATCGATATCGGCTTCGATGGTCAGGTCGCATTCTGGTTTGGCACAGCAGGCCAGGGTTACGCCGTCATCACGCTCGGATTCCATCAGGGCGAACGGTGAGGCTTCACCATGGTCTACATCGCCGTCGGTGACGGTGACCTTGCAGGTGCCACAGGTGCCGTGACCACAGGCGAACGGCAGCCAGACGCCCTGGCGCAAGGCAGCGTCCAGGATGGTCTGATCCTCATCCACCTCGATCACATCGCCGGTGGGTTCTACGGTTACTTCATAGCTCATGCTGCCACCTCAGACGCCGGTGCCTTTGTAACCGGTCAGGCCCGGTGTGCGCAGGCGGAAGCAGGACTTATGGTCCACGCCCAGCGCTTCCAGGCTCTGATCACGGGCCGGGCTGACCGCTTCGCGGTTCAGGGTCCACTGCGCCTTATCCCAGTCGATATCCTTGAACTCCGGGTGCTGACCAAACGCCTGCGGCATGATCTGATCGATCACATCGCCGAAGGTCATCTGCGGCGGCAGCGGGAAGGCTTTAGGGGCACAGAACATCAGGTGCTCATCCCAGCCGAAATAGATGATGAGGTTGCCGCCGAAGTTGGCTTTGGCATCCATCACCTGACCTGTGTAGTTATCGGTAATTGCTTGTACTGGCATGGTGTTTCATCCCATCAGCACCGTGCGGCGAGCCGCACGGTGGTATTGATCCGTGCAGCCAATCAGGCCACGCCCTTCCACTGCTTCCAGCGTTTCTCGTCCGGCGAACCTTTCATATCCAGGTTGTCGGCACCCAGGTTCATGCGGTAGTAGTCGCTGAGGATGTTCTCGACATCCGGGCCGCCACAGTTGCCCTGAAATATCTGGTGCACCGGCAGCCAGGATTGAACGTACTTCTCTGGCTCGTCGACGAAGATGTCGTGACAGCCGTCGGAGCAGAAGTGGTAGCGCTCGCCGTCATGAACATGGTCGCGGTAGCTGATCTCACCCGGATTATCCATCTCGGTGAACAGCATCGGGATCTGACAGGTCTGGCACAGCATCGGCAGGCCGGAGGTGTAGAAACGCTCACCTTTGGCTTCCAGTTTTTTAGCCAGCTCCCAGCGTGGGCGGTAGTACTTATCGAAGGTGTTCGGGTACTTCTCGCTCAGCCAGTCCAGTTCTTCATCGGTTGGAATCCAGGTGTGGAAGCCTGCCGCATGGCCGTGGGTGTAGAAGGTCCACCAGGCCTGGTGGGAGATATGCTCTTTCTCTTTCTCGATAATGTCGGCGTACTTCGGCATGGTGATGCCGTAACGGGCCAGGTCTTTAAACAGCGCGCCGCCCGCTTCCTCGAAGTAAACCTCCCAGGCTTCCTGCCAGGACATCACCTTGTTCGGCAGCATGTAGTCCATCATCATCGCTACGATGGTGAGCAGACGGGTGCCACGCCAGAACCATTTGTCGATCCATTTCTGCACAATCGGCACGTTGTCTTCGTGCTGCTCCAGCAGGAACTTGATCACCTCAAGGCCCAGCGTCATATGGCGCGCTTCGTCGGACTGGGCGGAGAAGCCGAAGGTTACGGTGGCCATATCGCCGTTGTGAGCCGCACCGGACATAAAGGGTACGAACAGCAGGTTAGTCAGCACGTACTCGAACGAGAAGCCGATGGCGATCATGTACTCAAACGGCCCCGCCGCACGGGCATCGTTAAAGAACGACTTCGGTACAGACAGGTACCAGACGCGGTCATGCATATGGCTGTATTCCTGCAGACCGTCGAAGTACTTGTTGTAGTGGCTGATGGCGTGGATCTGAGTCTGTACGTGGCGCAGCTCATCCAGTGACTGCATCTGACAGGCAACACGGGCACCAACGCCACCGAACTGACGACCCACATGGGCGAAGCCCTGGTAGGCCTGGTATTCCAGTGGTGATACGCCGGTCAGGAACAGTTTCAGGGCGTTAACGTAGCGCGGGTCGGACACGTTCAGGTGGCCGTTGTTCTGCTGGAACGCATCGAAGATGGCGTACAGCTTCTTCTCTTTCTCTGCCTGGTATTTCCAGTAGGCGTCCATGGTCAGGCGGAACGGGTCTTCCCACTTTGACCAGTCGGTGATCTTGATGCCTTCAAACGCTTCGTACGGGAACGCCTTACTGCGATCCTGGTAGGAGAACTCCCAGTCCAGGTCACGGGTCAGCAGGCGGTATTTGTCTTTGATATTCAGTTTCTTAGCCATGTGATGCCTCGCGAATCAGCTGTTCCATTCCAGCGTCAGGCAATCGTCATCTTCATCGACGTTGCCACCCAGGGTGATCAGGTTCAGGTGCAGCTCCTGGATATCCCAGTCACGGCCCATCACCTCTTCCACGGTTTCACGGTTCACCACCAGCTTGCCTTCGGCTTCCACCCGCACCATGGCAGGCATATGGATGATGGTGGCTTCAGGGTTGTCCTGTTCAATCGCTTCAATGATGTAGCGGGACTCATCGTTGTCCTGCAACGCGATATAGACCTTCGATCTTGAAGAGCCGGATTTACTCTCAGTAGACATAAAGTGTCTCCCTGGCTGTGCCTTACTTGAAAAGGCCTGCTTTGTTCAGGCGCTTGTCCAGCACCGCCATGGCACTTTCCAGTGCCTGCTCACCCAGCATCTCGCTGGCCAGTGGTGCCAGCGCTTCTGCCGCCTTGCCACGCCAGTTGCTGATCCACTGCTCCATCAGCGCCGTGTTGTCGGCACTTTCGGCGGCCGCCGTTTTCAGTACCGAATCGCCCCAGCGCTGGTTGTCTTTCCACCAGTCCTGCATGAACTCGGTCAGCATCGCCACATCCTGAGCACCGTTGTCCGCCAGTTGCGCATCCCACTGCTTGTACACCAGCTCATACACCAGAGTGTCGACCACGATGTCCTGCGCCAGCAGCAGCTCGAACCAGTCTTCAGTGACCATCAACTCTTCACACAGCGCGCGCATGCCCTGCCAGACTGCGTCATCCATCCAGTGCTGTTTCGCCTGAGCCAGCGCTTCACCGCTGTTGCCATCCAGAATCAGACCGATACGGGACAGGTACTGAGCGATTCCCAGACGGTCCATGCCGTCGTAAAGCATCGCCTGCGTCAGCGCCGTACCCATGCCCAGGCCGGTGCCATACATGTTGTTCAGGTTGGCGGTGTGCTCCACATGGCGCAGCGGCACCAGGAAACGGATCAGCGCAGCGTTCTGCTCGTCGCTGAGCAGACGGGCCAGGTTGCGCTTCTCGAAGAAGGCGTAGTTGGACTCGGCCACTTCCTGCATCTTGGCCCGCGCCTGCACATAGGTGCCGTAGTAGAACTGGCGCGGGTCGCGGAAGGCGTACCAGTCCGCCATCACCAGCTGTGTGCGGCTGGCGTCCTGCAGCAGCTTGTCCGGCTGCCATAACGGGCGGTAGTGGAAGTTGGTTGCGGAGGCCACGTCATAGGTGGCTTCCTGGTAACGGGTGGCCGGTTTATCACCGAAACGACGCTCAATGTGCGCAAAGGTGTTGCGTACCGGTTCCAGCGTCGCCGTCTTGATCTCAATGCTCATGCACGTTTCCCAGCGATTCAGTTGTTGTTATTCGGATCGGAACTGGCACCGGAACCTTCCAGCTGCGCGTGTAGCTGCTCATGGTTCTGGGCCATCAGGGTGTCTTCGCCGTAGCGCCATTTCTCCATCTCGGCATCCACCGCCGCCATCTGCGCATCGCTCATCGGCACCACCGCATTAGTTTTGCAGAAGTGCTCAAAAGCACCGCGCGGCATCACCAGCTCAACAAACAGGCTCGGGTCACCAATGGCGAAATCGAACTCCACAAAGCGCGCCTGTTCAGAACTGCGCACGCGGATGTACTTCACCAGCTGCTCAAACGCTGGCTTGTCAGACGTCCCCTGGCGGGTGTCGAGCTGAACTGCGGTCATAACGCCCCCTGTAAATCTCCGATTGGCTTGCCCGGTAATGGCAAAGGCTGTGCCAGCTACCGTATAAATTTTTTTCAGAGAACCTGAAAAACACTTAACTTTTTGATTTTTAAAGATAAAAAAATAAGGGCACAGCTAACCACACAACCAGAATGATTATTTTTTATACATAAAACCCCTTGACGTAACCGGGGCAATTAGTGATGAAATGATTAAGGCGAGGTAATAATTTTGAGGATTTGATGATCTGGTCAAACTGACATTCAAACAGGTCCAGGCTGTTTGATATGTACTGACTGAAGCATCGCAGAAAAAGCGGTCACAGGCTGCACCATTCATGCACATTCCGCAATTTTGCCAGCACAATAACAACAAGATGACGCCATAAGGCGGCATAAACCAATAACAACAATAACATTACTGGAGCCAAGGATATGAGCGAAGCCGCACAACTGCAGTTTCCCGCCAGCAAGGATCTGATCGCACAGATCCAGTTTGATACTGACCAGGGCAAGATCTGGTTGAACGAGCAACGAATGGTGCTGATACACAGCGCTGCCATGGGCTCACTGCGCAAAGAGCTGATTGAAACGCTGGGCGCTGAACGTACCAAAGGCTTTCTGATGCGGTTCGGTTTTCAGGCTGGTATGCGCAGTGCTGAGCTGGCGATGAAAGTACGCCCCGAGATTGAAACCCATGAAGCGTTTTCAGTCGGGCCACAGCTGCATGCCATTATGGGGATGGTAAACGTCACCCCGATTGCGTTGGAGTTTGATGTGCAGGCAGGCACACTTTACGGTGAATTTACCTGGAAGGACTCCTACGAGTGTGAAGCCCATATCAATGAGTTTGGCCACTCTGATGAACCGGTCTGCTGGGAACTGATCGGCTACGCCAGCGGTTTTGCCAGTTTCTATATGGGGCGCAAGGTTATTTTCAGGGAAACCCAGTGCGCTGCCAGTGGCCACCCACATTGCCATATTGTTGGTAAAGTGGCCGAGGAGTGGGAAGACCAGGAACAGCTGGAAAAATACCTTACCCCTGACCCTATCGTTGAAGAACTGTTTGCTCTGCGTCAGCAGGTATCGCGGCTGGAAGAAAGCGTACGTGACCGTGAAGAACAGGAAGACCTGCTGACCAATTCGGTCGGCCGTTCAGGCGCGTTCAAGAATGTCTGCCAGCTGATCCGCAAAGCCTGCAAAAGCAAAGTCACCGTACTACTACAGGGTGAAACCGGGGTAGGCAAAGAGGTGGTCGCCCGTGGTTTGCACACCGCCAGTGATCGCCGCGATAACCCCTTTATTGCCGTGAACTGCGCCTGTATTCCACCTGATCTGATTGAAGCTGAACTGTTCGGTGTGGTACGCGGCGCTTATACCGGTGCCAGCCATGACCGGGCCGGTAAGTTCGAGCGCGCCAATACCGGCACCATCTTCCTGGATGAGGTGATCGAACTCTCACCCCGCGCCCAGGCAACCCTGCTACGTGTCTTACAGGAGAGTGAACTTGAACGGGTTGGTGATAATCGCACCCGCCGTATTGATGTGCGGGTGGTGGCCGCCACCAATGAAGACCTTGAGCAAGCGGTACAGGAAGGCCGTTTCCGTGCTGACCTGTTTTACCGGCTGAATGTCTACCCGGTGCATATACCCCCGTTGCGAGAGCGTACCGAAGATATTCCCCAACTGATTGAGCATTTTCTGGAGAAGTACCACACCCTCTATAACAAACGTACTATGGGTGTTACCGATAAAGCGATGCAGGCGCTTATCGCCTATAAATGGCCGGGTAATATCCGTGAGCTGGAAAATATGATCGAGCGCGGGGTGATTCTGGCAGAGAATAACGAAGCCATTGACCTGCAATGTTTCTTCCCATCACTGGCAGAACCAACCCATCCACTGAATGTAATCGCCAGCAGCGGCGTACTGAAAGAACAGGCCCGTTGTGACAGCGCCGCTAATGAAGAACAGTGGCTGGACCAGCTACTGGATGAAGACTTCAGTCTGGAAAACCTGGAAGGCCAGCTGATCCGTAAAGCGATGGATCAGGCCAATGGCAATGTCAGCCAGGCGGCCCGCAAACTGGGCCTGACCCGACCAGCACTGGCGTATCGGTTGAAGAAACTGGAAGAGGTGGTTTAGCGGGGACAATAACAGGCTGGGGGGTATAAGGCGGGGATAGATATTGTAACCCTCCCCTGCAAGCAGTCGAAGCAGGGCGCACCGTCAAGGAATCTGCTGTGCCGGGTAGCCGACTATATTCGGCCAGCAGTTGCAGCACAGCCACAATCGACAAACCAGTCACTTACACGGTGGTCACGCTGAACGGCAAGGCAGCGCCGTTAAACCAGCTACGCACAACCGGCCCGTAGCATGGCAGCAGGGTAATATCATCCAGCGCTACCAGTGGGGGATGAGCCTGCAACGGGTAGCACTGCTGGCATAACTGAATCGCCTGGGCTTCGCTAACAGCCGCGATAACCTCTTTACCCTCACCCACCTGATAAAACAGGGTGCTGTCCAGAAATTGCTGTAGCCGATCTCTATAACGGCCCCTCAAAATCATATAATCCCTGGGCATATTTATACCAACAATGGGCTCATCCCGACTGCTGCGGTGTGCTGTCATAACAATCGAAAACACTTCGCCACTGGGTGCAATAATGATGGTCTCTTCATGCGCATGCATCGGTTCGATAAACATCGCCTCTCTCCCTGATTTCTCTGTTCCCTTTATAAACGCCGCACAAACGCCCACGCCAAAAAAGACGAGCCATTGCATACCACAGCAAGCAACAACCCGCCCAAGGCTAACAACAGCGTTTTCTACAGCGTGATTACCCGCTTAATAGCGCGATTAACTCAACACCCGCCGCTTTAGCGACCTGTAAACGACAGCTGACCCGGCGCACAAAGTGCTACCCGGCCACCACAACCGTGTTGAAAACGATGCTGTAACATCAGGAAAAACAGAGAGAAACCGTGTCGTTTACAACAAAACAACGAACGCCGGATACAGAAAAGCCTCATGCAGCTAACTGCATGAAAGTAAAGGGAAAAGCGTTGGCGCAGGGGGGAACCCTGCTGTAGAATTTCCTATAGCCATTCGAGACTCCTGTGTAGTCTTGGTGATTAGCTGCGGTGGAGGTGTTGGTATTTAGTTATTCAGATTGATCAGTAGTTCAAATACTCTGCTAAAAATACGTCTGAAATTGAATGTATATTCCCAGCCGGGAAAAGCCCGGCTGGGAATGGGTATATAGCTATGGATTTTCGTAGCTGGCAAGAGACAGAGCAACACTTAAGCGAACGGCTAAAAGCATACAATTCTTAAACAGACCTACCGTGCTAGTGCTGATCAGGGCATGTGTATGCCTTCATCCTGATAATATATGTAGTTTTGTATACACATTTTTATTTTTTGTGTACTGCCCACCGATATTATCTCACCTACGATACGCGCTACCCCCTGAAACGTATTAACTAACGCGTAGGCTATACCAATGAACAATTGCAAAAACATCCCAGATCTGAAGGGAAAGGTAGCAATCGTTACCGGCTCCAACAGCGGCACAGGTTATGGTATCACTTATCATTTAGCCAGACATGGTTGTAAAGTGATTATGGCATCCCGTAATCTGCAAAAACTAGCAACGGCTAAACAAGACTTATTAAAAGAAATACCAGCCGCAGACCTGGAAATTGCTGAACTAGATATAACACGTATGAGTAGTATAAAAGCATTCAGTGATAAAATTACTTGCGAATATGAAAAAATTGACTTCCTGACAAATAATGCTGGCGCCGGTGATTATCGCTATATAAAAACGGAAGATGGTTTAGAAGAAAACCTTACAATCAATTATCTGGGCCACGTTGCGCTGACAACACGTTTACTGCCTGTTCTTAAAAACGGTAGCCGTATTGTTAACTTTTCCAGCCTTGGTTATAAATTCTTCCTGAAAAACGACCTGGATGTTGACAATCTGATGTGTGACGATGAGTCAAAATACAATCAGATGCAGGAATATTGCAAAGCAAAATTATGTGCAATTTTATATGCTGTACGTCTTCAGCAGGAATTTGAAAAGCGTGGCTTATCGTCAAAAGTATTTGTATGCCACCCTGGAAACTCCCGTACAGACTTGATGAAGAAGGAAAATACATCTCCGGTATTACGTACCACATTTAATTACCTTATTGCACCAATCATGAAAATTACTGGAATGAGCCAAAGCTTATATGATGGTGCATCCTGAATTCAGATAATAAGTGCAACACTCATGATTAAACGGTGAGAGGTGGTCAACCACTGATTGGTGATACGCTTCAGCTCGCCAAAGTAGAAACGGAACATCATGAGTTATCAGCAGTTGACCGAAGGGAAACGATACCAGATATCGCTTCTGATTGCGCAGGGATGCACGCCTG
>JAOXSF010000149.1 GCA_025800125.1 Marinobacterium sp.
CTGTATTGCCCGTTCGGCAATTCATTAAGCAAAAAACTGTTCATATTAAAGGAGGCTTTCGCCTCCCGCGCTATCCTTCCCCGCACTGGAAGTACGGGGCTTGTCGCGCATTCTGGTCATCGAACTGATGGTTTATTCAGCGCGATTGCCGCGCCAGCGTTTACGAAGCCATAACCCGGGCACAAGACAAAGCAGCAAAGCGATACCACCCACCAAGGTCAATTCACGCACCTGCTGTTGATAATGCTGTCTGGCAAGAATGAACTGCTGCTCAGCCTGTTGTCGCTGCTGTGCACTACGCTGCTCCAGCTGCTGGCGCAGAGGGTCAATGCGGTCATAAAGCAACCCCTCCCAGGCTGACAGCTGCCCTTTCAGACTACCTGTCTTCAGCTCTCCCTGCTGCTGACTGATCACCCGTACAAGTTCACGAACCACCGGTCTGGTCTGTTCTATCTGCAATAACAGCGCCTGGTACTGCGGCTGCATACTGAGTTTTTGGCTATCCAGTGTAATCTGACGCTGTGCCAGATCCAGCCGCTGACGGGCCTGCTGTCGTCCAAGCAATCCGGCATTAGCACGGTTCAATGTACCAATCACCAGCGTATTATAACTTTTCGCCAGCTGACTCAGTGTCTGCAAGGGCACCAGCTGTTGCTGATACAGACGATCAGCATCACGCTCTAATGTTTCTATTGAGCGCCAGCTCAAAAACAACACCAGTAACAACAGCATGACAGGCCCCACAAGTGCCATCATTAATAACCTCTGCTGAGAACCCGGTGTCAGAGAGGGGTCAGGCTTTTTAGAAGAATCAGGCTTTTCAGAGGGGCCGGGCTTTTCAGAGGAATCAGGTTCAACGGTAGAGCGACACAGCTCGGGCAGCGGCATAATCAGCATCCTCAGCGCATTTCCGTTTGCAGTGCTTCTGCTCAGCAATAACCAGACCAGCTGTCAGTCACTATCGGGTATTTGTCGATAATGGATAGCATCCTGTCGGTAAGCAATTGAAATACCGTACTAGTACACTGATTCAGCCCTCCATTTTACGCAGCACTGCTGACTTGCTGCCTGATACATGCCTTTTTCTCTGCTGCATACAGACCCTGCTTCTACCTCACCCTGCTCCATCATAGTGCATGGCATTATGATCAGGCACCATCGTGGTGCCTGCACCCGCGCTACAGGTATGTTCCAGTGCCAGGTTAACAAAGTCCCGAATACAGGAAAATTCGCCGCGAACTTTCAGCCATACCAGATGTTCCTGTACCGGTTCGGGCGTTTCCAGCAACGGAATCGCCCGGTAACGGGGGTCGGGACGAATATCATTTTCCAGCGCAAAGCCAATCCCCAGGCCATGTACCACCGCCTCACAGGTATCATGACGCGAATCCATAAAGACATGGGAGACCGGCCTTAACTGCTTACCGGCAAAAGCACGCTCTACACGCTGCTGGGTATAGGAGTCCAGTCGGGAGAAAATCAATGGATAATCCATCAGCTGGATGACGCTGAGTATTTCTTCATTAGCCAGTGGGTGCGCTGCTGGCACCACCACCGTCAGATGATGGGTAGCATAGGGCAGGGACGCCAGTTCAGCGGTACGCCGGGACATAGGAAACAGGCCTATATCAACATCACGGTCCTGTAACAGACGGCGACACTCATCGGTTGTACCACTGATAATGCGCAAACTGACATCAGGGTAAGCAGTTTTGAATGCGGCCAGTAACGGCATAAAGACCAGCGGTGATGCCGTTGCAACCCGGATCACCCTCGCTTCTCCCTGACCATCCGGCGATGCCAGTTCACCCACCAGCTGATCAAGGTCGGCATACTGACGGGTGATGCGGTGCAGCCGCTCGCCGACGGCAGTTAAGCGCACGCCCCGGCTGACCCGGTCAAACAATGGCTGACTGAAGCGCCCCTCCAGCTTACGAATCTGGCTGGTAATTGCAGGCTGGCTGATGCCCAGCAACTGCCCGGCGCGGGTGAAATTACCGGTTTCAACGGTAGCATTGAAGGCACGAATCTCCGCCTGGGACAAGTCCATGGCATGGGCTCTCTCTGATCTGATATTCCATTACTGAGGGCCGGAAACCGCTACCGACACCTCAACAGCATTTATGCCAGTGTGCCATCCATAAGTGAAAGTGAGGTTAAAAGCCGTGCAGTCTGTTGCTTTATATATGGCAACGACCCGTTGTTATAACACAGGAGGTCACTAGAATGACCAGCCAACTCGCTAATCAGGCCCCATTATGAAACTGATCCATCTGACTGATACCCATCTGACAGCACCCGGGGAAACCCTCTATGGTACTTCCCCGGCGCAGCGCCTGCGTGCTTGCGTTGCATCTATTAATGCCGAACATAGCGACGCTGAACTCTGCGTGATTACTGGCGATCTCGCCCATAAAGGTGACCCGAAAGCTTATACTGAACTGGCAGAAATTCTGAACGGGTTAAATATGCCGGTGCAGTTACTGATCGGCAACCATGATGACCGTGATAGCGTCAGCCAGCAGTTTCCACAGTTACAGCGGGACAGGTATGGTTTTGTGCAATCCACCCTGCAAAGCCGTATCGGCACTTTTATCTATATGGATACCGTACGCGCTGATAGTCATGCCGGAGCCTATTGTGAACAGCGCCAGCAATGGTTAGGCCAGCAACTGGAACAGGCCCGTGGCGATGTATTCCTGTTTATGCACCATGCCCCCTTTGATAGCGGCATTCCTGTAATGGATGAGCTGGGTATACAAACTGAAGATGCTCAGGCACTGAAGATGATGATTCAGGGACATGGCCGGGTGCGTCATCTGTTTTTCGGCCACTACCACAGGCCTATGCATGGCAGCTGGGCAGGGTGCAGCTTTTCCACCCTGCGCGGTATGAACCACCAGATTGTGCTGGACCTGCACAACAACGACCACTACCGCTTTAACCATGAGCCACCAACCTATGCCATTGCCCTGCTCAGCGGTGACAGTGTAGTGGTGCATAACCATGACTTTATGGACAACTCTGTCGTTTTTGACCCCAGTCAGGACCCGGCCTGGGCAGACTGCGCCAGACCCAACTGACGACAAAACCCGCTATACGGACTGTCCATTATCCAAAAGTCAAATCAGGCAAGGCTTGAATACTGCAATATCTCCCGTCAGCGCCTGAAAAATTACATTTCCTGTTATTTTATATGGAAAATTATTGGTAATGATAATAATTATTAACTAGAATCGCTCCCCGTTGATTCTTGAACGGTATTAGCCAGTCACTGCGCATGGATAGCACAGCTGCAGAACAAGCCAGGCCGTGGGCAATAAAAGCGCCCAAATTCATTGGAGGAATTTTAATGCGACCTGAAAAATGGCTGCCGGTTTTCACCGCACTGGCAGTAACACCTGCCACCGTATTTGCTGATCAGTCATCCCGCTCACTGGATGATGTGGTTGTCACTGCATCTCTGACCGAACGCTCTGCTGCACTTTCACCTGCATTTACCACTGTTATAAGCGCAGACGATATTGCTAAAAGTCCAGCTAATAGCCTGCCAGAAATATTACGTCAGACAGCGGGCGTAAACAGCAAAATGGATAATACCGGTCGCGATGAAATTCAGATTCGTGGTATGGACGGTAATTACACGCTGCTACTGGTCAACGGTAAACGGGTTACTTCTCGTGGCGCTTTATGGCGTGGTGGTGATTTTGATTACAATACAATTCCACTGGCCAGTATTGAGCGGGTTGAAATTGTTCGCGGCCCGGCGGCAGCTATTTATGGCTCAGACGCTATTGGTGGTGTCGTTAATATTATTACCAAGAAAGCAGAACAGGGTAAATGGAGCGGTCAGGTAACGGCTGAAGCCCGTAAAATTCAGCCCGGCGAGCAGGGCGACCAATATCGTCTGAATGGTTTTGCCAGTGGCGCATTAAATGACAGTGTTTCCATGGCGCTCAGTGCCGAATGGTATGACCGCGAAGACTGGTTCCGTCATTCCGCGTCTGACCCGCAGGAAGTTGCGGTACTGGAAGAGAAACACAATGGCTCGCTGGCCACCACCACCACGTTTGAACTGGACGGTGACAACAGCCTGGACCTTGATCTGAGTTACAGCCGTGACAAACGTCCTTATGGTTTGTGGAATTATGTTCACTACCCGCAGTGGGACTATGAAAACTACAGTTACCATAAACAGGATGTTGAGCGCAGCAGCTATGGCCTGACACATAACGGCAACTGGGACTGGGGTAACAGTGTGGTATTCCTGAAGCAGGAACGCACTGATATTGATGACTACAACTCTGACTACGATGCCCCCAAACAGCGCAACCTGAAAGAGATCAACACCTACTTCAAGGCCTACGGCACCACCGCACTGAGCAACCACACTCTGACTGCCGGTATCGACCTGCGCCGTCAGAAAATTGAAGACCCGGTTACCTATCTGGAAACGGGCGAAGTCACCACTGATACCCGTGCCCTGTTTGCCCAG
The DNA here is from genome assembly GCA_025800125.1 of Marinobacterium sp. Classification (GTDB taxonomy): domain Bacteria; phylum Pseudomonadota; class Gammaproteobacteria; order Pseudomonadales; family Balneatricaceae; genus Marinobacterium_C. The sequence continues at coordinate 4,496 of JAOXSF010000149.1, forward strand.
GACGAGATCGCCCTGACTGAAAGTCTGTTCCTGACCCTGGGCGGCCGTCTGGATGACCACGAAGTCTTCGGCGGCGAATTCTCCCCTAAAGCCTACCTGGCCTGGAGTGCCAGCGATGCCCTTACCGTCAAAGGTGGCGTCAGCAAAGCATTCAAAGCACCAGATGCCTACCAGCTGAGCCGCGAATACCGCATTATCAGCTGTGGCGGTAACTGCTTCCTGTCTGGCAACCCGAACCTGACCCCGGAAACCAGTATCGCCTATGAACTGGGCTTCGAACTGCGTCAGAACAGCTGGGACTTTGAGGCCGTAGCTTTCTACAACGATGTCGAAGATATGATTCTGGCAGTCTACGACCCTGACGGCCCATCCCGCGAGTGGCAGAACATTGCCGCTGCTGAAACCTGGGGTATTGAGCTGTCCGGCTCCACCGACCTGAGCGACAGTCTGTCGCTGTCCGGTAACTTCACCTGGCTGGACACCGAATACGCCCGTGAAGCTGGCACCAACGTTGGTCTGGACTATCGCCCTGAAATCATGGCTAACCTGACACTGGACTGGCAGGCTACCGACCGCACTCTGGCCTTTATCAAGCTCAACCATATCGGTGAACAGCTTAACGGCAGCAATGAACTGCCAGACTACACCCTGGTGGGTCTGGGCGTGAATGTTGAAGTCACCCCGGAACTGATGCTGCGCACCGGTATACAGAACCTCACCGATGTTGATCTGGAAGAGGAAGACAGTAACTTCCAGCACAGCGAACTGGGCCGTAACTACTACCTGAGCGCAACCTGGAACTTTTAATATCCGGGAGCGCTAAGCTCCGGGAATGTTAAGCTCCAGACAACGTTAAGCCCCAGACAACGTTAAACACCAGGGAAGGCAACAGATGACAACCATACCTGCCCGGCCAGAGTTTATCTGCCGGGCCGGGCCTCTGACTCTGCCCGGCATGGATGCCGGTCTGTATGCGATTGAGTTTGACCTCACAGCATACCGGCCAGCACTGTTTCAGTACTACCAGATTGCACAACCGGCCGCGCTGGCTGGCGCCGTTAATAAGCGTCAGGCCGAATATCTGGCAGGCAGGCTCTGCGCCCGACAACTGACACAAGCCGCTGGCCTGGGGTCAATAGAGATCCCGTCGACAGCCAGCCGGGTACCACAATGGCCCACGGGGTTTACCGGCTCAATCAGTCATCATAATCACAGCGCACTCTGCGCACTGGCACCATGCAGCCAGTACCAGGGGCTGGGTATTGATACTGAACAATGGATAACAGCAGACACCGCACAGCTGATTAAAGGGAACATCATAAATTCGAATGAACTGGCGTTATTTAACTGGATGTCAGAAAACACCAGAACGCTAATGTTTGAGCAATGGCTCACCTTGGTTTTTTCACTGAAAGAAAGTCTCTTTAAAGCAGTTTTTCCTGCTGTAGGTGTCTGGTTTGAGTTTATGGATGCAGAACTGACTGGAATAGATATAAAGACAAACACCTGTAATATAAAACTGAATCGCTCACTTAATCACCCTCTATCTGGCTCTAGTATGCCAGCAGGCAGAATATTTAACGGTAATTTTTTAGTTAGAGATCATGATGTGATTACATCCGTTTTTTACTGATATATAGCTTTTGCTGATAGATAGCTTTGACTGATAGACAGCTTTTACTGATAAATAATTTTTACTGATGAGTAAATTTTACTATAAGACAGCTTTACTAACAGTCAGCTTTTACCAGAAGGCAGCTTTACCAATAAAAAGCTTCACTAATAGAAAGCTTTTAATAACAGGTGATCAGGCAGCGCTGATCACTATAGCCGACATAGAGTAAAAGTCAGGTTTTAAGGCTGAGGCTTTCCTGTGCCTGAAGCATAAAAATAGCACTTACATATAACAAAAAAACATACTTATATACCACCTTTGATCGAAACATAAATTTTTTCGGCTGAAAACAACTAAATCAAATGATCAACCGGAGTACATAAACAAACATAATAATCTGAATGCTAAATATAATTTCCATCAGCATTACCTTATCAATACATGCTTTACCTGCCAGAAGGTTTTCATGAATGAATCAAAAGCTGATAAAACAGGAATTATTCTTATATCAATACAGTTATAGACGTAGAAACCCGATTAAGGAATGTCGTATTTCCAGGATACGCACCCATGTCATAGCACCGGTTTATTCCAACGTAATCGCTGTTTTTAAACTCAGGCGATGCCACTGTGCTATGGCGCTGGACTTTTAAACCCTGAACCCCTGATTGACAGGATGGAGACCTGACGGATGAACGCACCCCAGGATATTGATAGCCAAACAGCCACACCCAGCGGTAGCACGGACCAGGCAACGGGGCAGCAGTCCCTGTTCATGTCACCGCACTGTTCTATCCGCGCCCATGGTGTTTTTGAAGCAGTTACCCATGCCGCAGGCAGTGGCCCGACCGAACGCCGTGCATTTATGGACACCGTAAACCAGGCGATGTCACGGGCACGCCAGGCGGGCATCGCCAACCCGGTAATCATCGGTGCAATCCCGTTTGATACCCGCCAGCCATCCAGCCTGATCATTCCACGCAGCTACGAAGTATTTTCCCGTCAGCTGACACCGCCGCCACAACAGCAGCTCAGTGCTCAGTTGCAGGCACTGGCCACCACCAGCTACCCGGATGAAGGCCGCTTCAAACAGGGAGTGCAGCAAGCCATCGCCAACTTCCAGCTCAGTGATATTCGCAAAACTGTACTGTCACGGATTCTGGAGGTCGAGCTGAATGACAGCGCCAACGTCAGCGATATTTTCGCCCGCCTGGTACAGCAGAACCCGACCGGTTTCCACTTCCAGCTGCCACTGCCAGACGGTTCAGAGCTGATCGGTGCCAGCCCCGAGTTGCTTATTCGCCGCGAAGGTAACCGGATTATCTCCAACCCGCTGGCCGGTTCGGCCCGTCGTCAGGACGATGAACAGGCCGACCGTGAAGTCAGCGAAGCGCTGATGCAGTCCGGCAAAGATACCTATGAACACCGGCTGGTGATCGATGACATTCGCCAGCAGCTGAGCCCGGTTTGCAGTGAACTGAATATCCCTGACGGCCCTTCCCTGCTCAATACACCGACCATGTGGCACCTGTCGACCACCATTGATGGCGAACTGGCCGACCCGTCGATCAGCGCGCTGGAACTGGCCTGCCGCCTGCACCCGACACCAGCCGTCTGTGGCTTCCCGACCGGCCTTGCCCACAAACTGATCGACCTGGTTGAACCGTTTGAACGCGGTATGTTTTCCGGCATGGTGGGTTGGTGTGATGGCCAGGGTAATGGTGAATGGGTGGTCACCATCCGCTGCGGCCGGGTACAACAGAACCGCATTCAGCTGTTTGCCGGGGCCGGTATCGTCGAAGACTCCTGCCCGGAATCGGAGTGGCGCGAAACCCAGGCCAAACTGCAAACCATGCTTAACGCACTGGGCGTCAAACTGGACAACGCAGACGCTCGCACAACGCCGCCAGCGGAGGATGCCAAATGATCCCGTTCAGCCGCTGGCCTGACCAACTGGCCTGTCAGTATCGCGAAGCCGGTTACTGGGATGACCAGCCCCTGACTGCACTGCTGCAACGCAGTGCTGAACAGACCCCGGATGCCATTGCGCTGATTTGCGGAGACCGTCAGTTCAGCTACCAGCAGCTGGACCAGCAGTCCACTGCACTGGCCTGTGTGCTGCAACAACGCGGTATTCAGCCTGGCAGTACTGCACTGGTGCAGCTGCCCAATGTGGCCGAGTTCTATCTGGTGTTTTTCGCCCTGCTGAAACGGGGTGTCGCTGCCGTCAATGCGTTATTCAACCACCAGCGGCTGGAGCTGAGCGAATACTGTCGCCAGTTGCAGCCGTCATTACTGATCGCCAGCCGTGAACACGGTCTGTTCAGTGACCAGCAGGGTAACGCCAGCAACGACTTTATCGCCCATCTGCAAAGTATCAGCCCGACACTGAACACCGTGCTGATGCTGGGTGATGAGCGTGCCGACAGCAGCCTCAGTGCTCAACTGGTGCCTCAGCCAGGCCAGCACAGTGACCCACTGCAACCCAGCCCGGCCGATCAGGTAGCATTTTTCCAGCTCTCCGGTGGCAGTACCGGCACCCCAAAGCTGATTCCCCGTACCCATAACGACTACGCCTACAGTGTGCGCCGCAGCGCTGAAATCTGTCAGCTATCCAGCGCCAGTCGTTATCTCTGTGCGCTCCCGGCAGCACACAACTTCCCGCTCAGTTCGCCCGGTGCACTGGGTATTTTTTATGCCGGTGGCTGTGTGGTGCTGGCCCGCAGCCCGGAAGCCGGCCACTGCTTCAAGCTGATAGAGCAACACAAGGTCACCCTGACCGGGCTGGTGCCCTCAGCAGTCAACCTGTGGTTACAGGCTGCACCCGGCCAGCAGCACAGGCTAGCCAGCCTGAAGCTGTTACAGGTGGGCGGTGCCAGCTTTGCCGAGTCGATGGCACGGCGGGTACCGGCTGAGCTGGGCTGCGCATTACAGCAAGTGTTTGGGATGGCGGAAGGGCTGGTTAACTACACCCGGCTGGATGATAACGAAGCCCGTATCTTCACCTGCCAGGGCCGCCCGATGAGCCCGGCCGACGAAGTACGTGTAGTTGATCATAACGGCCAGCCAGTGGCTGAGGGTGAAACAGGACTGCTGATGACCCGTGGCCCCTACACTTTCCGTGGCTACTTCAACGCCCCGGCCCATAACGCCAGCGCCTTTGATGCCGAGGGCTTTTACTGCTCCGGTGACCTGGTGCAACAGGACGCGGATGGCTATCTACGGGTAGTCGGCCGCGATAAGGATCAGATCAACCGGGGTGGTGAGAAGATCGCCGCTGAAGAGATCGAAAACCTGCTGCTGGGCCACCCGGCGGTCAGTCAGGCGGCACTGATCTCCATCCCTGACCCGTTACTGGGTGAGAAAACCTGCGCCTGTCTGGTCAGCAGTGACCCAACCCTGCGGCCGGTGCAACTGCGCCGTTATCTGCGTGAACTGGGCATCGCGGAATTCAAACTGCCCGACCGGTTCCAGCAGCTCGACAGCCTGCCACTGACCGCCGTAGGCAAAACCGATAAACGCCAGCTGCAACAGCAGTTTTCCCCGGCAGCCGCCGTATCCAGCCAGTGAGAACATACGATGTCTATTCCTGTAATTTCCGCTTACCCCTTCCCGACCGCTACAGAGCTGCCCGTTAACAAAGTCAGCTGGCAACCTGAACCACAGCGGTCGGTCCTTCTTATCCACGATATGCAGCGCTACTTTCTGCGTTTCTATGGCGACAACAACCCACTGGCTGAACAGCTGATTGAACAGGTGCGACAGCTGATCAGCTGGGCCCGTGCTGAAGGGATTCCGGTGGTGTACACCGCCCAGCCCACCGAGCAATCTGATCAGCAACGGGCACTGCTGAACGATATGTGGGGGCCAGGGCTGACCACTTCAGCACCGGAACTGGCTGACGTGGTGGAACCGCTGGCACCACAACCGGACGACACGGTACTGGTGAAATGGCGTTACAGCGCTTTTGCCCGTTCCGAGCTGGAAACACTGATGAACACCTGGCAGCGTGACCAGCTGCTGATTACCGGTATCTACGCCCATATCGGCTGTATGACCACCGCACTGGACGCTTTTATGCGAGATATTCAGCCGTTCATGGTGGCCGACGCCCTGGGTGATTTCTCCGCAGAAGAACACCAGATGGCACTGGACTACGTAGCGGGCCGTTGTGGTGCCGTTATCAGCAGCGATCAGCTACTGCACAACTCTGCGGCGGCACCGACATTAACCCTGGCGACTCTGCGTCAGCAGATTGCTGAGCTGATCGACAACGAGGAAGGGCCGTTTGAAGATGACGATAACCTGATCGACTTTGGCTTGGACTCGGTGCAGGTGATGGAGCTGATCAACCGCTGGAAACAGCAGGGTATCGACGTCAGCTTTGAACAGCTGGCAGCAAAACCGACCGTTACTGGCTGGTGGGCGCTGCTGAAGCCAACCTCTGCAACAGAGGAACCACAGGCATGAGCCAATCACCAATCGACGCCTCTTTTAACGGCAAATGTGTCTGGGTAACCGGTGCCGCCCAGGGGATCGGCTACCGGGTTGCTGAAAGTTTTGCCGCGCTGGGCGCTCAGGTGATCGGGCTGGACTGCCAGACCCATAGCGAAGGCGAGCAGCACTTTGAGCTGGTACAGCTGGATGTCAGCCGCCAGGAACAGGTACAGGCGATCACCGCTCAACTGCTACAGCGTCAGTGTGGCCCGGATGTACTGGTTAATGCCGCCGGTGTGCTGCGAATGGGTACCGTGGCAGACATTGAGCTGGCGGACTGGCACACCTGCATGAACGTTAACGTCAATGGTGTGTTTTATCTGCTACAGGCACTGATGCCCCATTTCAAAGCCCGCCGTCGCGGTGCCATCGTCAATGTTGGCTCAAATGCTGGCCATGTGCCACGGCTGAATATGGCGGCCTATTGTGCATCCAAAGCCGCACTGGCCAGCCTCAGCCACTGCACTGCGCTGGAACTGGCCAGCTATGGCGTACGCTGCAATATGGTGTCGCCAGGCTCCACCGATACACCGATGCTGCGCAATATGCTGGGCAGTGATGAAGCGGTAATGGCCACCATCAACGGCTACCCGGACGACTACAAGCTGGGCATTCCCCTGGGCAAAATCGGCCAGCCACAGGAGGTGGCCAACACGGTGCTGTTCCTGGCGTCGGAACTGGCCAGCCATATCACCATGCAGGACATCGTGGTGGACGGCGGTGCCACCCTCACCGCCTGATCTGGAGGAGCGATGAACAGAACCCTATCCCCGGTCTGCTGGCAACGGGCCAGTACACGCATCAGTGCGCTATTCAGCGTCTTCTTCAACACACTGCTATTCAGAACACTGCTATTCAGCACACTGCTACTGGTATGCTCAATACCAGCGCAGGCGGCAGATGACGCCGCCACCGAGGTAGCCGTTATTGAGCTGGCCAGCCTGAATCACACCCGCCAGCAGCAGCTGGCCGGGCGTGTAGCAGCGCTACGGGCAGCGGAAGTGCGACCACAGGTCAGCGGTATTATCGAGCGGCGCTTTTTTGAAGAGGGTGCCGATGTCCAGGCCGGGGATCTGCTCTATCAGATCAACGATGACAGCTACCGGGTAGATCTGGCCCGTGCCCGTGCCCAGCTGGCATCGGCCCGTGCCAGCCTGGTACACCTCAAGTCCGTGGCAGAACGCTACCAGCGGCTGCTGAAAAGCCGCAGTGTCAAACAGATCGACCATGATCAGGCCCAGGCAGACTACCAGCAGGGGCTGGCCGATGTTGCCACCCGCAAGGCTGAAGTTGACGCTGCGGAACTGACCCTCAAACGTACCCGTGTGCGCGCCCCCATCGCCGGACGCATTGGCCGCTCAGCAGTCAGTGAAGGGGCACTGGTCTCCGCTGACCAGAACAAAGCGCTGGCCACGATTCAGCAGTTTGACCCGGTGTATGTCGATATTGTGCAGTCCAGTAAACAGTTATTGCAGTACCGTCGCCAGCTGGTGGCAGGCACCCTGCAACAGGGCCCGGATGATGTCAGCCTGACCCTGGAAGATGGCAAAACCTACCCCCATAGCGGCAAGCTGCGCTTTACCGGGCTGGATGTCGACCCTCGCACTGGCGTGGTCACCCTGCGGGCCCAATTCCCCAACCCGGACGGCCTGCTGCTGCCTGGCATGTATGTACGTGCTGACGTTGTCCGGGGCGTTGCCGCTGGTGTTGTCCGGGTGCCGCAGCAGGCGGTGCACTTTGGTGTTTCCGGGCCAGAGGCCGACGGTAGCCAGCCCTGGAGCTGGAAACTGAACGCAGAAAACAGAGTACAGCGTCAGCCGCTGCAACTGCTGGAAACCGACGGTGCCTGGTGGATTGTGCGCGACGGCCTGCAACACGGTGATCGGGTAGTAGTGGAAGGCAGTCACAAGATCAGCCCGGATGAGCAGGTCAATCCGGTACGCTGGGCGGTCAGCGTCTCTTCATCTGGCGAGCTCTCACCTGGCGAGCTTTCACCTGACGAGCTTTCACCTGACACGCCGTCCTCGACCCAGCTGGCACAGGAGTAACCGATGTCCCTGTCCCGTTACTTTATCGCCCGTCCGGTCTTTGCCTGGGTCGTGGCAATCAGCGTCATGCTGGCCGGCCTGATGGCGCTACGCAGCCTGCCAGTTTCACAATACCCGGATATCGCGCCGCCGCTGGTACGGGTCGCCACCAGTTATCCTGGTGCTTCCGCCCAGGTGGTGGAAAACAGCGTCACCCAGATTCTGGAGCAGGAACTGAAAGGGCTGGACCGACTGCTCTATTTCAGCTCCACCAGCAACGCTACCGGTGACGCCGAAGTGATGCTGACCTTTGAACACGGTGTCGATGCCAGCGCCGCCCAGGTGCAGGTGCAGAACCTGATCAACCAGGTCAGCTACCGCCTGCCACAGCCGGTACAACAGAGCGGCGTCAGCGTTACCACCATGCAGAACAGCTTTCTGATGGTGGCGGTGTTTTATGACGAAAGCGGCCGCCAGAGTGACCGCGATATTGCCGATTGGCTCTCTACCAGTATGGTGGATGCGCTGAGCCGGGTGCCGGGTGTGGGCGCGGTGCGTAACTTTGGTGCGCCCTATGCGATGCGTATCTGGCTTGACCCGCACCGGCTCAACAGTTTTGGCCTGATGCCGTCCGATGTAATTGACGCCATAGAAGCACAGAACAACGAGGTGCCGGTAGGCGAACTGGGAGCCCGTCCCAGCGGGGATGCCCAGCAGCTTAATATCAGCGTTACCGCGCTGTCCCGGCTGCAAACACCACAGCAGTTCCGTGACATTGTGCTGAAAACCGGTGTCAACGGTGCCATCGTTACACTGGCCGATGTTGCCCGTGTCGCGATTGGCAGTGAGAACTACGCCAGCACCTCACGGCTGAACGGTAAACCAGCCTCCGGTATGGCCATTATGCTGGCTCCGGGTGCCAATGCACTGGCCACCGTCGCCGCAGTTAAGGAGCGGGTTGAACAACTGTCGCGGGGCTTCCCCGATGGCATCAGGGTGATCTACCCGGAAGATGCTTCCCGTTTCGTCAAACGGGCGATCCGCGATGTTGTACAGACACTGCTGGAAGCCACCGTACTGGTGGTAGTGGTGATGTTTCTGTTTCTGCGCAACTGGCGTACCACCCTGATTCCGGCGATTACCGTACCGGTGGTACTGCTGGGGACGTTCGGCATTCTGGCGGCACTGGGGTACTCCATCAACACCCTGACGCTGTTCGGTATGGTGCTGGCAATCGGTCTGCTGGTGGACGATGCCATTGTGGTAGTCGAGAACGTCGAACGGATCATGGCAGAACAGGGGCTGGATGCCCGCACAGCCACCGCCCAGTCGATGCAGGAGATCACCAGCGCACTGATCGGTATCACCCTGGTGCTGGCCGCAGTATTTCTGCCGATGGCCTTTTTTGCCGGTTCGGTGGGGGTGATCTACCGCCAGTTCTCCATCACGCTGGTATCTGCCATGGTGCTGTCAGTACTGGTAGCACTGACGCTGACCCCGGCACTCTGTGCCACCCTGTTGCGCCCGCATCGCAAACCCGATCAAGTGTCCGCTGATACAACCGGCCATCATCACACCGGACGGGTCAGCCGCCTGATGTCGCTGCTGCCTCGCGGCTATCAACACAGTCTGGGCTATATGCTGCGCCGTCCACTGCGTTTTCTGCTGATCTACGCGCTGCTGGTAGGCGGGGTGGTCTGGGGCTATCAGCGCCTGCCAACGGCGTTTATCCCCGGTGAAGACCAGGGCACCATTTTTGTCCGCTACGCCCTGCCCGACGGTGCTACCTACAATCGCACCGCCGACGTGGTCGACACCATTGAACGCTATTTTATGGAGCAGGAAACCGACACCTTCTCCGCCATCTACACCGTGTCCGGTTTCAGCTTCAGCGGCACCGGCCAGAACGCCGGTATCGCCTTTGTTAACCTCAAAGACTGGGCCGAACGTACCGCACCTGAACACCGTGCCCAGGCGGTCGCTCGCCGCGCTACCCAGGCATTAAGCAACCTGCGTGATGCACGGGTGTTTGCCATGGTGCCACCGCCCATTGATGGCCTGGGTGATACCAGCGGCTTTGAATTCTGGTTACAGGAAGCCCAGGGACGCGGGCTGGATCACCTTAACCAGCAGGCACGCCAGCTGGTGAACAGCCTCGACGCGGCCCCCGAAATTCTCTATGCCGACGGCGAAGGGGCAGAACTGACCCCACAGTTAAGGGTGGATATTGACCAGCGCAAAGCGCTGGCGCTGGGGCTGGACCTGGAAGACATTAACGACACCCTCGGTCAGGCCTGGGGCAGCCGTTATGTGAATGACTATGTGCATCAGGGCTGGGTGCGCAAGGTGATTGTGCAGGCCGATGCACCATGGCGCTCCGCCCCGGAAGACCTGCAACACTGGGCGGTACGTGGCAGCAATGGCGAAATGACACCGTTCTCGGCATTCAGCGCCACCCGCTGGGATGCCGCCCCCGCCCAGCTGACCCGCTTTAACGGTCTGCCAGCAGTACAGATCAGCGGTGCGGGTGCCCAAGGCATCAGCTCCGGTGATGTAATCACCCAGGTGGAACAGCAGGCACTGGCACAGGGCTCCACCCACTTTGAATGGAGTGGACTGTCCTGGCAGGAAAAACTGTCCAGCGGCCAGGCACCGATGCTCTATGCAGTATCGGTTCTGTTTATCTTCCTCTGTCTGGCGGCACTCTATGAAAGCTGGTCGATCCCGCTGGCGGTGCTGATGGTGATTCCGGTGGGGCTGCTCGGTGCTGTCGCCAGCGCCAACTGGCTGCTGATGCCACAGGATATTTTCTTCCAGGTGGGGGTACTGACCACCATCGGCCTGTCGGCCAAGAACGCCATTCTGATTGTTGAATTTGCTGAGGCCGGGGTACGCCAGGGCCAGCCACTGCTGGACGCGGTCATCAGCGCCGCCCGTCAGCGTCTGCGGCCAATCATCATGACTTCACTGGCGTTCGGTGCCGGTGTCATCCCGCTGGTGCTGACCACCGCCCCCGGTGCTGCCAGCCAGAACGCCATCGGCACCAGTGTGCTGGGTGGCGTGATCTCAGCCACCCTGTTCGTGATCTTCCTGGTGCCACTGTGCTACCTGGTCGTGGTGCGCCTGAGCCGCGCCCTGCGCCGACTGTTCGCACCCTCGCAACCTTACACAAAGGAGAGCCACTGACCATGGCGCTGCTATCCATTGTACTGATCAGTGTGGCGGCACTGGTCTTCTATCTTGGCCATCCGCAGCAGCGGTTCAGGCCCGTCCCGTTATCCCGTCAGCAGACGCTGGCAGGCGGTCTGTTCAGCCTGGTGGCCGGGCTGCTGGCCGGTGCTGCGGTATTCAGCAGTCTGACACTGGTTTTTGTCTGCCTGATCACCCTGATGACGGTGTGGGGCTTACTGCCATTGCTCAGCCTGTTGCCTGCCCTGCCCAGCTACCGACCAGCCCCCCGTGGCCGCAGCGCCGGTACTTCACGGCCAGAACCCGCCCCACTGGGCTTGCAGCCAGACTGGTGGCAGAAAAGCCTTGTCGGGCTGGTGGGCGGTTATCTGCTGTCGGTGGCGCTGGTGGGTGTATTCGCCTGGGCCGGGCCGGGCGGCATCAGCGCCGTGGGCAAGGTGCAATTCAATATGTGGCTGATCACGCCGCTGTGGTTGCTGCTGTTCAGCCTGGTCTATCTGATCCCGACCGGAAAACAGGCGCTGAAATGGCTGCTGATCGCTAATCTGGTGGTCTGGCAGATACTGACCATTATTCGAGGTATGGCCGGATGAAACTGCCTAAGGATATGCTGAGCATCTACCACAGCCTGCATACATGGACGGGTATCACCGCCGGTATGCTGCTGTTTATCGGCTTCTATGCCGGTGCCCTGACCATGTTCGAACAACCGCTGGACCGCTGGGCCAGCCCACCGGAAAAACAGCTGCCTTTTATCGCCCCCGACCAGCGTGACCAGCTGATCTATCAACTGGTGGGCCAGCACCCGGAAGCGCTGGAAGGCTTTACCCTCTATCTGGAGCAGGCAGAAAACATCAGTGCACCGGTGGTCTGGCAGGAACAGGATCATGGTGCTGATCTGCTGTCTGGCAGTCGCTGGCATGCCAGCCTTGACGCCAGTGGCGAACTGATCGCGGAACAGATCACCCCGTCCCGGCTGGGTGAGCTGATCGACCAGTTGCACCGTACTGGTGGCGTTCCTGGCGTACTGGACCATGAATTTTTCGGCGTCTACCTGCTGGGTGTGGCGGCGCTGCTCTACTTTCTGGCGCTGGTTTCCGGGCTGATTATTCTGTTGCCCACCCTGCTGCGTAATCTGTTTGCACTGCGCCCGGACACCAGCGCCAAAGTGTTCTGGCGTGACGCCCATAACCTGGTGGGCATTACCTCACTGCCGTTTCATCTGGTGATCAGCCTGACGGTGGTGGTGTTCGCCTTCCATGATCAGTTTTACGGCACCCTGAAAGATACCGTCTATGGCCAGCAGCCAATGTTCAGCTGGCCGGACAGTGGCCAGCAACAGGTACGTCAGGTCTCGCAGATGTTACCGGTGACTGAATTACTGGCCCGGATCGAACACGCCGCCCCCGGCTATCAGGTGCGGGAACTGACCTTTATGCGGCTGGATACCCCCGCGCCAATGGTACGGGCCGAAGTGATCAACCCGGCTCAGGTGGTGCGCGGCCCACTGGGTGGTTACCTGGGGCTGGACCCGTACAGCGGTCGGCTGATGATGACCGACACCATCCCCGATACCGCCAATGGCTGGGGAACCGCAGTGATGAGCTTCTTTGCCCTGCATTTTGGCAGCTATGGCGGTACACCGGTGCGCTGGCTCTACTTCCTGCTGGGCCTGAGCGGAGCCTTCCTGTTCTACTCCGGCAACCTGCTCTGGCTGGAAGCCCGCCGTAAACGGCTACGTCGCAATGGCGGTTATCAGAAGCAGCCATTACAGGTACGGCTGATGGCCAGTGCAACTGTCGGCGTCTGTCTGGGCTCGGTGCTGGCCACCAGTCTGGTGCTGCTGGGCGCACGAGCCATAGCCAGCTTTGCCGACGACATCAACGGCAGCTATGTCAGCCTGTATTACCTGCTGTTCTGCACTGCACTGGTCTGGAGTTTCTGGCGCGGTGCCGCCCGTGCAGCGCCGGAACTGCTGAGCGCCTGCGCCCTGGCAATGCTGGCCATTCCAGTGTCCAGTCTGCTGGGCTGGATACCGGACTCACCGCTGTGGGCCCACTTCAGTCTGGCCACCGTTGCTGTTGATCTGACCGCGCTGGTGCTGGGACTGCTGACAGCACAGGCGGCACGACTGAGCTGGCGACGCGCCCGCCAGGGTGAAGCTGATTCAGTCTGGACAATTGTGCAGCCGGTGCAGAAACAGCCGGAGCTGTTTATATGAAAGATGCTCGTATGAAAGGTGCTTGTATGAAAGGTGCCTGTATGAATGCGCCGCTGCATCACCCGCAGCTGATCAGCCGTCAGGCACTGTCAGCCCTGCTGCACAGCCCACAACGGGGCCAGTCAGCATGGTGGCAACAGGTCGCCCGGCTGGGCACACCGCTGCGCACGCCACTGGCGGACGGGCAGCAACAACTGACCTTCCTCTGGCGTGACCCGCAAGGTAACGCGGCACAGTCCGAAACCTGGGCGTTGTATATTGATATGTACTCCCACACCCCGCACCTGACCCGTCAACTGACCGGCTTTGAACGTCTTGCTGACAGTGACATCTGGTGCTGGCAAACCGTCGTGGCGGAACACTGGCTCGGCAGTTATCTGCTGTTGCCGGTGTCCCGTAACGCCCTGCCCGCACCTGATGGCCCAGCCGAACGGCGGCGCTGGTGGATCAACCTGATGCCGCAACAGGCCTGTGCTGACCCGCTTAACCCAGTGCCCGGTTATGACAATGGCAGCGGTGTACCACTGTCAGCCATTCTGCCCGCCGGGCTGGCGGCCGACTCTCTGAGCCTGTCAGCCCCGCATACCACAATTCATATTGAACCCCGGCGCTGGCAGCCCGAGCCGGACAGCCCGGAATACCGGCTCTGGCACTATCGTCCTGCCCCTGCCGCTGCACCAGCCAACAGCACACAGCAGGCGGCAACAGTGGATAACAGCGCATCATCTGCCCGCCCACTGGTGTTACTGCTGGATGGCCATTACTGGGCCTGCTCCATGCCGCTGTTTGCGGCCCTGGCCGAGATGACCCGCAACGGCCAGCTACCTCCGGCGCACTATCTGTTTGTTGACGCAGTGTCCGGCCAGCAGCGCAGCAAAGATATGGCCTGCAATGGTGACTTTCTGCAACAGCTGATTGAGCAGCAACTGCACCCGCTGCAACAACAGGGGCTGATCAGCGCAGCACCACAACAGCGGCTGATTGTCGGACAAAGCTTTGGCGGCCTGGCGGCCGTCTATGCCTGTCTGTTCCGGCCTGACCAGTTCGGGCTGGCGTTCAGCCAGTCCGGTTCATTCTGGTGGCCTGACCCAGCCGAAACCGGTGATGGTGGCTGGCTGGTGCAGCAGCTGCTACATCGCAACCACTGTCCGGCTGAACACCAGCAGCGCTTGCGGCTGGAAGTGGGTGAACACGAGCCCGATATGATCGGCGTCAGCGAGGCCCTGCACCGGGCGCTACAAGACGCCGGTTTTCACAGTACCTGTCAACAGGTGCCCGGCGGCCATGACTGGCTGTGCTGGCGCCACCGCCTGCTGCACGGCCTGCAGGCACTGCTGGGTGAGGCAAACCAGCCGACTGCCAACACCCCGGCAACACACCAGAACCCCACCAGAAAAACCGACTCACTCTGATTTCAAGCGAGAACGCCATGAGCAATCAAACCCATGACAGCTACCTCAACCCTTTTGATGATGACCAGCAGCGTTTTCTGGTGTTACTGAACAGTCAGGGCCATTACAGCCTGTGGCCAACGTTTGCACCGATTCCAGGCGGCTGGCAGAAAAATTTCGGCCCCGACAGCCATCAGGCCTGTCTTGACCATATCGAACAGCACTGGACCTCCATCAACCCCTTTGCTGACGCGACAGCAGGCCCGGCCCATCCGGCCACTACACACTGAGGAGCCCGTTTATGACATCAGTACGGACACTGCCCCTGTTGCCCGGCCAGCAGGGTATCTGGCTGGCCGACCAGCTTTGTGACAGCAAAGATGTGTACACCATCGCCCATTGTGTAGAGCTGCCAGATACACTGGATACCGGCTTGCTGCGTCAGGCGATTCGACAGGGCATAACCGAAGCCGATACCGTCACCGCCCGCTACAGCGCTTCAGAACAGGGTGGCGTACAGCAACTGCAACGCCTGACGCTGGGCCAGATTCCGCAGCCCCGCTGCCACGACTGGCGACAGCGGGATGATGGTATGGCGCTGGCGTGGCAGCAGATGTGGCAGGACTGTCAGGCCGCGCTGGATCTGAGCAATGCTGAACCCGGCTATCTGCACCAGTTATACCGGGTACACAATGGCGAGGGGGAAGCACGGCTGCTGTGGTATCAGCGTTATCACCACATCATGCTGGACGGCTTCAGCTTTGCCGCGCTGACCCGCCGTATTGCCGCAATCTACAACGCCCTTGCAACAGACAGTAGCACAGGCGATACCCCCTTTATCAGCGTTGAAGCGGTGCTGGATGAACAGCAACAGTGGGCACAATCCAGCAGCGGTGAAAAAGCCGCAGCATTCTGGCAGCAGTATGCCAGCACATTGCCCGCCCCCAGCTCCCTGTCCCGTCATGGCCCGCAACAGGGGCTGGCCACGGCAAAACTGCGTCAGCAACAGTGGGCCTTACCCTCCAGTACACTTAACCAGCTACAGCAGGCACTGCCCGCAGACAGCAAAATGGCAGCACCGGATCTGCTGATGGCATTGATGCTGGGGTATCTGGCGCGGATGACCGGCCAGTACCACCAGGCCGTGGGTGTACCCTTTATGGGTCGTATGGGCTCGGTGGCAATCAACTCGGTGGCACCGGTGGTCAATGTACTGCCGGTGGCCGTTGAGCTGAACCCGCAACTGGACTGGCCACAACTGGCGGCTCTGCTGCGCAGTGAACTGCGTAAAGTGCGCCGCCACCAGCGTTACCCGGCGGAACAGATTCTGCGTAACAGCCAGCGACTGGGCTCAGGTGAAGGCCTGTATGGTGCGGTAATCAACTACAAACTGTTTGATTATCAGCTCGACTTTGCTGGTCATAGCGGCCAGACCCACCATCTGGCCACTGGCCCGATTGATGATTTCGAATTCGGGCTGGTGATTCAGGATGAGCAGATCAGCATTGAATTACGCGCCGATGCCGAACGTTACAGCCGCCAGGAACTGGCGCTGCACCAGCGTCGCCTGCAACAGATGCTGAACAGCTGGCTGGCCAATCCGGCCACACCGCTGGCGCAACTGGAGCTGATGGACGCTGAAGAACAGGCCGACATCAGGCAGTGGTCACAGGGCCGGGTATTTGATCGCCATCGTGTGTTCACACTGCCAGACGCACAGCCATTCAACTGCATTGTTGATCTGCTGCAATACCAGGCGTCGGTAAAACCGCAGCAACGGGCACTATTATGCGCAGAAACCGAAGTTAACTTTGCCGAACTGGCCTGTCAGGTTAACCAGCTGACCCGTCTGCTGATCGCCCGTGGCGCAGGCCCCGGTAATGCGGTTGCGGTTGCGATGCCACGTTCTACCCGCTCGGTGGTGGCGATGCTGGCGGTACTGAACAGCGGCGCAGCTTTCCTGCCACTGGATCTTGACTACCCGGCCGACCGTATGGCGATGATGTGCGAAGATGTCCGCCCGCTGTGGCTGCTGAGTGAACAGGGCGTTGAGGTGGCGGTGCCGGATAACATTCCGCGCATTGATCTCAACGACAGCGCACTGACCGCACAGTTACAACCGCTGGCCAGCGGGCCGGTCGGCAACCATGAACGCAACGCTGCGCTGCTGGCCGACAGTGTCGCCTATATCATTTTTACCTCCGGCAGCACCGGCCGCCCGAAAGGGGTGATGAACAGCCATGGCGCGCTGGCCAACCTGATCAGCTCCCATAACCACAGTTTCTATGGCCCGGCGCTGGCCGAGCAACAGCGACGCTGGCCAGAACGACCGCTGCGTGCTGCTCACACCCACTCATTCTCGTTTGACTCCTCCTGGTTGCAGATCTTCTGGTTACTGCAAGGCCAGGAGTTGTACGTGTTCGACGAAGAGATGCGCCGCGATGCCTGGGCGCTGGTACAGGCGGTGGATGAACTGAAAATCGACGCCATGGACCTGCCACCGTCGCTGCTGTCGCAGATGTTCAGCAACGGCCTGATGGCCGAGGGCAGCCACCAGCCAACGCTGTTGCTGATTGGCGGTGAAGCGGCTCCGGCGGCGCTCTGGCAACAGCTGCGCAGCTACCCGGAACTGCAATCCCACAACCTGTATGGCCCCACCGAATATACCGTCGACACCCTGCGCGCCGCGCCGCCAGCGCATGAACAGCCACTGGTGGGTCGCCCGATTGGCAACACCTGCGCCCATGTACTGGATGCACAATTACAGCCGGTGCCCATCGGCGTAGCGGGAGAGCTGTATATTGCCGGTGATGGCCTCGCCGAAGGCTACCTGGCCCGTGGTGGCCTCAGTGCCAGCCGCTTTGTTGCCAACCCGTTCAGCCAGCAGCCAGGCCAGCGCATGTACCGCAGTGGCGACCTGGTGCGCTGGACGCTGGACGGCCAGCTGGAATTCCTGGGCCGGGGGGATGATCAGGTAAAAATCCGTGGTTATCGGGTCGAGCTGGGCGAAGTGGAAAACGCCCTTTCGCTGCTGCCCGGCGTAGAAAGCGCAGTGGTAGTGGCGCAGCCGGTCAACAACAGTCACCGGCTGGTGGGCTATGTGGTACTGCCAGACCTGGTGACTGCCGAAGCCCCCAGCCGTAACCAGGCACTGATGCGTCAGCTGCGCGAAACCCTGCCGGATTATATGGTGCCAGCGGTGCTGATGTTGCTGGACAGCTTCCCGCGTAATGTCAGCGGCAAAGTTGACCGCCGCGCCCTGCCTGAACCCAGCGTACAGGTGTCCAGCAGCCAGCCTGCCAGCGCTGAAGAGCGCCAGGTGTGCAGCGCCATGGCGGCGGTACTGCAACTGGAACAGCTGGGGGTTGAAGATGATTTCTTCAGCCTGGGCGGCGACAGTATCAGCGCCATCATGCTCTGTACCCGCCTGCGCGAGCAGGGCTACAGCCTGCGCCCCAGCGAAGTATTCGCCCAGCGCACACCGCGCCTGATCGCCAGCACCATGCAGGTACTGCATCTGCAACAGACAGTACAGCACCTGCAACAAACAGCCCAGCCACCGTGGCAGTTACCCGCACAACAACAGGCAATGCTGCGCGCCCGCCATGGCAGCGGTTACCAGCCTGCACCGCTGCTGCCACTGCAACAGGGTATGCTGTTCCAGACCCTGCTGGATGAAAACAGCGCCAGCTACAACACCTTTACCCGGCTGGAGTTCCATGGCGCACTGGCACCGCAACAACTGCAACAGGCACTGAACCGGGTACTGCAACGCTACCCGCAACTGGCTGGATTTTTTGACCTGGACAGCGCCGATCAACCCCTGCTGATGGTACCAGACAGCAGCGTACATACGCTGAGCTGGCCGTTACAGCTGCATCGCCTGTCCAGAGATAGCGGGATGTCCGGGGATAACGGGAAAGAAGCTGACGAAAACACCCGCCAGGTGCTGGAACAGCAACTGCTGCAACAACCCGGTGTGGTTACCCGCCAGAGCGGTATGATTAACGCTGCGCTGATCGAGCTGGCGCCCCAGCGCTGGCAGCTGCTGCTGATGGTACACCACCTGGTGGTAGACGGCTGGTCAACGCCCTTGCTGCTGGGTGATCTGATGCAGGCACTGGCCAGCGACAAACAGCTACCACCACTGGATGTCAGCTACAGCGACCTGATGCAGCAACTCAGCCTGCGTGATCGCAACGCTGCCCAGCAACTATGGCAGCAACAGATGGCAGGCGCACAGCCCACACTGCTGTTTGCCGATGAAGAGCCGTCTGAAGAAACAGACCGCGATAAGACCACCGATATACCAGCTGAGGTAACCGAGTACGCTCTGACACTGGATGCCGAACTGCAACAGCAACTCAATAGCGCGCTGCGCGAACGGGGCTGTACCCTTAATGTAATGATGCAGGCGGTCTGGGCGCTGGTGCTCAGCGGCATGACTGGCCGTGATGACCTGGTGTTTGGCAGCCCGGTCTCTGGCCGTAGCGCCGCCATCAGCGGTATTGAGTCACAGGTGGGGCTGTTCCTGAATACCCTGCCGGTACGGGTGCAACTGGATAACCGCCAGGACTTCTGGAGCCTGCTGCCAGAGATGCAGCAGCGTCATATAGAACAGCAGGAGCACGACAGCCTCGGGCTGGCTGATATTCAGCAGCTGGCGGGCACCGGCACCCTGTTTGATACTCTGCTGGTGGTGGAGAACTACCCGGATAACAGCTATCTGAACCAGAGCCTGACCGGCAGTGACGGCCAGCCACTACAGGTATGCGACATTCATAACCGGGGTTACAGCCACTATCCGCTGGCATTGCTGGCACTGCCCGGTGAGCAGCTGACGCTGCTGGTGGAAAGCCGCCTTCCCTTCAGTCACAGCCTTAACCCGCAGTGGGTCGCACAGCGGGTGGAGCGTATTCTGCGTACCGCCCTGACCCGCCCGGAACTGCCACTGGCACAGTACCCGCTGCTAAGTGAACCGGAACAGCAACAGCTGGATGCCATCAATGCCACCGCCCACCCGGTGGTGGCTGAAACCCTGCGCGATGCGCTACAGGCCCAGGCAGCCCGCAGCCCGGATGCACCGGCCCTGCGTGATGATCAGCACCAGCTGAGCTACCGCCAGGTGCGCGGTCAGGTCAATGCCATGGCTGCCCGGCTGATCGCAGGCGGTGTAAAACCCGGCAGCATTGTCGCGGTGGCCCTGCCGCGCTCGGTACAGCTGAGCCTGGCACTGCTGTCAATTATTGAAGCGGGCGGCGCATACCTGCCGCTGGACACCAGCTACCCGGATGACCGGCTGGCCTGCATGCTGGAAGATGCCGCGCCGCCATTGCTGATTACCCTCAGCGACGAGGCGGAACGCTTCAGCAGCATGACCAACGCACCAGAGCTGCTGCTGTTTGATCAACTGCTGGAACCTCTGGCCGAACCACCAACGCTGCCCGCACTGAGCGGCGATCACCCCGCTTATGTGATCTTTACCTCTGGCACCACCGGACGACCCAAGGGCACCATGGTGTCGCACCGGGCGATTGTGAACCGCATTGAATGGATGCAGGCTGAGTACCCGATGAACAATCAGGACAGGGTATTGCAGAAAACACCATGCAGTTTTGATGTTTCGGTATGGGAGTTCTTCTGGTCATATATGGTGGGTGCCGAGCTGGTCATGGCCGCCCCGGACGCCCATAAAGACCCGCAGGCACTGGTGGAGATTATTGAGCGCACCGGCATCAGCTGTATGCACTTTGTACCATCGATGCTGGCGATTTTTACCGCCAACGCTCGCAGCCTCTACCCGGCTGAGCAGGCAGTCTGCCCGACCCTGCGTCAGGTGTTCTGTAGTGGTGAAGCGCTGACCAAAGCCCAGGCACGGGCCTTTGCCAGCCGCTTCAGCGCAAAACTGCACAACCTCTATGGCCCGACCGAAGCCGCTGTTGATGTCAGCTACCGTCCGGCTTTCGGTGAGCTGAGCAGTGGCGGCGCGGGTGTACCGATTGGTAAACCGGTCTGGAACACCCAGTTACGGGTGCTGGACCACTGCCTGCGTGAAGTACCCATTGGCGCTACGGGCGAGCTGTACCTGGGTGGTATTCAGCTGGCCATGGGCTACCTGGGCCGCCCCGGCCTGACCGCTGGCCGCTTTATTGCCGACCCGTACAGCAACGATGGTGGTCGTCTCTACCGTACCGGCGATATGGTGCGCTGGCTGGGTGAAGGTGAGATTGAGTACCTGGGCCGGGCCGATGATCAGATCAAGATTCGTGGCCAGCGGGTTGAACTGGGCGAAATTGAAACCCGACTACTGGCCCAGCCAGGGGTCGCCAATGTGGTGGTACACGCCATGGAGCTGGGACAGGCCAGTGATGGCGAGATGGATAACCGCCAGCTGGTGGCATTTCTGGTGCCGGAAGGTAAACAGACGCCCGACCAGGCCAGCATTCGCGCCGCCATGGCCGAGCAACTGCCCGCCCATATGCAGCCGGTGGCCTACGGTGAACTGAGCGCCCTGCCGCTAAGTGCCAACGGCAAACTGGACCGCCGCGCCCTGCCTCAACCGCAACTGGCCAGCGGCAACGGTGATAGCAGCAACGGTGATAGCAGGAACGGAAGCGGTCAGCAGCGGCCGTTACCTACCCGAGGGCTGGAAAGCCGTCTGGCTACACTGTTTGCCGAGCTGCTGGGCATTGAGCAAATCTACGCCGACGATGATTTCTTTGCCCTGGGTGGTCACTCACTGCTGGCGATGCGCCTGTCAGCAGAGATTCGCACCGTACTGCAACGCAATGTCAGTGTGGGCCAGATTATGCTGGCGGCTACCGTCAGCAAACTGGCAGCGGTGCTGAACGAAGACGGGATGCAGAACGACTTTGGCAGCGACGGTTTTGCCCCGGTGATTCAGCTGCGTGAAGGCGAAGGCACACCGCTGTTCTGTGTGTACCCCGGTTCCGGTTTCGCCTGGCAGTACTCGGTGCTGTCGCGCTACCTCAGCGCCGGTCAGCCGATTATCGGCCTGCAATCGCCACGCCCGGAAGGGTT
The DNA here is from genome assembly GCA_025800125.1 of Marinobacterium sp. GTDB lineage: Bacteria > Pseudomonadota > Gammaproteobacteria > Pseudomonadales > Balneatricaceae > Marinobacterium_C. The sequence goes on from JAOXSF010000149.1 coordinate 26,477, forward strand.
AATTGCCAGCAGTGAAAACATGGCAGAACTGGTACAGCGCCAGCTGGAGATTATCCGCGAGGTACAACCACAGGGCCCTTATGATCTGCTGGGTTACTCACTGGGTGGCACCGTAGCCTATGGTGTGGCCTGCGCCCTGCGTAAGGCCGGTCAGCAGGTGCGTTTCCTGGGCTTGCTTGATACCTACCCGGCAGAGGTGCATGACTGGAGCGACCCACAAGGTGCAGAAGCCGCACTGGGTGCCGAACGGGAACAGGCTCAACTGCTGGATGATGCCTTTGCCGGTGAGCCGGCGGACACAGAAGCCTCAGATACCGGGCAACCGGGTGATCTCAGTGCGAACCCTGAAAAAGATGCCTTGCTGAATCAGATTTTCGCCAACTACCGCGACGCGGTCCGGCTACTGTCTCAGGCCCGCACCCCGGACTTTGACGGCAAGATCACCCTGTTTACCGCGCAACAGTCACTGCCCGACTACATCGAACCGGAACGCAGCTGGCAGCACCATGTTGACGGTATTGAACTGCATATGCTGGCGCACTGCGCCCATGAAGACATCATGTCGCCGCAGTCACTGGAAACACTGGGCCCCTTACTGGACAGACTGCTACACCAGGCGCAATCCGCACCGGCCAGTGGCGTATCCACCCCTGCTGACCTGGCCACCAGCGAGCAGGCGGGCTGATCGCAGTCTCAACAACCACCCTCAGATGGGGCCATAACGGCCCTGTCTTTCTTCCACTTTTTATGCTGTGAACACCGGATAATAATGAGTAAAAAATCCCTGTTTGTTGACCTGAGCATCCTCAGAGACAACCGTCATTTTCGTAATGTTTTTATCGCCCGCACCATCTCGCTGCTGGGGCTGGGTATGCTGTCGGTGGCGATACCGATGCAGGTGTACGCCCTGACTGGTGACTCCTTCAGTGTCGGTCTGGCGCTGGGGCTGGAAGGGGCAGCGCTGTTTGTCGGCCTGCTGCTGGGCGGCGTACTGGCCGACCGCCACGACCGCAAAAAACTGATCCTGTTTGCCCGCAGCACCTGCGGGCTGGGCTTTCTGGGGCTGGCGCTGAACGCCTGGCTGCCAGAACCCTCACTGTGGGCAATCTATGCACTGTCGATCTGGGACGGCTTCTTTGGCGCCCTGGGTGTTACCGCCCTGCTGGCCTGTATGCCCGCCATTGTCGGCCGGGAAAACCTGATGCAGGCCCGTGCTGTCAGTATGGTCACCGTGCGACTGGCAACGGTGATCTCACCGGCCATTGGCGGGGTTATTATCGCTGCCAGTGATGTCGGCTGGAACTATATCATCGCCGCCGCAGGCACCGGCCTGACGCTGATTCCACTGTTAAGCCTGCCCAGCATGAAGCCGGAACAGGTGGAAGACGCCCACCCGGTACAGGCGCTGCTGGACGGTTTCCGTTTTATTATCGGCCACAAAGTTATCCTCAGCGTGGTACTGCTGGGCACTCTGGTCACCCTGACCACCGCCATCCGGGTACTGTTTCCAGCGCTGGCTGAAACCGTCTACGGTGGTGGCGCATTTGAACTGGGGCTGATGTATTCAGCGGTGTCTCTGGGCGCAACCCTGGGTGCGGTAATCAGCGGCTGGGCCAATGACCTGTTGCAACCGGGCCGGGTAATGCTGATGACCGCCATGGCCGCATTCTGCTGCCTGATCGCACTGGGGCTGAACCCTTACTTTATTCCAGCGCTGGTGCTGCTAAGCCTGTTCGGCTACCTGGTTTCTATTACTTCACTGCTGGAATACTCACTGGTACAGGGCCACACCCCGGACAACTACCTGGGCCGCGTCAATGCGATCTGGACCGCCCAGGACGCCAGCGGCGACTCACTGGGCAGCATGGGCATGGGCCTGCTGGGTAAACTGCTGCTACCACTGGCCAGCATCGCCAGCCTGGGCAGCGCCGCCCTGGCCATTGCCGTGCTGATGTTTGCCGGGGCCGGTTCGCTGCGCAAAGCACCGCTGGAAGATGCGGAATTGAAAGTGGCTGAGGTGGGACAGTAGACAGGCCAGAATGGGCATACCCCTGTGTGGTGTGCCCATTTCGCCCTGCGGAGTTTGAATCAGCGTGGTTTCACCAATATCCATCGGTAACATTAACATCTCGTTTTCTCCATGAACGGGTATAACTGCGTTAATACACGCATACCCAAAAAGCAGGCCACCTCTGGCGGGAATCATTACCTGCCACGGCAAAAGCGGCCCGCAAACTGCGTGTTATTGCGGCAGGACGGTTTGTCCTGAACCGGTTTTATTCAGGCGATAGCATCAGTAAAAACGGAACAGCAACAACACCGGAAACGACTTGAAAACGCAGTGGGAAGGAAGAAACCGCCGTTGCTTCTCAGCAGATTGCCTGCAATAAGACACAGCAAAAAGACGCTTAGCTAAACGCATGAAATTAAAGGAAAAAGTGTTGCGCAGGGCTAACTCTGGTATACAATAAAAAGCATCCATTCTGGACTCCTGTGAAGTCTGGTTTGGCTAGCTGCGGCAAGGTGTTGGCGCACCTTGTCGTAGCGACTTATGGTTATATCTGCCGGTAATAGTTGATTGGTTACTCCATTAAAATCGACCTGACCCACTATCCGGCATACCCGGTTGGGTTTGGGTATATAACTATGTAGCTGGATAATGATCAAGTATTATTTAATTTAAGGAGATAAAAGTGCCTGTTTCAAACCAAGAGGTTAAAAAGCTTTATGGGAAGGCTGGTGGGAGGTGTAGTATTTGTGAAGAAAGTGTTTTTCATAATGATGTTCATATTGGTGAGATGGCCCATATAATAGCGAGAAAAAGCAAAGGTGCGAGAGGAGAGGTAAAATATAATGGTGACATTAATTCATATGAAAATCTAATTTTACTCTGTGCCAATCATCATACGGAAGTTGATAAAAACCCACTAATCTATACTGTTGAAAAGCTCCACGAAATAAAGTCTAATCATGAAGCTAAAGTAGACAGCCCTTTTGGATTTTCAAAAGATAGAAAAAATGACGTATTATTTCTTGAACTTTTTTTTAAAAGAGTTCCTTTTACTAGGCTTCGACTTTTTGTTGAAAGTCTTCCTCATCGTGTAAACACGAGATTGACTGAGGTTGGAACCATCTTCAACGCTATAACTGTTGATAGACCTCATTTATATCCATTAAAGGACAGGGAGTTATTTAGGCTTTTTTCAAATTTTATTGATAGCTATTATTCTCTTTGGGGAGTAGTATCTGGCCATAGCCATGACCTTAATGGTTGTTCGAGCTGTAACTTTGATGTTCCAGATCCAAATGGATGGATTATGATTAGAAAAAACAATCTTTCATTTTACGAATATGGTAATTTATGTGAGAGTCTTGAAGAAAAGCAGAGTACTTTTGTAAAAAGCTATTATGATTTCATGAGTTATGTAACTGATCAATATGAAGAAGTTGATGTAGATTCCTATGAGCCTATTAAATTATAGACCTTAGATTATAGGGTTAAAATAGGGTGTTTATAGCTTTATATTACGAGGGATTCATAGTTCTGTTTTACCCGTTTATTCACAGATCTGCGTATTAACGCTGATAGTGTTTCTCGTTATGGATAGTTTAAACTAGGCAGCTGAGAATCAGTTGCCGTTTTATAGCTAACTAATCTATGAAATTCGCTTGAATACTGCGCTCTTACTTGTCTACAACTCCTGTCCTGCCTAAACTCCAACTGTACAGAAACTATCCGTACAGTTGGAGTTTACTATGGCTATAACCCGATTAGATTTCAGGCTTGATGAAGATATTAAAGCCAGGGCAGAGAAAGCGTCTGCACTGCTTGGGATGAAGAGTTTGACAGAATATGTAGTGCGGTTGATGGATGAAGACTCTGCGCAGGTGATTGCAGAGCATCACCGTTGCAGACGATGTGTTTGAGCGTTTCACCAAAGCGTGTGAACAAGCCCGAAAACCAAACAAAGCGCTGCGCGATGCATTGGCTTTTACGGAGAGGGGCAGAGTTTTATGATGACTGATAAAAAACTGCCTATAGTTTGGTGTCTATGTTTATGCCGATGAAAACCGTGGCGCAGTTATTTGACTGATAACTATCACCTCTCCACAGAAAACCCACTAAACACATTACTATCCTGCGTCATCAGCTGCATCAGCCTTGGATGAACAAACAGTTTCTCTTTACCAGAACTCACTTCCTGTAGCACACCGCATTCAACCAGTTGTTTCAGATAGTTTGAAGCGGTCTGACGCTTGGCAATATTCTGTTCAACCAAGTTGTTAATACGGCAGTATGGCTGTTCAAAAATCAGCTGAACCAGCTCATAGCTGTATATTTTCGGTAGTGTTGCGCGAATATAGTCAGTGGTTTGTTCCATCAGAGCTTTGATGGCTGCAATTTTTTCACAGGTCCATACCGCTGTTTCTTCTACACCCTTAAGCATAAACAGTAGCCAGGCTTCCCAACTCTGTTCGCGGGTAACCTGGTTTAACAGTCGGTAATAGTCCTGCTTGTTATGCACAATAAAACGGCTGAGATACAGGATCGGCAAGGTTAATAAATCCTGCTCGATAAGGTACAGCACATTCAGAATACGGCCAGCACGGCCATTGCCGTCATAGAATGGATGAATCGCTTCAAACTGATAGTGGCTGACGGCCATTTTAATCAGTGGGTCAAGATCATCCTCTGCATGCAGGAAGCGCTCCCAGTTGGTTAGCAGGTCACGAATTACCGCCTCACCAGTGGGTGGTGTGTACACAATTTCCCCGGTTGTCTGGTTACCAATCACGGTGCCCGGTACTTTGCGCACATTCATTTCACAGTTTTTAAGGGTGCTGCAAATCTCTACCGCTGTTGCAGTGCAAAGTGGTTTGCGTTCAAGCTGCACAAACCCTTGGTACAGGGCAGTTCTGTAACGAAGGGCTTCCTTGGTGGCGTGGTCTGCACCTTTATCTTCATGGGCAAACTGAAACAGGCGATCTGTAGTGGTGACAATGTTCTCAATCTCAGAACTGTCTTTCGCTTCCAGCAATGGCAGCAGGTTGATCAACATGCTCTGGTTTGGAATCAGCTCTCCGGCCTGCTTCAACTCTGCCAGTGCAGCACGGGCAGCAATACAGGCTTTCAGTACGGCACGGGTTTCCAGCAGATCAGCATCGGGTGGCAACAGGGGGAGCTGGTTGTACGGCTGATCGGTATGCCAGTTCATGTTTAAATTTCCTTAAAATTTCGACATATCTTGTGGATGTGTCAGTTTATGTCGATGGTATCGACATAACAATTTTATATGTCGAAATTTTCGCGTTTTTTCGACACGTCCTGTATAGCTCGTAACCGTCTCAACCCGCCCGATACCCCAGTTCTGCTGAAATCGCTGCTGCTGTATCCAGTAGCTGACAGGTGATCTCGCGGTGGATATTTTCATCCTGCAACATAATATCTGGCCCGGATACATTGATCGCGGCAACCACTTCACTGGCGTAGTTATAGATGGGGGTTGCCATGGCGGTGGCGAAGTCAGACTGACTGACGGTGTAGCCCTGGCCGGTTTCTTCCTTTATACGCTGGCGCAGTTCTGGCAGGTTTTGCGGGTTATGTTGCGCCACGCCATCCAGCTGGGTACCCAGGTAAAGCTGGCCCAGCGCTTCATCACTGATACCACTGAGCAGCGCGCGGCCCAGTGCATTGGCGTGACAGGGCAGACGGGTGCCGATCGGTACATTCACCGACAGCCGCTGTGATGCCAGCGCACGGTAGATATAAATGGTATCGCGGCCATCGCGAATGGCCAGGTGGCAGGAAACCGAAGTGGCATCGCGCAGCTGATTCAGGTGCGGTGCAGCCACATCCACCATATCGCGGCTGGCGAGGAAGGTGTAACCCCGCGATACCACCGCCGGGCCCAGTTCATAAGTGTTGCGCGCCACCTTGGCCAGATACTGCATATCGGTCAGTGTCTGCACAATGCGGTAGATCGAAGAGGTGGTGACGCCCAGCTGCTCGGCAAAGTCATTGGTGCTGAGCACCCGCTGCTGCGGGCTGAACATCTCGATAATACTCAACCCCCGGGCCAGTGCCGGTACGGTGTAATCCTTTTCCGGGGCTGTGGGGCTTTGCTGTGCTGCGCGACTCATATGGGTTCTCCAGGCCGGTGGGCCGAATGTCGGCATCATACGGCCACTTTCTTCAGATATGAATTTTTTTGTCTTTATATAAATGAATGGTGCAGATTTCAATCTGAATCTGTATTTTTTCTTGCTATATAAAATAAACCATCATATTTTTCCCTTCTAAGGCGAGCGCAGCCGCTTAATAGCTGCCAGATCTTTCGCCTGTGAACTTAATATTTCATATATGAAGCCATGTCTGGCGCTGCATATGAAAACATACTCACCTGACGGAGACCAAAGGGCTGTCATCATGACTAACGACACTTCCAAGCCACATCAGTTTGTTCTTAAGGCTACCTGTAAAGCGAGCAGCGGTATTGTTGCGGCAGTTACAACTTTCCTGTCTGAGCGTGGCTGCTACATCAGCGAGCTGTCTCAGTTTGATGACCACGATACCGGCCGCTTCTTTATGCGCGCGCTGTGCCATGTGGAATCCGGTGATGCCCAGCTGGCCGACCTGGAAGAACAGTTCCCGCAAGTGGCTGATCAGTTTGAGATGCAGTGGCAGCTGGCAGCGGCCAGTACGCCTACCAAGGTGCTGATTATGGTCAGCAAGTTCGACCACTGTCTGGATGACCTGCTCTACCGTCTGCGCAAAGGCGAGCTGAATATGGAGGTGACTGCGGTTGTCTCCAACCACCTGGACCTGCGTCCGATGGCCGAGCGTGAAGGTATCCGCTTTATCTACCTGCCGGTCACCAAAGAGAACAAGCGCGAGCAGGAACTGGCACTGCTGGACATTGTTGAAGAAACCGGCACCGAGCTGGTGGTACTGGCCCGCTACATGCAGATTCTGTCTGACAACCTGTGTAAAGAGCTGCATGGCCGCGCCATCAATATTCACCACTCCTTCCTGCCCGGCTTCAAGGGTGCCAAGCCATACCACCAGGCACACGAGCGCGGTGTGAAACTGATCGGTGCTACTGCGCACTACGTGACCTGTGATCTGGACGAAGGCCCGATCATCGAGCAGGCGGTACAGCAGGTTGACCACAGCTATGCACCAGATGCACTGGTCGCCGTAGGCCGTGATACCGAAACCCAGGCGCTGGCGAAAGCGGTGAAACTGCACATTGAGCAGCGCGTGTTCCTGGATGGCAACAAGACTGTAATCTTCAAATAAGGTGAGCGACATGGCCCGACTGATAGATGGCAAACAGCTGTCGGCCCAGGTGCTGGATACGGTCGCCACCGAGGTTCAGCAGCTCAAGGCCGAGCACAGTGTCACCCCGGCGCTGGCAGTGGTGCTGGTGGGGGATGACCCGGCCAGCCATGTCTATGTGCGTAACAAGGTGCGCAGTGCTGGCAATGCCGGTATTCGCTCCATTGAGCACCGGCTGGATGCCGATACCGACCAGCAGACGCTGAACGCGCTGATCGACAACCTCAACAACGACCCGGACGTACACGGCATTCTGGTACAGCTGCCACTGCCTGCGCAGCTGGATGAAGACCAGATTATCGCCGCCATCCACCCGGATAAGGATGTGGACGGTTTCCACCCGCTCAATGTCGGGGCGCTGGCGTCCGGTCAGTCGGGCCTGGTGCCCTGCACACCACTGGGCAGCATGATCATGCTGCAACAGGTGCATGACGATCTCAGTGGTAAACATGCGGTGGTGATTGGCCGTTCCAATATCGTCGGTAAGCCGATGGCAGCACTGCTGCTACAGGCCAATTGCACCGTCTCTGTTGTGCATTCCCGCACCCGCAATATCGAAGCGCTGTGCCGTCAGGCTGACATTGTGGTCGCGGCGGTGGGCCGTGCCGAGCTGGTTAAAGCGGACTGGATCAAACCGGGCGCCACGGTGATCGATGTGGGCATCAATGCGGTTGAGGTCGAGGGCAAGCGCAAGCTCAAAGGCGATGTCGATTTTGCCGCCGTTGAGCCGCTGGCCGGTGCCATTACCCCGGTGCCGGGCGGCGTCGGGCCGATGACCATCGCCTGTCTGATGAAGAACACCTTGACTGCTGCCCGTCGCCAGCTGTCAGCAGGTGATACAGATAAATCCAACCCGGCTGTTGCAGTCGGGCAATCCTGAACATCGGAGGGCCTATGCCTTTCTCACTCCTGAAATACGGTCTGAAAAACGACTATCCGTTTGAGCGGGATGCCGATCTGCCTGCACCAACCGAGTTAAAGCCGAGCTACGACGTAGTGATCATCGGCGGCGGTGGTCATGGCGTGGCAACCGCCTATTACCTGGCCAAATATCACGGTATCACCAATGTGGCGGTGCTGGAAAAAGGTTATCTGGGCGGCGGTAATACTGCCCGTAATACCGCGGTTATCCGCTCTAACTACCTGACCTCTGAGGGCGTAAAGTTCTACAGTGAGTCAGTGAAGATGTTTAAAGAACTCTCCAACGAGTTCGATTTCAACATCATGTATTCCCAGCGTGGTCAACTGACGCTGGCCCATACCGACGCCACCGTGCGTGCTTTCCGTCAGCGCGCTGAAGTGAATAAACACTTCGGCGGTAACACCGAGCTGATCGGCCCGCAGGAAATCAAAGAGCTGGTACCCACGCTGAATATGAACCCGGCCCATATGCCGGTACTGGCCGGTCTGTGGCATATGGACGGCGCAACCGCCCGTCATGATGCCGTGGCCTGGGGTTACGCCAAAGGCGCGACCCAGCGCGGTGTTGAGTTGCACCAGCTGACTGAAGTCACCGACGTGATCGTCGAAAACGGCAAGGTAACCGGGGTGAAAACCAACCGTGGCACCGTGCAGTGTGGTTGCGCAATTCAGGCCGTCGCCGGGCACAGCTCACTGATGGCCGCCAAAGCCGGTTTCCGTATGCCAATCACCACCTACCCGTTGCAGGCGATGGTCACCCAGCCGGTGAAACCGTTCCTCGACCCGCTGGTCAGCTCGTCGGCATTGCACTGCTATGTTCAGCAGACCGGCCGTGGCGAGATTGTATTTGGCGGCGGTTCTGACCCTTACCCGCTGTACAACACCCGCTCTACGCTGGAACTGAAAGAGAGCCTGCTGGCACATGCGATTGAAATGTTCCCGTTTATGGCCAACCTGCGGCTGATGCGCCAATGGGCCGGTATTACTGATATGACGTCTGACTACAGCCCGATCATGGGGCTGTCACCGGTCGAGAACTACTACCTGGATGCAGGCTGGGGCACCTGGGGCTTCAAGTCGACACCGATCTGCGGCAAGACCATGGCCGAGCTGGTGGCTAGCGGTGGCAAGGTGCCAGAGCTGATTGCACCGTTCGCCATGGACCGCTTTGATGTGTTCCGTCAGGTCAACGAGATGGGCGCGACAGCGGCCAGCCACTGACCCCTTAAGCGAGGAGCGATGAAATGAAAATTATGCCGTGTCCGCTTAATGGACCCCGCAATATCAGCGAATTTGTCCACGGTGGCGAAGTGCGCGAGATGCCGAACCCGATCAGCTGTACTGATCGTGAGTGGGCCGAGTACGTGTTCTATTCCGATAACCAGGCGGGCATCGTCACCGAGTGGTGGCTGCATGCGGCGTCCGGCTACTGGTTTATTGCCGAGCGCCACACCGTGACCGACGAAATTATCCGTACCTATGATCCGTCTGAAATTTTTAAAGAGCGGGTCGAGTTCAGTGCAGAACCGGCCACTGAGGAGGTAAGCGCATGACCCGCCTGAATGCACCGATGGGCCTGCTGATCGACCGTGATCAGCCGCTGGCTTTCAACTTTGACGGCAAGCCGTACCAGGGCTTCAAGGGCGATTCCATCGCCAGTGCGCTGGCCGGTAATGGCCGCTGGCTGCTGTCGCGATCCTTTAAATATCACCGCCCCCGTGGCCCGCTGACCATGGCAGGCCAGGATGCCAACACCCTGATTCAACTGGGTAAAGAACCCAACGTACTGGCAGACCGCGAGCTGGCAGAAAACGGCATTGATGTGCAGGGCCAGAACTACAACGGTTCGCTGGACGGTGATCGCGACGCCATTCTGGGCCACTTCTCACGCTTTATGCCGGTGGGCTTCTACTACCGCTGTTTCTTCAAGCCGATGGGCGTGTGGGACAAGTGGGAAGGGCTGATCCGTGAAAAAGCCGGTCTGGGTGTGCTGGATCTGGAATTTGAACCGGAATACTACGACAAGGCGTACCTGTTTCACGATGTGGTGGTGGTCGGTTCCGGCCCGGCGGGCCTGAGCGCAGCACTGAAAGCTGCTGATGCCGGTGCCTCTGTACTGCTGGTGGAAGAACAGCCGATTCTGGGCGGCTCGCTGACCTACAACCGCTTTGATGTGGCAGGCAGCCAGGCAGATAACCTGCGCGCTGACCTTGTTGGCCGGGTTGAGCAGCACAAAAACATTGAAGTGCTGACCCGTGCCGCCTGCAACGGCTGGTTTGCTGATAACTACCTGCCGGTTATTCAGGGCAAGCGCATGTACAAGGTGCGCGCGACAGAGTGCATCGTAGCGTCCGGCTCCTTTGAGCAGCATGTGGTATTCCGCAACAACGATCTGCCTGGCGTGATGATGTCCAGCGCTGCCAGCCGTCTGATGAAGCACTACGCCGTCAAGCCAGGCAACCGTGCCGTGGTACTGACTGGCAACGACGATGGTTATCTGACCGCGCTGGAACTGCTCGACCAGGGGGTACAGGTGGCTGCGGTGGTCGATATGCGCCCGGCACCGGAGTCAGAACAGATCGCCAGCGCCGTGCTGAGCCGTGGTGTACAGGTACTGAGCGGTCACACGGTTTATGAAGCGCTGCCGACCAAAGGCAATAAACATGTGCGCGCTGTTGATGTACGCGCCATTACCGGCCGGGGTGAAGTGGCCAGCAAAGGCGAAACCTTTGACTGTGATCTGCTCTGTATGTCGGCGGGTTATATGCCGGTGTATCAGCTGCTCTGCCAGGCGGGCGGTCAGCTTAAATATGATGATGACGCGGCGGAGTTCTCGCTCAGCAAGCTGCCAGCACAGCTGCGTATTGCCGGTTCTGTCAATGGTATTCACAGCCTGGAGGCGGTACTGGCCGATGGCGAGCGTGCTGCACAGCAAGCATTGCAGACACTGGGCCTGGCCGATGGCGCAGCACCGGCAGCGGTCAGCTGTGGTCGTAAGGTCAACTTTGAATGGCCGATCTTCAGCCACCCGAAAGGCAAGGACTTTGTTGATTTCGACGAAGACCTGCAAGCAAAAGACATCGTTAACGCCACCCGTCTGGGTTACCGCGATGTACAGCTGGTAAAACGTTTCTCCACCGTCGGTATGGGGCCATCCCAGGGCCGCCATTCGGCACTGCCAACGGCGCGACTGGTGGCCAATGCAACCGACCGCACGGTAACAGAAACCGGGGTTACCACTGCCCGTCCGCCATTCTCACCAGAGAAACTGGCCCATGTGGCCGGTCGTATCTTCGACCCGTACCGCCGCACCGCCATGCACCACCGTCACAATGAACTGGGGGCAAAAATGATGCCTGCCGGTAACTGGCAGCGTCCGGCGTTCTACGGCAAAGCGGAACAACGCGATGCCTGTATGCAGGCGGAATCGCAACATGTGCGTAATAAAGTCGGTGTAATCGACGTCAGCACCCTGGGCGGTATTGAGCTGCGCGGCCCGGATGCGGCCGAGTTTATGAACCGCATCTACACCTTTGCCTTTCTCAAGCAGCCGGTGGGCAAAACCCGTTACGCGGTGCTGACCAATGAGCATGGCGTGGTGATCGATGACGGTGTTTCCTGTCGTCTGGCCGATGAGCATTTTTACGTCACCGCTACCACCAGTGGTGTCGAGCGTGTCTACCGCGAGATGATGAAGTGGAACGCTCAGTGGCGTCTGGATGTGGACATCACCAATGTTACCTCTGCTTTTGCGGCGGTTAACCTGGCCGGGCCTGATTCCCGCAAGGTGCTGGAAAAGCTGGCCACTGATGTCGACCTCAGCCCGGAAGGTTTCCCATACCTGGCATACCGTGAAGGCCATGTTGCAGGCATTCCATCCCGTCTGTTGCGGGTAGGCTTTGTCGGTGAACTGGGTTACGAAATCCACGTACCGGCTCACTTTGGCGAAGCGCTGTGGGATGCACTGATGGCAGCGGGTGAGGAGTTTGATATTCGTCCATTCGGTGTCGAGACCCAGCGTCTGCTGCGTCTGGAGAAGGGCCATATCATTGTCAGCCAGGACACTGACGGTATGAGCCATCCGGGCGAACTGGCGCTGGAGTGGGCGATCAGCCGCAAGAAGCCGTTCTTTGTTGGCCGCCGCTCGGTGGACATTGTGATGGCACAGCCGCAGACCCGTAAGCTGGTCGGCTTCACCCTGCCAGAAGGTACGAAGAAGCCGGAAGAGGGCCATCTGGTACTGGAAGGCGACAATATCAGCGGTAATGTGACCTCCTGTGAGTTCTCGCCAGCGGTGGGCGCCATCATCGGTCTGGCCTATGTCGGCATCAACCAGATTGAAGCCGGCAGCCAGTTCCCGATCCGTGTTGATGGTGGCCAGATGGTACAGGCGACGGTGGTTGATCTGCCGTTCTTCGACCCGGACAACGCGCGCCAGGCGCTTTAATTACAGGAGCTCGCAATATGAGTGCAATTACCCCTGAATCATTCAGCAAGCGCAGCTTCGTTTATCGTCAGCTGAGCGCTGCCAGCTTTACCGAGGTAGCCGGTGCCGCCCAGGCTGCTGATCTGAAAAATGGCCGCAACCAGGCGATGCAGGCAGGCCTGCTTGATCTTTCTGTACTGCCGCGCACCGGTTTTCGTGGCCTGAATGCGGCGGCCCATCTGCAAGCCGCTGGCCTGCCAGTACCGGCAAAGCCCAACCAGGCCAGCGTGGCCGATAGCGGTGAACTGGTACTGCGACTGAGCCAGAAAGAATTCTGGGTACTGGGCAACCTGGCAGATGAAGGTGCCCGCATCGACAGCCTGAACCAGCAACCGCTGCCCGACAGCAACTGCTACCCGCTGTACTGTCAGGACAGCCACGCCTGGCTGACCCTCACCGGCGCCCACCTGCCTGCAATCATGGCAAAAGTCTGTGGTGTTGACCTGCGCGAAGAAGCCTTCCCGCTGGGCAGCATCGCCCAGACCTCAGCCGCCCGTATCAATGTGGTCATCGTCAACCACCAGATCAACGGCCTGCCATGCTTCACAGTACTGTGCGACAGCGCCGCCGCTGAATACCTGTGGGAATGCCTGCTGGATGCCATGGGGGAGTTTGGTGGTGAAGTGATTGGTAGCGGGGCGTTGAGTTAAATAGCCCGGTTAGAAAGGTAAGTTTGAGAAAGGGATGCCGGGAGGTGTCCTTTTTTTGTGTTTAGAAAAGCCTCGTAAATCCTCACTTAACGCAACCCTTCCAGTATCCAGCTCCAGCCAATACATGTTTTCCAAAGCGTGCCATCTACAATAGCGCAGTAACAATCAATGCGATCACTACGGTAAAGCTCGATACGATACGTCATAGGTAGGCCGGAATTATAATCAGTAATCCTGATTGCCCGGCGTAGTTTTGGTAGTTTAGCGTCAGGCGATGTTTCAGTTATGATTTCCCGAGCTTGCTTCTTTGTTTTTGAATGAATATTTATATTACTTCTGTAGCGTTGGCTGTTTCTTTAAGTGTTTGTGTCCTCCTGTCTTGCAAGGTAGACTACCTTGCAAGCTATGGCTTTGAAAGGTTTCAGTATTAAACTGTTAAGCCCTTCAGGGAAATATAAGAACTAAAAAGGAATAAAACATGCCAAGTGTTGTTTTTTTTAGCTTTAAGGAAGAAGATCGAAAAAATGTTCTTACTATTAAAGGTCGAGCTGTTAACTCAAGATATCCTGCGCTCAATTTTAAGGTACAAGATTTGCTAAAACGTTGGAATACGGAAGATCCAGCTGTAATAAAACAAGCGATTACAAAAAACATTAAGGGCACTTCTCGAACTATAGTTTTTGTTGGTGAAGAAACTCATAAGAGTTACTGGGTTCCACATGAAGTTCAGATGACTTTAGATGCCAAAAAAACCGTGTATGCTATCAGACTCAGTGATACAAATGGAGCAATTCCTAAGTGTCTAAAAGACAATAAAATAACGGTTCACTCTTGGAGCGAAAAAAATTTGCAAGAGTTGGCAACCAAATAGGAAAAAACAATGAATAATGAGTCATACCCTGCTTTATTTAAATCTGCAGATAGCGCATCGGTTGATGCACAAAGCTCATATTTGCGAGCAATAAAAATCCATGTGTTGTTGTTGATTCTCGGGGCTGGATTGACAATTAACCCTCTGCCAACCACAGAATATTCGTTATTCAATGCCTTTGTGTTTTTATGTGCTCTCGGAATGTCAATTTTAATCGCCTCTAAAAAATTTGAAAAAAACTGGTATAGCTGTCGTGCTGTTGCTGAATCGGTTAAAACTGCCACTTGGCGATACATGATGAAGACTGAGCCTTTCTTAGAGGCAGGTAAACGGAAAGAAGTTAATTCGATATTTCGTAACCTCCTGAATGATATATTGAAGACTAATAATCAACTTGGTGATTTGCTAGGTGGTGAAGTCAGTTCAGAAGAGCAGATCACAAAAATCATGGAGGAAACCAGAAGCTTTGAATTAGATAAAAGAAAGGGTTTTTATCTAAAATATAGAATTGATGAGCAAAGAAAGTGGTACGCACTTAAGTCATCGGAAAATAAGAGGAAGGGAAAAAGGTTTTTCTATTTGCTTGTTTTGTTGCAGTCATTAGCTATCACTTGTGTCCTGTTGAGAATAGCATATCCGTCATGGGGGCTTTGGCCGACAGATGTATTTGTTGTTGCCGCAGGTGGTATCTTAACATGGATTCAATTAAAACGATTTCAAGAGATATCGACAGCTTACGGTTTAACCGCTCATGAAATAGGGATCATTAGAGGTAAGCTAGCTGAGTCTGAAACAGACGATGAATTTTCTGAGTTTGTAAAGGACGCAGAAAATGCGTTCTCTCGTGAGCATACACAGTGGGCTGCTAAGCATGATTAATAACCTTAATAAAAAATAGCGCGGAATTAATCATACACGCAGTACATGTTGTCAGATTTTGGCATGCTGGTGCCACAGATTTGTCATGACCTAATAGAATAGGCGTTATTAGAAATGGGTATATTGCTTAAGGAGTAAGTAGTGGCAAAGTCGAAGAAGATTTGTTTTGTTATTATGGGTTTTGGAAAGAAAACTGACTACTCTACAGGGAAGACGTTGGATCTTGATAAAACATATAAAAATATCATTCATCCATGTGTCGAGTCTCTTGGTTTTCGGTGTGTTAGAGCTGACGAGATTCAGGATTCAGGTCTGATTGATAAAAGTATGTATGCTTTGCTGATGCAAGCAGATTTGGTAGTGGCTGATATTTCTACATTTAACCCAAACGCTATTTATGAGCTTGGTATTAGACATGCTGTTAAGCCTTTCTCTACGATTGTTATTAAAGAAGAAGAGGGGAAGATTCCTTTTGATTTAGATCATACCAGGATATTTAACTACAAGCATCTCGGCGAGGACATAGGGACAGACGAAGCACAGCGCTGTCAATCTGAGCTTGCTGAAATCATTGATAAAGCAACGAGAAATTCTTTTGTGGATAGTCCACTATATGACTTTATAGCCGATATAAATCCACCTGAGTTACCCAAATCTGAATACAAAAAAATTATTGGTGATTTGGCGGAGCGAGAAACTCATATATTCGCCATTGTAGAGAAAGCTAAAGATCAAATGATTGAAGGGAATTTCATTGATGCCGCCAAACTTTGGGAAAAAGCGGCCCGCTCGCTACCATCTGAAGATTACTTCCTACAACAGCAGGCACTAGCTACATACAAGTCCAAGTCACCATCAGAAGAAACAGCTCTAGCTGATGCATTAAGAGTCATTGAAAAGCTAACTTTGGATGGTGAATCTAATGATCCTGAAACTCTAGGATTAACAGGCGCTATATATAAGCGCATGTGGATTTTAAACTCTGATGTGGAGTGCTTAAAACGCGCAATTCAGAATTATGAAAAAGGCTTTCAGATTAGGAATGATTATTATACAGGTGAGAACTATGCTCTGTGTTTGGACATCATGGCTGATGTAGAGAAAGACGATGATGAAAAAATATATTTTACGGTTGCTGCAAAAAAAACCAGAAAAAAAATCATTAGTATTCTATCAGATGTGGAAGAGTCTCTGAGCAAAGAAGTAGATCAAGAGTACAAGTGGGCAAGCGCAACCTTGGCTAACTGCTATTTTGGATTAGAAGATGATGAGAAAGGAAACAGATTCGAGGGAATTTTTAAATCGCTTTCAGAAGCTGATTGGGAAATAGAAACTTATAATGAAAGTAAGGCTAAACTATTTAATCTTATAAGGAGATAGCTGTGGCAAAAACTTATAATGTTTTCATTAGTCACTCGTGGCAAAACTCGGATGACCTTTACAAGCTTAGAGAGCTTCTGAATAATCGCGGATATTTTAACGTTGAGTTTGAGGAGGTAAGTAAAGATGAGCCTATAAATTCTGATAACGCTTACTATATTAAGAGAAGGTTGTCCGAAAAAATAAAAAAATCCAACATTGTATTAGGTTTAGCTGGAATTTATGCAAGCCATAGTGATTGGATGGAGTGGGAGTTAGATAAAGCTTTAGAGAATGATATACCTATTGTCGGGGTTATTCCCAGAGGTCAAGAGAGAATTTCTAGAACTGTTTCCAGCCGTTCCATCGATGACGTCCGTTGGAATACAGAGAGTATTGTTGCTGCAATTAGAGCATACGCAAAGTAGCTCATAATAGTAATCTAGGTTATGCCAACTGCGCACCTGATTTAAGCGTTACGCTGCTGTGCGCAAGCGCCGCAAACAAAAACTTGCAAGCATGCCAGCCTAGCACCACGGAAAAGTTTGGTCGAGAATCTATCTGAAAAAAGGATGCCTTAGGGCATCCTTTTCTGCACCTGCAGGCTTACCTGACGCACCGTTCTGGTGCCATTTTTTGCAGATCCAACCACCAATATAAGCCCGCCCCCCTGCCGTTTATAAGACTCACTAATAGTGGCTGTTATCGCTTGTTGGCTGTGCCTGGCTGTCAGATATTGGGCCTGCAACTGAACCCTTCTGTGAGTCTGAATAAGGATAACAATATGGCTTTTCCTACCCATTCCCCTTACGTCATCGTCGGTGCTGGTATCCATGGCCTGAGTACCGCTTACCATCTGGCGCTGCAACTGAAAGCGCAGGGTAAAGGCAGTGGCAGTGATATTCTGGTGATTGATAAGTCCGGTATCAGTGCTGGTGCCACCGGTATCGCCTGTGGTGTTATCCGCAATAACTACTACCAGCCAGCGATGCGTGAGCTGATGGCGCACAGTGTGAAAGTATGGGAAAGCGACCCTGAAGCCTACAGCTACCATCCGGTGGGCTATATGCAGATCAGCCCGGAGTCGATGCACGAAGATGTGGCATCCATCTACCAGCAGCAGCAAGCAATTGGTTATGAGTCGCGCTTTATTGAAGGCGAAGCGGACTGTAGCCGTTATATGAAAGATATTTTCCACGACTGGCAGGCGCAGGGCATTACCTCAGTACTGCATGAGATGCCCGGTGGTTATGCCAACAACACCAAAGCGATGTATGGCCTGGCCAGCAAGGCGGAAGCCGAAGGTGTGCGTATTATGTCCGGCGTTGAAGTGACCGGCTTTAAACATGCCACTGATGGCGCAATCACGGCGGTGGAAACAAAGCGCGGCACCATTGCAACCGATTATGTGGTGATTGGTGCCGGCCCATGGGCGAAAAGCTTCTGGGATATGCTGGATATGCCGAACACCGTTGATATAAAAAACCCCGCTGATGGCACCATCGCCACCGACATTCCGATGTGGGTGTACTGGTCGTTGCAGGAGGGTACGCTGGGCGTAGACCCGAAAATGCAGGTAACCAACGACGGTAAGATGCCACCGGTTATCCATGTCGACAGCAACGCGCCGCTGTACTCCGATGAGGACGGTTCACTGATCACCGACGATATGTGGGGGATCTACTACAAGCCTGATTTCCACTTTGGTGGTGTGCAGGGCGGGGCAGCCCCGTTTATCGTTGATAAGCCTGCCGATCAGGTACAGGTTGATCCATACGGCCCGGAATCGCCGGAGTTTATTGTCGGCCCGGAGTTTGCCCATATGTGGGTGTCGGCGCTGGCGCACTGTCAGAAACGCTTCTCCGGCACCATTGTCAAGTACAAGGATGAGCCTTCCGGCGGTATCGGCTGTTTCACGCCAGACAGCTTCCCGGTATTCGATACCGTGCGCAAAAACTGCTTCTTTATTGCGGACTCCAACCACGGCTACAAGATGCTGGGGGTGGGTAAACTGGTGGCTGAAGAGATCTGTGGCGCAAAACCGGCGCTGCTGGAGCCATTCCGCCTGTCCCGCTTTGCGGAGGGTAAACTGCATCCGGTGTCTAACAGCCCGTTCCCGTGGAGCTGATTGCTATCTGACATTTACCCGTTTGCGCCCGATGTTATCGGGCGCACCTTCCCAGACATCCCGTCCTGTTTCATGACCCGCTATACTCGACAGCTATGTTCGCGGTAATGGCACCGCAGCCACAGCAACTGAGCGGTTACCCGAGCCGGAGGGGCCATGCTGAAAGCAGAAAAGTTTATTGAATTCAGTGCCCTGCGCATTCTGCTGACCGTGGCCGACGCTGAAACCCTGACTCAGGCCGGGGAGAAACTGGGTATCACCCAGTCGGCAGTGTCGCAGGCGCTGAAACAACTGGAAAATCAGCTGGGCGCGGAGCTTGTAGTTCGCCGTTCCCGGCCGCTGAAACTGACCCCCAGTGGCCGGGTGCTGCGTCGTTATGCCCGTCAACTGTTTGCTGATATGCAGCGTATGCAGGCCGATGTGCAGATGGCCTCGGGCCACAGCCTTGGCAAACTGCGGCTGGGTATGATCGACTCCTTTGCCGATGCCGCCGGGCAGCAGATTCTGGAGCGGCTGATGCCTTTTGCCGACCAGCTGACGCTGCGTACCGGGCTGGTTGCGCCACTGAAAGAAGCGTTGCTGGAGCGCGATATTGATATGCTGCTGACCAGCGACCCGATGCAGGATCACCCAGAGCTGACCATGCAGCCGGTACTGCGTGACCCCTTTGTACTGCTGGTAGCCGAGCAGCATCTGTCACAGACGCATCTGCCACAGGCGGGTGAAATCATTGCAGAGCTGGTGCAGTCGCTGCCATTTATCAGCTACAACCGCCAGCTGCGGCTGGGCAGTCTGACACAACTAATCGCCCGTCGTCTGGGGGTGGAGTTACCGGTACGTTACGAGCTGGACAGCACCACAACGCTGCTGCGTTTTGTGCAGCAAGGCCATGGCTGGGCATTTGCTCCCGTCACCTGTCTGTTACAGAACGCCACCCTGTTGCAGGGTGTACGGGTGCTGCCGATCACGCCAGGTAACCATGCCCGTTATATCTGCCTGCTGTCCCGGCGTGGCGAGTTTGGCGAGCTACCACAGCAGGTGGTCGAGATCTGCCAGCAGATCTACACCCGCCAGCTGATTCCGCAACTGCCGGACAGTGCTCGCTGGCTGCAACAACAGGCCTATGCAATTGATAAACTACCGCCGTTATAAACTGCCGCCGTTATAAACTGTCTCCGTTATAAACTGCCGACGGTGTTGATAAGTTGCACAAACCGGTTTCAGGGCGAGACAGACAGAATAAAAAAGCCCGACGCAAAGGCCGGGCAAAATATGGGGTACAAAGCAAAGGGGAATCAGATCAGTCGATATTTTCCTGCGCCTCTGTGGTGGCGTCTTTACTCCAGTCTTCGTAGCCAACGCTGTAACAGATATGGTACAGCGCACCCTCACCGTCACGTTTACCGTAGCTGTCAGCCAGCTCAACAACAGCACCGCCATCCATCACAGCAACCCCCTTTGTCATGGTGTCAGAATCAATACCGCTGGACGAGTTGGCGGCAATTTTGGCCGGATCAACGGTAATGGCACCAATATTTATATCAGCCTTGCCTGGGTCATATTCGCGCAGCTCCAGCGTAACCGGGCCATTATCCAATGGGAAACGGAAGTAACGGCCATACTGTTCTTCGAAGTACACATCTTCACCCGACTGAATTTTATAAAAATCGGCACCATCAGTGGGTGGGAAGAACGCGCCATTCAGGCCACGGGAAGGGTAAACGCGGTCCATATAAACTTCATCGTTTTTACCTTCAATAATGCGACCAATCCAGTCGGAAACAATAGCAACCCCTTGTAACACTTTTGAGGCAGCTTTAAACGCATCACCAATAACTTTGGCGCGTGGCCGTGGGCTTTTACCGATAACATCACCGGCCTTATCGGTTGCTTCTTCTGCCACCGTCAGCATGGCATCAACAACAGCCTGTTTACAGCCCGCAGATTGCTGTTCACAGCGAATACCCAGTACACGCACGGTTGGAATCGGGTTGGTAATTATGCGGTAGTACAGTCTGAAAGTGCCCTTTTTATTTTCAGAGCCAGGTGAGTCTTCATCAAAGGTAATATAAAATTCTTCTGATGGTGATTCACCAGCATCCATATTTTCCCAGTCATATACCTCAAGCAGGTCTTTACGATAAAAAGTGTAATAACCAATTGTGTCATTTTTATTAGCTGTGTAGTCTTCCTTATCACACTCAATCATCTTGATGTATATTTTATCTACAGTGGACACATCAATATTTACATTACTAATCGATTCAGTGCCACCACCCGCGGAAAACTTATACCTTCCTGTTTTGGATGGAGAGAATATTCTTGGCTGATCATCTACATCCAGATAAAACATTACTTCATCTTTACCTGTTTCACCTGTTGTTGCAAGACACTGAAGTTTTGTAAATACAAGCTGTGCATGCTTTTCCATAGCGACTTTCCCTGGGTATGTAAAAATTCGAAAAAGATGGTACCAGCGTTATATTATAATTTAACTATTAAAATTAGTGGTTATTTATTACTTAATGGCTTTACTCTTTAGTAATCTATCAGCTTTAGTGGTTGATTTATTCTTTATTAACCTTCACTAAATTTTTTAGCGATTCACATTAATGCCTGCTTATTTTAAACGGAAAATAAAAGGGTACTTAAAAGTACCCTCTTAATTGAATTGCTCAGCCAGGCCAATCAGAGCCGAGTAGTCAGGAGGCAAGCCCCTCCAGTGCATAATCCAGCTCGGCAATCAGATCTTCCACCGCTTCAGCCCCCACGGACAGGCGTAACAGGCCTTCGGTGATGCCGCTGGCCAGTTTATCTGCTTCCGGTACTGACCCATGGGACATGGTAAAGGCGTGGTTGATCATGCTTTCAACGCCACCCAGTGAGTCTGCCAGTACAAAATACTGCATACGGCCAACCACATGTTTTGCCTCTGCCAGGCCACCTTTCAGGCGGATGGTGACCACCGCACCGCCACTGCGCATCTGGCGTTTACATAGCGCATGCTGCGGGTGGCTGGGCAGGCCGGGGTAGAACACCCGCTCAATCGCCGGGTGTTGTTCCAGGTGTTCGGCAATCTTCAGTGCATTTTCACTCTGGCGCTGCATACGCAGATCCAGCGTTTTCAGGCCACGCAGTGCCTGGTAGCTGTCAAACGGCCCCTGAATAGCGCCGACCGCCATCGCCACATAGTGCAGCTGTTTGTGCAATTCTGCGGTTGCTGCAACCACCGCACCGCCAATCAGGTCGGAGTGGCCGCCAACATATTTACTGGTGGAGTGCATCACCAGATCAACACCGTAGCGGATCGGCTGCTGGTTCCAGGGCGAGTTAAAGGTGTTATCAACACAGGTCAGTAGCTGGTGTTTACGGGCCACCTGCACAATGGCTTCCAGATCAACCAGCTTGAGCAACGGGTTAGTGGGGGTCTCAATCCAGATCAGCGCGGTGTTGTGATTGATCGCCGCTTCAATGGCCGCAATATCGTTCAGATCAACATAACTGGTGGTAAAGCCGGAGGTTGTGCTGCGACACTCTTCCAGCAGACGGAAAGTACCGCCATATACACTGTCAGACACAATCACATGAGCATCTTTGGGCAGCAGTTCCATCACCGATGCGGTGGCCGCCATACCGGAAGCACAGGCGATGGCACCGGCACCAGCTTCCAGCTCGGCCAGGCAGGTTTCCAGCGCATGGCGGGTCGGATTTTCGCCCCGGCTGTAACCGAATGCGCCAGCGGGTTCGTCGATATTGGGCCGTACAAAGGAGCTGGCGGTGACAATCGGCGGCATGATGGCGTTGTAGGCCGGGTCTTTCTGATCACCGGCATGAATAACCTGAGTGGCAAATTTTGCGTTGCTGGATGACATCTGAATGCTCGCTCCGAAAGATGAAATATCTGCGGATAATAGCGAAATTGTCCGGCGGGGACGATGCCATGCCCCCTGAATACCGGCATAAAAAAGCCCGACAGATGTCGGGCTGAAATAGCGTGCATTGACAGGTGCCATCGGGTGATGGACTTGGGTCTACTTGATGGAAGCCAATACCGTTGGCACCGGCTTCCGGGGCCTGCGCAATCCGTGCATCAGACCCATAGTGCCAAGGTGTTCAGTGGTTATTTGAACGCCGGTACTACTTTCTCGATAAACAGTTCCAGTGAGCGCTTCTTCTCTTCATGGCTCAGGCTGTTATCGCTCCAGAAGCTGTATTCGGTGACGCCCAGACGCTCGTACTCTTTCAGACGTTCAATAATCTGTTCCGGCTTGCCGATCATCAGGTTGTTGCGCAGCACTTCTGGTGCGAAATCGGCCATCTCGTTCAGTTCATCTTCGCTGATTGGCTGGCAGAAGCCGTTCTGTGGTTCCTGATCATTACGGAACCAGCCCTGGAAGTAGGAGTACCAGCGGCGGATGCCATTTACACCAACCTGCCAGCCATCTTCATCATCATGCACATAGGTATGACGCAGACACATCACCTTCGGTGGCGTGACTTCCGGGTTGTTGGCGCAGGCAGTGTTGTACTTGTCCATCAGGTCAGCCACTTCATCGTCTGACTTGAACAGCGGCGTCACCATCACATTACAGCCGCTCTTGATGGCGAAGTCGTGGGATGCCGGGTCACGCGCAGCCAGCCACATTGGGGGGTAAGGGCCCTGCAAGGGTTTGGGGACAGAGGTTGAGGTCGGGAAGTTCCAGCACTCACCTTCATGGGCATAGTTGCCCTGCCACAGCTTTTGCAGTGCAGGCACCATTTCACGCAGGTATTTACCGCCATCAGCAGCCGGTTCGCCATTGAGCATACGGTCGAATTCGTACTGGTAAGCGCCACGGGCGATACCGAACTCCAGACGGCCATTACACATGATGTCTGCCAGTGCGGCTTCACTGGCCAGTTTGATCGGGTGCCAGAAAGGCGCAACCACAGTGCCGGTGCCCAGACGGATGGTGCTGGTCAGCGGTGCCAGATAGGTCAGGAAGCTGAACGGGTTCGGGCCGATGGTGAACTCCATCGCGTGATGCTCGCCAATCCAGGCCGTTTCAAAACCGCCCGCCTCGGCAATCTGTACCAGCTCAACCAGCTCGTTCAGCAGCTCCTGGTGCGGTTTGTTTTCGTCGTAACGCTCCATCTGCAGGAAGAGTGAGAATTTCATGGCCTGTGTTCAACCTCTTTTTATTGTTTCGCAATGTAAAACAGACAGCCGTAGATACAGCTTGCCGCAGGTGCCCGTTATCAGGCTGCAAGGCCGGATTGCTTTGCTATCAACCAGGCGCTTTATCACCGTAGACGGCTTGTCCGTGAATGTTTGTATGATGGTATACCATAAGACGGTGTGTCAATCATGATCTGGCGCAATAACCGAAATTTCTGCCAGAGGGCCAGAGCAGGCGACAGGAAATGAGTTGCCAGAAAGCCAGTTGGCAGGCACTTGCACAGCAGGAAACGAAAGGGGAAAAAGAGAGCAAAAGAAAGGCAAGAGGGCCGCGCCTGAAGGGCTGTAAGGTATCAGATGCCAGGCAGAAATAACGGCTCAGGCACTGAAAACGTTACAAAACAAAGCAATAGCTTATATCTCAAACCATAAATACCCGCCCTTCATCATTCTGACTTATATCTGACACCTTGCTGACATTGTGGCTGCTTAAAGTGCGTACAGCTCGGGAGACGCCCGAACCTATGCTGACCATTTAATCGACTCAATCGACAAGAGCAGGAAAACAACAATGTCCAGGTTATTGATCGCCAGCGCCGCTGTAATGATGGCAACTCAGGCCGCCGCAAGCTGTCCAGCCCTGACCGGCCCTGAAGCCGGTGGCAAGTACCCGCACCTGTTTGAGAAAGCCGAATATGAGAAAGCGCAGGGCTGTACCCTGAGCTTTAATGAAAACCCGTCCATCAAAAGCCTGAATGATCGCATTCAGGGCAACCCTGCACTGCCTGCACTGGCCCAGCGTCTGCCAGCCGAGCCGCTGGTGATTGCACCTTATCAGCAGATTGGTCAGTACGGTGGGGTACTGGACGGTATCTCCAAGGCAACGGAATCCGGCACTTCTGACCTGCTGTCTGTGCGCCATGTCAACCTGGTACGTTTCAATGATGATTTGCAGACCATCGTGCCAAATGTGGCGAAATCCTGGCAGTGGAATGACGACTTCACCCAGCTGACCTTTGCACTGCGTAAGGGTCATAAGTGGTCTGATGGCGCTGACTTCACCGCTGAAGACATCGCTTTCTGGTACAACCATGTGCAGATGGATACCCATATCATCAAGTCTGCTCCAGAGCGCTTTATGGCCGGTGGCAAGCCATTCAAGGTTGAAGCTATTGATGCCCAGACACTGCGTATCAGCATGGCTGAGCCAATGCCTGGCCTGCTGTCTACCTTTGCGCTGGATTTCGCCCAGCCATTTCTGCCAGCACACCTGCTGCGCCAGTTTCACCCGCAGCTGAACAGCGACGCCGACGCCAGAGCACAGAAGCTGGGTTTCGAAAACGGCTACGCACTGATCAACTTCTACTATGGTCAGTCTGACTGGAAAGACATTCCAACTACGCTGCTGAAAGATAAAACCAAAGCGGATGCACTGGCAAAAGCCGGTTTTACGGCCAGCCTGCCAACGCTGGAAGCATTTATTGTGGTGGAAGATACGCTGGAAGGCCGTCGTCTGGTAGCTAACCCGTACTTCTTCCAGGTGGATACGGCGGGTAACCAGCTGCCGTACATCAACGAGATTAAAGAAGTCTTTATCGGTGATGAAGATATTCAGACCGCCAAGCTGATTGCCGGTGAGGTGGACTACAAAGCACAGGCGGTAAACCTGCCGTCGGCCCCGGTATTGCTGGAAAACAAGGACAAGGGCGGCTACCAGGTGGCCCTGCGTCCAACCATGGGCGAAACAACGTTTGCTTTCAACCTGACCGATAAAGATCTGGAACGTCGTGCACTGTTCAACAAGGTTGAATTCCGCCGCGCCATGTCGGTTGCTGTAAACCGTGACCAGATTAATGAAGTGGCATACTTCGGTCTGGGTACACCGACCCAGTACACCGCGTTTGACGCTGATACAGCTTCATTCGTTACCGACCAGCAGAAAAACGCCTGGATTGATTACAACCCGGAACAGGCGAAAAAGCTGCTGGATAAAGCCGGTGTACGTGATACCAATGGCGATGGTGTACGCGAGCTGCCATCCGGTAAGAAGTTTGAGCTGACGATCCAGTACGCCACGCAGGGCGCAGCCACCGAAGTGGTTGAGATTATTGCCAGCAACTGGACTCAGGTGGGGGTGAAAACCACCATCAAAGAGGTGACCTCTGACGAATACCGCAACTCACAGACCGCCAATGACCTGAGCGTACTGGTCTGGGTGATGGGCCGTCCACTGGCAACGCTGTCGTCCAATAACGAGACACTGCTGCCACCGTACGACAATTTCTTTGGCCTGCGCACCGGCATGCTGTGGGAACAGTATCGTAAAACCAATGGTGCTGAAGGCGTGAAACCACCGCAAACCGTTGCGGCGATGGAAAAGCTTGCCAGCCGTTTTGTACAGCTGCCAAGTGGCACCGAAGCGTCCAACACACTGGGCCGTGAAATTGCCCAGCGTGTTGTTGATGATCTGTTCATCATCGGTACTGTGAAAGCGGTTTCACCGATCTACTACAGCAACAAGCTGGGTAACTTCGAAGTACCAAAAACCTCTTCTTACGATTACTACCGCGTCTACCCATACCTGCCATCGCAGTGGTTCCTGACATCAGGCAACTGAAGCATCTGGTAAGGCAACACAGGGCCGGGTGCGCACTGCGTACCCGGCTTCGATGTATCTGAAAGGCAACATGTTATGACTGAGTTTTTTGCTGAAAGCTGGCTGCTGTGGCTGCTGCTGGGCACCGGTGTCGGCCTCTGGCTGGGTGGTCGCCGTAAGGCCTGGTTGCGCTACGTTTACCATCGCTATGTAATGGCGCTGGTTACCCTGCTGACGGTCAGTGCCATTGTATTTTCACTGATGGAAGTACTGCCTGGTGACTGCGCAGAGAAATATATCGCCTACAAAAACACCCAGGGTGTAGTGATTACCCAGGCGGATATTGATGCTGAGCGGGCCCGCATGGGGCTGGACCAGCCATTGCCAGTGCGCTGGGCAGAGTGGGTGTCTGATCTGGCGCTTAAAGGTGATCTGGGCTTCAGCTGTGCAAAACGTCAGTCAGTCAATATTGCGCTGGGTGATCGCTTCTGGATGAGCTTTGGCTTCTGTATTGCCGGTCTGCTGTTTGCCTACCTGATTGCGGTGCCATTCGGCATTCTGTCAGCCTGGGCAATCAACAAACCATGGCGCGACAGCAACCCGCAGCACAGCCCGGTACGCCGTCAGCTGAATACGCTGGGCCTGAGCCTGGCCAAACTGTCTGATCTGACGCTGCGAGTAATCAGTTATCTGGGGCTGGCGCTGCCTAACTTTCTGCTGGCGCTGTCCATTATTCTGCTGTACGTGTTCGCCGGTGAGGCGACCCCCACCGGGCTGTTCTCTGACGCCTGGAAGAATGAACCCTGGTTCGCTGATAGCGGTTTCCAGTGGGGCAAACTGGACGATTTTATCGGCCATATCTGGCTGCCAATTTTTGTGATCGGCTGGGCGGCGACCGCGCTGCAATTGCAGACCGTTCGTGCGCTGGTGGTGGATGAGTCCAACAAACTCTATGTCGATGCCGCCCGCGCCCGTGGTGTCGACGGCTTCCGCCTCTGGGCCCGTTACCCGGTGCGCCACGCCATCAGCCCGCTGTTCAACAGCGTCGGCTTCGACTTCCAGCGCGTCTTTAATGATCTGCCGATTGTGGCAGTGGTAATCGGCCTGACCGACGCTGCCGCACTGCTGATTGAAGCGCTGGCGATGACTAACGATCAGGAGCTGGCAGCAGGCATTCTGTTCCTGGTGGCGCTGGTAGTGATTGTAATGAACTTTATTACTGACATTGTGCTGGCAGCAATAGACCCACGGGTACGTTCCAGTGTGATGGGCGCGGGGGGCCATTAACATGCTCAGTGCAATTTTACGTCGCAGCCGTTCTGCCAGCACAGATAACCATGCTGCTGGCGCTTATGACGATAGTTACTACACAGCAGGCCAGCTGGCGCTGATCAAAGCCCGCTTTATGAAGAAAACCAGTGGCTTGGTAGCCGGTTTTATTCTGGCTTCACTGGTATTGCTGGGCTTTTTTGCGCCGTTCTTCTCACCGGTTGACCCGACCATCAACGGTGCCAACCCGGATTACCGCCGTGGTGCCCCGCAGTGGGTTCACTTCAGCGATGAGAATGGTTTCTCCTGGCGGCCCTTCGTGTACAGCTACAGCAAGGAAAAACCGAAGCTGGATTTCAAAGCACTGATGAAAAACGGTGGCGGGCTGGATGCGCTGGATAAGCTGACCTCCAGCGGCGCGCTGAATTCCTCTTCGCAGAACAAATATCTGGTGAATAAAGAACAGCGCCGCTATATCCAGTTCTTCGTCAAAGGCTGGGAATACCCGCTGCTGCAAATCGACAGCCTGGGCATCGATATACGTTGGGATCGCCATCTGTTTGGTGTTGAGCAGGGCCAGATCCATCTGATGGGCACCGATGAAGATGGCAAAGATGTCTTCAGCCGAACCCTGCATGCGATCTGGGTAACGGTCAGCATCGCCATTGTGGCGCTGATTGTAAAACTCTTTACCTCGCTGCTGGTGGGCGGTGTCAGTGGGTATTTTGGTGGCAAGGTGGATGCGGTACTGATGAGCATTACCGAAGCGGTGCGTGTTATTCCGCCAATCCCGGTCTACCTGGCCTGCGCCGTGGCGCTGTCGCAGCTGGATCTGACCCCGGTACAGCGTTACTTCGCCATTGCGGTGGTGATCGGTGCGCTGGACTTTGCTGCACTGGGTCGCCGTCTGCGTACCCATATTCTGGTGGAGCGTAACCAGGACTATGTGCTGGCAGCGCAGCTGTCAGGCTCCAGCCATCTGCGGGTGATCTGGCGTCATCTGGTACCCAGTTTTACCAGCTACATCATCGTCGACACCCTGATCAACTTCCCCTATGTAATCCTGGCGGAAACCAGCCTCAGCTTCCTGGGGCTCGGCCTGACCGAGCCGGTAAACAGCCTTGGCGTACTGCTGCAAAAGGCCCAGGACCCGGATATTCAGCAGAACATGATCTGGCAGTTCTTCCCGGTGCTGGTGTTTGTGGCGCTGATCATGGCCTTCGTTTTTGTCGGTGACGCCCTGCGCGACGCGGCAGACCCTTACTCGGAGCGGAACAAATAATGATGCGTACAGAACCTCAGACAAATATGCTGGAGATCCGTGATCTCTGCCTCGACTTCCGTACCGACGAAGGCATCGTGCGGGCACTGGATCATATCAACCTGTCCGTTGCCCCTGGCGAGGTGATGGGGCTGGTGGGAGAGAGTGGTTCCGGTAAATCGGTCACAGCCAAAACCATTATGCGCCTTAACCCCAACAACGCCATTATTCAGCCGGGCAGCCAGCTGTGGCTGAACCATAACGGCGAACGTACCGATGTACTGGCGCTGCGTGGCCGTCACCTGCGCACCGTGCGCGGCGGTGCGGTTTCGATGATCTTTCAGGAACCGATGGCCAGCTTTGCCCCGGCCATTCCGCTGGGCGAGCAGATCATTGAAACCATTCAGATTCATCTGGGCCATGACCGCGCCACAGCACGCAAGATCGGCATCGAACTGTTTGAGCGGGTCGGTATTCCGATGCCGGAACAGCGTTTCGACCAGTATGTATTCGAGTTGTCCGGTGGTATGCGTCAGCGTGCGATGATCGCCATGGCGCTGTCTACCCGGCCCAAACTGCTGATCGCTGATGAGCCTACCACTGCGCTGGATGTCACCATCCAGGCTCAGGTACTGGAACTGATGCTGGAACTGCGTGAACAGCTGGGTATGGCGATGCTGTTTATCACCCACGATCTGGGGGTAATCTCCAAAATTGCCGACAATGTCACGGTAATGAAACGTGGCGAAGTGGTAGAAGCAGGCGCTGCTGATTCAGTGCTGTACAGCCCGCGCCACGACTATACCCGCCGTCTGCTGGATGCACTGCCAAAGATGGATCGTCTGCCAGAACCACCCGCGCATACCCCGGAACCGCTGGTCAAGGTAACCGACCTGTCGATCAGCTACCCGATTGCCGGTGGTGCGAAAAAAGGTGAGTTGTTCCATGCTGTGCGCAATGCTTCATTGCAGCTGCCCCGAGGCCAGATTATCGGTCTGGTGGGGGAGAGTGGCTCCGGTAAAACTTCGCTGGGTAAAGCTCTGCTGGGCGCATCACCTGTCAGTGGTGGCCGTGTTGAATATCTCTGTGATGAACATGGCTACACATTGGGTGGAAAACGTAAGCCAAAACGCCAGCAGATCGCCCGTGTTGCCCAGCTGGTGTTCCAGGACCCATACAGCTCCCTCAATCCACGTATGACCGTACGCGATATTATTGCTGAACCGCTGGAAGCACTGAAACTGACCCGCAACCGCGCCGAAACCGATGAACGGGTAAAAGAGGTGGCCAGGCTCTGTCACCTGGAAGTCAGCCATCTGCGTCGCTTCCCACACGCTTTCTCCGGCGGCCAGCGTCAGCGTATCAGCATCGCCCGTGCGCTGGTGTGCAAGCCAAAGCTGCTGATTGCTGATGAATCGGTAGCAGCACTGGATGTTTCAATTCAGGCAGAGATTCTGACATTGCTCAAGCAACTTAAAGCTGAGCTGGGCCTGACCATTCTGTTTATCTCCCATGATCTGAGTGTTATCGCCAACCTCTGTGACCGTGTCTGTGTGATGAAACAGGGTGAAATGGTGGAAGAGGGCACGGTGCGCGATATCTACCTCAACCCGCAACAGGAATACACCCGTAAGCTGATTGGCGCTATTCCACTGCTGGACCAGCACCGCCTCAGCGCGGATAAAGTACCGGATGTACCGCTGCCAGCGATGGAGCTGGAGCGGGTAAGAATGGGATACCAGGGATAAACTGCAATGAATATGGAACTGATGCTGCAAATTGCGCCGATGGGCGAAGAACACCTGAATACCGCTGCACAGGTACACCGGCTGGCATTCCCACGCCAGTATGATTCGCGCCAGTGGCTGGCCTCCAGCCTGGCAGCAGGGCCACGGATTATGCCCTTTGTACTGTTGCTACGGGGCCAGGTGGAAGGCTATATCATCTGGGCCCAAAAGAGCGGCTTTCGCAGTGAAACTGTACTGGAGCTGGAACAGATCGCCATCCACCCCGGCTACCGTCACCAGGGGCTGGGGGCCCAGCTGATCCGCCAGTCATTGCCGATGGTACGTGAACAGCTGGACCGCCAGCAGTCGGAACTGAAACATATTATGGTGACCACCCGCGCCGACAACCGCGCCCAGAAACTCTACCGCCGGGTACTGGGGGCAAAGGTGGAAGCCACGCTGAGCAAGCTTTACTCTGCTGATGAAGTGGTGATGATTGCGCGTAATGTCGCAATTGCCTGATAAACCCGGCAACCGCTGAATAGACACAACAACGGGCTGCTGTTTAACCACAGCCTTTTTAAATCAATACACAATAACAGGGACAGAAGCCGCCATGACAAAAGTAATTCTGGAAGGACATATTATGGTACCAGCAGGTGAGCTGAAAACGGTAAAGCAGGCACTGCAACAGCATATTGAACTGACCCGCCAGGAAAGCGGCTGTCTGATATTTCAGGTAACCGAAACAGCTGCTGACCCCTGTCGATTTGATGTTTATGAAGAATTTACTGACCGCGCAGCGTTTGAACACCACCAGGCACGGGTGCAAAGCTCACAATGGGGGGCAATAACCGCTAATGTGGAACGGCATTATCGGGTTTGGGAGGAGACTGCCTGAAGATTATCAGAACAGACAGGGTCGTAAGGTATATCAACCACTACCAATGCAACATTTCAGTTCGCTGACCCGTGCGGTCGGTAGTCGTTATGGCAAACCGGTGCTACTGGAAGTTGACAGCGCCGCTATGCAGCGCGATGGTTTTTACTTTTACCACAGTGCCAATCATGTATGGCTGGTGGATGCGGTGCCTGCAAAATATCTGCATATTCTCAATGCTGCGCAATAGCACCAGGCTTTATTTTCCTGGTTGTTCTGTGCCGCTGCTACAGCTTCACTCCCGACGTTTCATTCCGCCAGACCGCCATTTACTGCGTTATTGTGCAGTTACGAACTGAGCAATTTATGTAACCAACACCCTTCATCACCGCTGATGCAGGCCCGCTGTGTGCTCTGCTGACCGTCGTTTTTCTTCCTCCAGGGAAATTATGTATTGCAATTGCAATCAACCATTTTACTTAATATATTAATTATATTGCACTGCACCGGCAGGCTGCCAGGACCTGCCCGCGTGTTGTCCCCGTCAGACGGGGGCGATGTAAAACCAACATAATTCCAATAATCAAGGAGCATGTTATGCGACCTGCAACAATCACAACGGCACTGCTTTCAACCCTGCTAGTGGCCCTGCCAAGCCAGGCAGCAACCACCTTGCGGGTGGCCAGCTGGTTGTCTCCCAATCACCCTCAAAATGCTGAAGTCTGGCCCACCTGGGCGGGCTGGGTTGAGGAAGCTACCGAAGGCCGGGTGAAGGTGGTAGTGGAATATGGCCTGGGCCATCCCAAGACCATGTTCGAGCTGGTGGAAGACGGTGTTGTTGACGCCTCGTTCAGCTACCACGGTTATGTACCGGGCCGTTTCAAGCTGACTCAGGCGGTGGAACAGCCAGGCCTGGGTGCCAGTGCTGAAGCGGCGTCTGTTGCACACTGGCGGATCTATGAGCGCTATTTCGCCAAAGCGCAGGAGCATGACGGCCTGGAAGTGATTGGTCTGTTTACCCACAGCCAGGGCCAGCTGCACACCACAAAACCGGTGAAAAGTCTGGCAGACCTTGAAGGTCGTAAACTGCGTCTGGGTGGCGGTGTACAGGGTGAACTGGGCCATCGTCTGGGGGTAACACCGGTTGGCGCACCTGCACCAAAAGTGTACGAAATGATGCAGCAGGGGGTAATTGACGGTTATCTGCTGTCGATGATTGAACATCGCTACATGCGCCTGTCCGAAGTAACACCTTATGTAGTGCGCTTCCCACAGGGGATGTACATGGGCAGTTTTGGCATTTTCATGAACCCGGATTTCCTTGACGGCCTGAGCGAAGCAGATCGCAAGGCGATTCTGTCGGTATCGGGTGAAAAACTGTCTGCCATGGCCGGCCGTGCCTGGGATCGTGGTAACGCAGAAGGGCTGGAAGCTGCCCGTGCCGCCGGGGTAAATATCCTTGATGTAAAACCGGATGAGCCACTGGCGAAAGCGTTTGATGACCTGACCGCCGATATGGATCAGCGTTTTCTGAAGATCGTAGAACGCCGTGGCGTGGATGCGGAAAAGGCACTGGCTGAATTGCGCCAGATCGCCCGTGATTACCAGCCAGCAAAATAAGTGATGATTATGAGCCTATCGCACTGGATTACGCAGCGATACAACGAGCCTGGCCCCGTGGCCTGGCTGGCCTTCGTGCTGGAACTGATCGCCGCGCTGACCCTGCTGGGTCTGATGTTGCTGACCTGCGCCGATGTCGCCGGACGTTATTTTCTGGGCAATGCCATTGATGGCACCACGGAACTGACCGAAATGGGGATCGCAATTCTGGTGTTTGCCGAGATGCCGGTTATCACCTGGCGCGGTGGCCATGTAGTGGTTGATATTCTTGATCGCACACTGGGAGACCGGATGCTCAAGGTGCTGGGCTTGCTGTCAGCATTGCTGATTTCAGGCGCTTTCGCCTTTCTGGCGACCCGTATTCACAGCCTGGCGGCGCGCTCCCTGCGTCGGGAGGAAGTGACCGAGTATCTGCAATTGCCCGTTGGTTATGTGGTGGAGTATATCGCCCTGATGAGCTGGGCCACCGCCGCGCTGATGATCAGTTACGGTATCTACCGCCTGCTGAACCCACCAGCCGAACCATCGGCTGCACAGACCGTTGACGAGGCTGGCGAACCTGCCACCTGAGCCTGCCACAGGAACTGACTATGACCATCGCTTTGACTGGCTTTGCGATTCTGCTTGTGCTGATCGTAGTAGCCCGGATTCCGATCGCCTTTGCCATGGGGCTGGTAGGCTTTTTTGGCTTCGCCCATCTACAGGGGCTCGGTTTTGATAACTTCACCACCTTTAACTGGAATGCGCCGCTGACCATGTCAGCCCGGCGTCTGATTGATACCGCGCAGGAGTACAGCCTGTCGGTCATTCCGCTGTTTATTCTGATGGGTAATCTGGTAACCCGTTCTGGCCTGTCGCAGCAGCTTTATGCTGCTTCACATGCGTTTCTGGGCCATAAGAAAGGCGGGCTTTCCATGGCCACTGTGGTGGCCTGTGGTGGCTTTTCCGCAATCTGTGGTTCCAGTCTGGCAACCTCAGCAACCATGGCGCGGGTCGCCATGCCACCGATGCGCCAGTACGGTTACGCCGATTCGCTGGCTACCGCTTCCATTGCTGCGGGGGGCACACTGGGGATTCTGATTCCGCCATCGGTGATTCTGGTGATCTACGGTCTGCTGACTGAAACCAGTATCCGTGAGCTGTTCGCGGCCGGGTTTATCCCCGGTATGCTGGGCATTCTGCTCTATCTGGCTGCGGTACGTTATGTGGTCTGGCGTGACCCTTCTGCCGGGCCTTGCGGCGAAAAACAGAGCTGGGCTGAACGGCTACAGGCATTGAAAGCAGTACGCGGTGTACTGGGGCTGTTTACGCTGGTAATGGGTGGTATCTATCTGGGCGTGTTCACCCCCACTGAAGCAGCGGGTATCGGTGCAGGCGGGGCTTTTGTGATCGCTCTCAGTCGCCGCTCGCTCAGTCTGGGCAGCCTGTTTGATATTCTGGCGGATACAGCCCGTACCTCAGCAATGCTGTTTGCTGTGTTGATTGGTGCGCTGATCTTCTCCAATTTTATCAACCGTGCCGGTCTGCCTGCCGACTTGCTGGCACTGGTCAGCTCGATGGAGATTGCGCCCATGCTGGTGATCGTGATGATCCTGGCGATCTATATCGTACTGGGTATGGTGTTTGAAAGCCTGTCGATGCTGCTACTGACAGTACCGATATTCTTCCCGCTGGTGCAGAGTCTGGGCTTTGATCTGGTCTGGTTCGGTATCGTGGTGGTGGTGGTTACCGAGATCAGCCTGATCACTCCACCTGTGGGGATGAACGTGTTTGTACTCAGTGCAGTACTGCCGGAAGTACGGGCGGGTACTATCTTCAAGGGCGTTACCCCGTTCTGGTGTGCTGACATTGTACGGCTGGTACTGATCACCCTGGTGGCTTCAATCTCACTGGCATTGCCAACATTGTTATACCGCTGACAAACATATTAACCGCTGACAAACACGGTTATACCACGGACAACGTTTGTTATACCGCCGAAAAATGCTGCTACATGGCTGCCGGAAAGGCGTGCAGCGTTTATGGTGAAGGACAGCGTTTATGCGGTTATTGTGAAGGAATAGCGGGGCCGGTGTAATATCTGCACAGTGTCAGGACTGGCCTGATGCAGATATTACCTGCTATTCCTTTTCTTCCCCTGCTTTGCTTCTTGCCGTCTTATTTCTGCCTGACTGACCTTATTTTAGACATTCGCTAACCCACTCTCTAAAATGCCATGCTCCAAGAATGGCTGGTTTTAATGTCTGGTCTGGCAACGTTTGTTTTTGCAAGGGGTACGCCTGTGAATATTCTGTTTATCAATGCTATTGCTGATGACAACTCAGCTAAAGTCAGTATTTCAGAAGATGGGCAGCTCAGGATTATTCTCAGTGGCTCTGCTAATCTGCAAAACTTTTTATCGTCACAGTTGAACAGGGCGGAAAGTACAACCGTTTCTACCCTTTGTCTGGGCCCGAGTGATGAGCGGAAAAATATTCGTATCAGCGCGCCAGACCTGGTTGTGAATGAGATCAGCGAGCCGGACTCACATGTCACCAGCCTGGAGAAACTGGCCGGTATCGTAGCAGAGCTTAACTGCCCGGTTATTAACCCGCCTGCTGCCATTATCCATACCCGCCGGGAAAATCTGGCAACACAGCTTGCCCCCCTGCAACGGCTAAAAGTACCCACCACATTACGCATAACGCCGGATAGCCCGCGTCAGTTACTGGAATGTTGCCAGCGCTATTTCCCGGGGAAGGCTGTACTGGTGCGTGGTACCGGTGATCATGGTGGTGTCAGTACAATCAGACTGGCAGCGAACAGTAATGAACAACCCTTGCACCGCTTGCCGTTTGATGGTCGTCACTATCTGCTCAGTGAATATATTGATTATTCTTCACCGGATGGGCTGTACCGTAAATACCGGGTGGTACTGATCGGTGATGAAATCTACCTGCGGCATATGATTGTTGCGGATAAGTGGATGATCCATTCGTCCAGTCGTGAATTTATGCAGGCTAACCCTGGTTATGCACAGGAAGAAGCGATGATGTTGCAAAGTTTTACCCAGCAATTATCAACGCCATTACTAACCGAGTTGAAACAGATCAACCGGCTGTTGGGGACCGATTATCTGGGACTGGACTGTGCAATTAACGCCGATGGCACAGCAACGGTATTTGAACTGAATGCCAATATGAATATCCTGGTGGCCAATAAAGGCGATAACAGCCTGTGGCAGACACCAATTGATAATATCAGGCAGGCATTGCTGGCACTGATTTACCACAAGGCTGAATATACCGGCGGTAAACAATGATGCTGGTAAAAACTGATGGCAGCAAAAATCAATGATGTGAGTGCGCACCATCATATGAACTATCAAGAGATCTTTGATCGCCGTGGCCAGATGTACCATGAAGCGATGCTGCACTGGCCCGATGCCCGCCAGCAGGAATTTACCCTTCCACTGAGTTTATTGAACCTTCAGCCGGGTGATTATCTGGTGGACCTGCCCTCCGGGGGTGGTTATCTGCAACGTTATCTGGCGGATGAGATAAATCTGCACTGTCTTGAGTCGTCGCAGGTTTTTGCCGACTACTGCCAACAGCATGGCTTTTCCGTCAGCCTGTTTCATGAGCATAACCTGCCACTGGCCGATGGCAGTGTTGATAAGCTGCTGTCGATTGCAGGCATCCATCATATTGTCGATAAACAGCCACTGTTTAATGAGATACACCGGGTAATACGCCCGGATGGCCTGCTCTGTATTGCTGATGTAGAAACCGGTTCCGCTGTGGCTGGTTTTCTTGATGATGTGGTCGACCGCTATAGTGAAACCGGCCATCGCGGCTATTTTCTGGATCACAATACCTTACAGGCATTGGCTGAAGCCGGGTTCTGCCAACTGAAGCAGCAGCGTCTGCATTATCAGTGGCAGTTCCCGGACGAAGAAGCACTGCTACGCTATTGCTGGTTGCTGTTCGGGCTGGAAAAAGCCCGGCTGGGTGATGTCAAGGCAGGCCTGCAACAGTATCTGAATATCGAATCTCCCCCTGAGGGCGGTGCCAGGCTGGAGTGGCAACTGCTCTGTTTTACCGCGTGCAGATAGCAGCTGACTGATACCGGTCATTGGAGTTGCCAGAGATCGTTGCAAGCTGATGGCCTGGCTGGCAGTCTCAGAAGGGTGTTATCTGTTAACGCTTTGGTAAACGGTAAAGGCTTTGGTAAACGATAAAGGAGATGTGATGTATACAACGATTATCTGTGCAATCGAAGTGGGTGATGAAGGCAAAAAAGTTCTGTCCAGAGCCAAAAAGATTGCCAAAAAGTTTGATAGCAAACTGATTGTGCTAAGTGTCCTGCCTTACTCTTTGCTGCCCAAAGACTATCAGAAAGAGCTGAAAGAAAACGCAATTCCAGAGTTTGAAGCTTTTATCGCTGAAACAGGTATCAGTAAAAAGAACTGCTTACTCAAGGTTGGCAAACCTTATGAGGTCATCTGCGCAATGGCCGAGAAGAAAGAAGCTGAGCTTATTATTCTGGGTACACACTCCAGAACAGGCCTGAGCTCCATGATCGGCTCCACCGCCAATGCCGTTGCCAACCACGCCCACTGTGATGTGTCACTGGTGAAAATCTGATCGGCAAGCCAGCTATCAGCTTGATGGCACAGGCATAGCTCAGCGGCTGAGGCCAGTCTGTGGCACAGTCTGAAAGAAAAATGTCTGCATCAGACGGGCATCTTCGGCACGGCTGCCAAAGCCGTGTCCGGCCCGGTGCAGTACATTTTCCCGGAACAGTACCAGCCGGTTAAAGCGGTTTTCTACCGCCAGCATCAGCTCAAACTGGTTACGGTCCTGCTCATACAGATTCCCCATCGGAGCAACACAGCGCTGGCTTTCCCGATGCCGCCAGATGGTGGTGCCATGCTCTGCTGGAGCGTCGGGTGACAGATAAACCAGCCCACTCCAGCCACGGGGCACCACATCGCCCTGTCGATAATGATGGTGAATCACCCGGTGTACATTTTCACCGGCCTCATATTGCAGATGAAAAGCACCATTCCAGCCATCGCCCAGCTGATGCCAGCTGTCCATAACGATCTGCTCATGGGTTACCTGGCTCAGCAGTTCTCGAACATCGGCGCTGGCATGACGATAACCTGACTGCGGCTGTTTCACTGCGGTGCCCAGGTAACGGTACAGCGCTGAAGACTCCCACACCGGGGTTGGGTCCGGGTACTGAGCGGCAATCGCTTCCCCCACCTGCTCAGCAAGCGGTGGTTTATACTGGAAAAACGGTTGTGCCAGCGCCAGTTTACGTACTGCCAGTGGGTCGGGGTAGAAGTCATCGCAGACGATAATAAAAGGCCCGGTATTTTCCGCTACGGTTCTGGCCGGGTCATAAAACAGTTCGGGCTGTTGATTCAATTCATCCACAGAGGTAAATAGCGGCTGCATAATGACGGGCTCCTGATGATTACGCGGACGACTGGGTAATGATGGTGGGAATCCAGGTGACGTGTACCCGCGCCCGTATATTAACGTCGCTCTGGTGTACAGCTCAGATCCACACCTCAGATTGTACCCGGTTATCTGCTATGGCTT
This sequence comes from Marinobacterium sp., assembly GCA_025800125.1. GTDB lineage: Bacteria > Pseudomonadota > Gammaproteobacteria > Pseudomonadales > Balneatricaceae > Marinobacterium_C. The sequence goes on from JAOXSF010000149.1 coordinate 65,212, forward strand.
TATTTTCCTGGCCTGCCACGTCACTTTTTTCAGTCCTCTTTTTCAGTCACTTTCTTTCCAGGTACACAATCGCCAGCCCGGCCCCCAGGATAATCGCCATGCCCAGCCAGGTCAGCGCATCGGGCAGTTCATTGAAAACCAGATACCCCAGCGCAGCTGCTCCCAGAATTTCGATATAACGAAAAGGGGCCAGCATACTGGCCGGGCTCAATGTATAGGCGGTACTGATCAGCCAGTGGGTCAGCGCTGAAAAGAACCCCAGCAGCACAATAAAACCATAGTGATGGCTATTAATATCCCCCCAGTTCAGCAATGGTATTGTCTGCCCCAGGCCTGTCAGCAACGGCCCGGCCAGCAAAAGAGCAGCCAGCAAAACAGTACCAACAAGGCTGATATAGGCCTGTGCTTCGGCGGTCGACAGTTTATTACGGGTGGTACGGATGGTTATCAGGTACAGCGCATAGAACAGTGCCGACAACATCGGTAATGTCGATGACCAGCCATAAAGCTGCCACTCAGGGCGGATAACCACCAGGGTACCACTCAAGCCAACCACGGCCAGCATATATTTGATCGGTGTCGACTTTTCTTTCAGTAGCACGGCTGACAGCAGCATTACCAGCAGTGGCTCAATAAAAAACAGCGCTACCGCATTGGCCACGGGCAGATACGCCAGCCCCCACACCATAAAAATCACCGCCATATTTACAAACAGGCAGCACAGCAGCAGTTTGCGGGTCAGCGGAAATGAATGTAGCAGCCGGGGCAGTCTGCGAATGGCGATCAGCATAAATACCGACTGAAACGCGACCCGTAAAAAGGTGATCTGTACCGGCGACAGGTCAGTGGAGAGCAATTTGGCCAGCACATCCACGGAAGGGATCAGCAGCATGGCCAGAATCATGATCCAGATGCCCCCCTGGGCATGGCTGTCCTGACGTGCGCTCAGGCGGTTGCTCAGATGATTACGCAACAGCATTAAACTCATAGATAGCAATCTCGCAGCAGTGATGAGAAAACATAACGAAAACCCGTTCTGGCTGGCCATCAGGGCAGGCGCTGGATGCTATCAAGCAGTTTTGATGAGGAAAAACTATTAATATTGATATAGTTGTGTAGAAAAACTAAATAAAGGCACGGTAATGAAACCTCTGGATCGACGACAGCTACCACTGAACGCCCTGCGCGCATTTGAAGCCGCCGCCTTGCACTGTCACCTGGGCAAAGCTGCCGAGCAGCTGGGAGTAACACAGGGTGCAGTCAGCCAGCAGGTGCGGGCACTGGAAAGCCAGCTGGGCCAGTCACTGTTTATCCGCAAACATAAACGCCTCTATCTGAGTACCGCCGGGCAGCAGTTGCTGGAGGCAGTCAGCAACGGGCTGGATACCATCACCCAGGGCATCAGCCAGCTGGATAATGACAGCCAGAGCATGGCCGGTGAACTGACCCTCTGCGCCACCCCGTCGATCACCAATAATATGCTGATGTCGGTGATTGGCCGCTATAACCGGGTATACCCCGATGTCACCCTGAAGATGATTCAGATCGCCCCCAATGCGGCGGTACTGCCCGACGATTATGATGTCTGCGTCTGCTTTGGCCTGCCCGACGATACAACCCATATGGAAACCCGCAAACTGATCACCAGCCGGTTTTACCCGGTGGCCTCGCCAGCGTTTATGATCAACCGCCCGGCCATCGAACGCGGTGATGAACTGCTGAACTTTCCCCTGCTGCATGACCGCTCCCGTGGCTGGACCAGCTGGTTTAACCGCTTTGCCAACGGCCAGGACAAAGGACAGGCGGCCAATATCTACTACACCGATAACTACCAGGCACTGATGGCTGCCCGGCTGGGCCAGGGCGTAGCACTGGCGGAATACTATGAAGTCGCCGCCGATATAGCGGCCGGAAAACTGGTATTGCTATATGGCCAGGACATTTCCATGGGCGTGGACAGCTACCTGGTACTGCCCAAAAAAGAACGCCAGACACTGCGCAGCCTGGTATTTGCAGATTTTATAGAGCAGCACCTGGAGGGGGTGACTGAGGGGCTTTAGTTATTCTTGAATTGAACCTGAATGTAGAGGAGTTGACTAGGGGCTTTGATTAATCGTATTCAGGTTAAAGTTTAATTGTTATAGCTGGGTATATATGGCGAGAATACCCGTTATTATTCCCTGTCCAACCAGCCATCAAAGAGAAAAACGGTGAACTACCTTACTCTTGCCTGTTTTCATCTGGCCACAGTTATTCCTGCTTTTCTGCTGGGCGCTTTTTTACTGCTATCCAGAAAAGGTTCTGGGCGGCACAAACAGCTGGGAAAAGTCTATCTGGCATTGATGTTGATTACCGCCATTACTTCTTTATTGATGCCAGCTAAAGTCGGGCCGGTGTTTCTTAACCATTTTGGTTATATACACCTGCTGAGTGGCTTGACTATTTATGCTGTTCCCACAGCTCTGGTGGCAATCAGGCAGGGCAATACAGCTAAACATAAGCGCATTATGGTGGTTTTATACACTGGCGGTATTCTGCTTGCGGGGGCATTTGCCTTTATACCTGGGCGGTTGCTGCATGGCTGGCTATTCAATGTGTAGGCACCTGTTCAATGTGTAGGTATAAGGATGGGCAAAACCGATGTTTTTCAACACAGTATGCCCATCATGCGCCCCCTTTTATTACCGCCTCATCCGGTATAAGACAGCAACCACTCCCGGATCAACTCCACCCCTGCCTTTGGCCGTGTAGATGCGGGCGGTTCCAGCATATAGAACTGCGACTCGGTCACCAGCGTGTTATCCACAGGCTGTACCAGCAGGCCGCTGGCCAGGTAGTCATCTACCAGATTGGCCCAGGCCAGCGCCAGCCCCTGGCCATTAAGCGCAGACTGGATCACCAGCGGGTAGTTGTTGATTTTCAGACGACGGGCACTTTCCGGGGGGGCGGGCAGGCCACAGCCCTGGAACCAGTCGCGCCAGCTAAGCCAGTCTTCCCGTACTTCCAGTGACAGCAGGGTACTGGTGGCCAGTTGTTGCGGGTCGCTGATCTGTGGGTTTTTCGCCAGATAGGCCGGGCTGCATACCGGGAATACCGTTTCACTGAACAGCGGCGTGGCGCGCAGGTCTTCCGGTGGGGTATGGCAGTAGAACATCGCTATATCAAACTCGTTATGCCGGATATTGCGCAGTGAATCGACCGCCATAATGCGCAGGTCGATTTCCGGGTGCAGTTCCTGAAATTCACTGAAGCGTGGCAGCAGCCAGAATGAGGCCATAGCGTTGGTGGTGACCACCGTGACCTGCTGGTCACCCTGCCATTGCAGAATCTCACCTGTAGCACCAGCCAGTTGCAACAGTGACTGCTGCACACTGTCGTAGTATTCAGCGCCGGTGTCGGTCAGGCTCAGGGCCCGTTTATCGCGGATAAACAGCGCCCGGCCCAGATAATCTTCCAGATGGCGCACCTGACGGCTGATCGCCCCCTGGGTAACGCTCAGCTCATCAGCGGCACGGGTAAAGCTCAGATGACGGGCGGCGGCCTCAAAGGCGACCAGGCTGTTTAATGGCGGTAGTGGTCTGATTCGCATTGCCTCACCTCAATGCTGAAGTACAGATAAAAACGCCGCCGTGAGGGCCACGGCGGCGTCGGTTGGTCAGTTCTGTAAGCGTTTTTACAACATGCGTTTTTTATAAGTAATGCTGTTATAAAAATCTGCTGTTATAAAAAGCACCTTTACAAAACAGTAGCTTAGATACCACTGACTGTCACGGGCTCCGGTGTTACCCCGTTGCCGCCCGCAATGCTTTCATCACGCAGGGCACGCTGTAATGACATCGCCATCAGCACCGCCAGTACCGCGGCAGGCAGGGCGGCACAGATGGTCGCCGTCTGTACGGTTTTCAGCCCCCCGGCCCAGAGCAGACCAGCCGCAATGGCACCAATCACCAGCCCCCAGGCAACCCGGCTCAGTTGCGGCGGTTCCAGACTACCCCGTGAGCTGAGGGTAGAAACCACCAGTGTGCCGGAATCGGCCGAGGTGACAAAGTAGGTGACCAGTAACAGCGTTGTCAGCGCACTGAGTACTGTGCTGACACTGGCACCGGAGCTTGCTTCGATGGTGTCAAACAGGGTGAAGATCGCCAGTGTTGAATCAGCTTTGGTTGCCAGCAGAATCTCGCCGCCTTTGAACTCGCCAGCGTCACCACTGAGCTGCTGTTCAGCAACAGCGGCCTGATGGGCAACGCGGTCTTCATGCTCATACTTGATGGCTGAGCCACCAAAGGCAGCAATCCACAGGAAACCGAACAGTGTGGGTGCGATCAGTGCGCCACCGACCAGCTCGCGCACGGTACGGCCACGGGAAATGCGGGCAATGAACATGCCGACAAACGGTGCCCAGGTCAGCCACCAGGCCCAGTAGAACGCCGTCCACCAATTTTGCCACTGGGAATCTGCCTGGGCATCACTCCACAGGCTCAGGCCAACAATGTTCTGGGCGTAATCGGCAGTGCCTTCCAGCCAGGTGTGCAGAATATAGCGGGTCGGGCCAAACAGCAGCACACCGGCCAGCAACAGCAGCGACAGCACCACATTGCCAATCGACAGCAGGCGAATGCCCTTACCGACGCCGGACATAACCGACATGATGGCGACCAGTGAGATCACAATAATCAGCACAATCTGGGTACCGAGCCCCACTTCCACACCAAACAGCTTCTCTATGCCGGTGCTCATCTGCACCACACCCAGGCCGAATGAAGTAGCGATACCAAAGGCGGTAATGGCAACCACCATAATATCTACCACGTTACCGAACCAGCCGTTCATACGGGCTTCGCCAAACAGTGGTTCCAGGGTTGAGCGAATCGACAGTGGTCGACCACGGCGGTAGGCAAAGTACGCCAGCCCCAGCGCTACGGTGATATAAAGTGCCCAGGGGTGCAGGCCCCAGTGGAAGAAGCTCAGCCGGATAGCGGTTTCCGCTGACTGCTGGCTCATCCCCTCGCTCGCGAAAGGGTTACTGGCGTAGTGCCACATCGGTTCAGCAACCGACCAGAACAGCAGACCAATACCCATACCGGCACTGAACAGCATTGATAACCAGGAACCGAGGCCAAATTCAGGCTGTTCATCATCCCTGCCCAGGCGGATATTGCCGAAACGGCTCATCATCAGGTAGATCAGAAAGACCAGTACACCGGTAGCCATAGCCAGATAAAACCATTTGAAACGGTGCAGAATATCGCCGGAAACTTCAGTAAACAGTGCGCCTGCTTTATCCGCCAGTACGCCACAGATTACAACAAAGCCGATGATCAGTATTTTGGAGATCAGGGTTACCGTGGGGTCAATCCCATGGAGAATCCCGTTTTTATTATTCATCTATCAGGCTCCATATTTTTATTATCAGATAGATTTTTATGTTGTTATTTACCCATTATCCGGCCAGTGCTGACTGAACAGGGGGCAGATTACGCGATCTTGAAAAAAGCCCTCCGAAGAGGGCGAACAGCACAGGAATGCAGTTCAAAATTGATAGTGTTCAAAACACTGATCTGCATCAAACGACTTTTCAGCCGGGCGTGGATGAGTTTTTGTCATGCCGTTATGCCCGGTGTGTTATGGCGGGTTCCAGACAGCCGGGCATCTTTATCTGTCACAGGTTTACGGTGCCACAGGTTTACAGCGCCACAGGTTTACGGCACCACACGCTCTATGATGTCGGGCGCTGCTTGACGGTGATGGCAGCGCCACACTGACGTGCTGACTGGCGCGATTGCGACCACACCATCAGCAGCGCAGCAGCGATCACCAGCACGACACCCAGCAGGCTGCGCTGGGTTAGCGTTTCCTGCAACAGTAACCAGGCCCAGAAGATGGAGGCGATCGGTTCGGTGGTAGAGAAGATGGCAATATCAAATTGCCGTTGCAGTATGGCGATACCACGAATCAGCAACAGAAAGGGGATAAAGGTGGAGATAATACCCAGCGCCAGCACCATCAACCAGCCATGGCCAGAGACTGGTAACTCTGCCTGACCGGCCAGCACCGGCAGACTGAACACCAGCGCCGCACCGATCAGTGTCCAGGAGGCACCACCCAGCGCGTTATCCTGTGGCATCCAGCGCGGTGCGCCAATAATGTAGCCGCTGTAAAACAGTGCAGCCCCCAGCCCGAACAGCATCCCCACCCAGCTGATGCCGTTTCCCGTCATATCGCTATCAAGTGTGCAGTAAATTCCCAGCAGCGCCCCCACCAGAGCCAGAATACGCAGCATCGAAAAGGATTCCTGACGTTTCAGCCAGCCGATCAGAAATACCACCAGCGGAAACAGGCTGAACAGCATCACTGTCAGGCTGACGCTGATCTGAGACAGCGCGGCAAAGTAGCAGAGCGATGCCAGCCCGTTGATCACCCCCAGCACACCAGCCCCTTTCAGCGGCTTGCGTACCGAAGGCAGCAACAGCAGTAACAGCAGGCTGGGTACCAGAAAACGTAACCAGACCAGCCCCAGGGTATTGGCCCCATCAGCGTATACGGCACGGGCAAAAATCGGTTGCAGGCTGAACCCCAGTGCCGCCAACAGAATCAGCCCGGCTCCGCTCAGGTAGTGGCGGGTGCTACTGGTGGGGGACGGTGTGTAACTCATCGCAGCCAGTCCTCCTGCCAGGGATAACTGGACAGCGCTACACAGCCATCACGGGTAATCAGCACCTGCTGTTCCAGCTTGATACCCTCCTTGCCACCTTGCTCTGCGATATAACTTTCAACACACACCACCATATTCTCCTCGAAATGTCCGTCATACCCGGCGCTACGCCAGTCTTCACCCCAATGTGCCACCGCCGGGAATTCATCAGCCAGCCCCACACCATGTACCACGCAGCAGTAGCGGTTATGGTAGAACGGTTCGGGTATTGGCCAGGCGTGTTCGCTGAATTCGCGGTAGCTCAGGCCCGCTTTCAGCAACGCCATATTATGCGTCACCTGAGCATGGGCGAGCCGATAAAGACGACGCTGCTCCGCTGTGGGTGCGACATGGCCGACGGTCCAGGCACGGGAAATATCGGCACAGTAGCCATAGGGGCCGATCAGGTCGGTATCGAAACTGACAATTTCCCCAGCCTGCATCACCCGGTTACTGGACTCCTGCATCCAGGGGTTGGTACGGGGGCCAGAGGCCAGCAGCCGGGTTTCGATCCACTCGCCGCCATTGCGAATATTCTCGTAATGCAGCCAGGCCCAGAGTTCATTTTCAGTCATACCGGGGCGTAACTCATCGTGCATACGCTGAATACCCTGTTCACAGACACGGATAGTCCAGCGCATCAGCTCAAGTTCTTCACTGGATTTTATCCGTCGTGCTTCCTCCATCAGACTGTGGCCTTCCACCAGTGTCAGGCCCGCTTCGCGCAGCAGCTCCAGCCCTTCAAAATCGGCTTTATCCACCGCCAGCCGGCGGTTATCCGGGCTGTGCCGGGCCATCAGGTCAGTAATTTCATCGGCCCACTGGCGCGCTTTTTCGTCGATGCGATTACCGGCCCCGAAATAGCTCCAGTTGATGGCGGTACGAATCTCATCCACCTGCTGATTGCCTTCCAGCAGGTGCTCGCAGTTATGAAACTCCCACAGCACAACAGGCCCTTCAGCGAACACCAGCGCATAACGGGCAAAGTTGTGCAGTGTCCAGACCTGCATATTGGAGCTATCGGTGGCATAGCGAATATTAACCGGGTCATACAGCAGCATGGCGGCGCAATCGTTGGCCAGCAGCTGCTGGCGCACCCGTTGCAGACGGTAACTGCAAGCGGCCTGATGGGTTGTTGCGGAAACCGGGTTACGCAGCGGCTGATCGCTGTTCACTACATATTCCTGGTGGGGTTGCAGGTTCGCCTGTGAAAGATGGTAGCTGGACATTGCGTTGGGCTCTTGTGGCTGGATTTTTATTGTGGGTATCTTGTGACTGGGCACTCAAAGCTGAGCACTGACCAGCCACTGTAAATAAACCGCTATGAATAAACCGCTATGAATAAACCGCTGTGGATATTTTTATGCGTGATTTCTGCACATCACTTTTGCGCAACGCTAACCGGCTTATAAATACGGGTAAAACGACAAAAACTCATGACCTGATGAGCAAACAGCATGGGGCCTGAAGGCCACAGCAAGGCAGCGAAGCAACGCATTTATTGCCCTGTATTGCGTAGGTTTTTATGACGCTTAAAAGCATCTTTCTGTCGCAAATAGCGAGAATTTTAATCCATGAGTTTTTCTCATAACCTCGCGCCTTAAAAATCGTTTTTTTGCTTTTTTTTCGCTCAGTAATATCCGCTTTATCACGCACCGGGTGCGTAGAACCAAAAATAACAAAGACCGGTCGATGCACAGGTCAGAGGTGGAGATGTATTCAATGAGCAACGATATGCAGAAAATTCCGGCAGCGGTGCTGGACGCGGTACGCCAGCCAATCGCAGAAGCTAATGGCATGCCAAACGCCGTTTACGATGACCCAGCGCTGTTCGCGTTTGAGCGCGACAACGTACTGGGTAAAACCTGGGCGGGACTGGCGTTTGCCAGCGAGCTGCCACGTAACGGTTTTGCCAAGCCGGTTGACTTTATGGGGCTGCCGCTGGCGATTATGCGTAACCGTGATGGCGAACTGAAAGTTTTCCACAACATCTGTAGCCACCGTGGCATGATCATGCTGCGTGAAGAGACCGAAGTTGAAGGTATGGTACGTTGCCCATACCACTCCTGGACCTACGACCTGAACGGTAACCTGAAAGGCACCCCACACATTGGCGGTGTCGGCAAACACACGGCAGAAGGTTTTGTCTGCGAGAAGCATGGCCTGAAAGAGGTGCGCGCCGCCGTCTGGATGGGCATCATCTTTATCAACCTGTCTGGCGATGCCGAGCCATTCTCTGACTTTATTGCCCCGCTGGTAAGCCGCTGGGAAGGCTTTACCGGTGAAGGCGGTTTCGAGAAAGTCCGTGTTGCCCCGACAGGCAGCAATATGGAACTGACCGTCGAAGCCAACTGGAAGCTGGCAGTAGAAAACTACTGTGAAGCCTACCACCTGCCATGGGTTCACCCGAGCCTGAATACCTACTCGCCGCTGGATCAGCACTATAACCTGATCGTCAACGACTACATGTCAGGCCAGGGTAGCTACACCTACAATCTGTCTGATGTTGCGGGTACCAGCCTGCCACAGTTTGCTGACTGGCCACAGGACAAGATTCGCCAGGCGGAATATGTGTCGCTGTACCCGAATGTACTGCTGGGCGTACAGGCAGACCACGCCTTTGCCATTATTCTGCAACCACAGGCTAACAACCGCACGCTGGAAAAACTGCAACTGTCCTACGTGGGTGACAGCGCGACAGGTGATGAGTATGCCGCCTGCCGTTCTGCGGTACTGGAAAGCTGGAAAGTGGTATTCGGTGAAGATGTCTTCGCCGTGGAAGGCATGCAGGATGGCCGTAAATCGCCTGCCTTTACCGGCGGTGTGTTCTCGCCGGTACTGGATGGCCCAACCCACCATTTCCATGTCTGGGTAGCAGAACAGTACGCCAACGCACAGTCAGAAAGCTGATTGGCATCTGCCAGAGCCCCGGATGGCCTTGCCCTCCGGGGTTTTTCGTCTTAACCACGCGCTAAGCCCTGAAAAATATACCTATAACAAGAGAGTGCCTTCATGAACCCGACAGATCACTGGCTGAACTTTATTGGTGGTGAATGGCTGGACAGCCAGCAGACCATCGACGTTGATGACCCGGCAACCGGCAAAGTCTTTGCCACCGTTGCCTGTGCCGACAGCAACACCGTTGACCGTGCCGTACAGGCGGCCCGTGCCTGTGCTGATTCCGGTGTGCTGAGCGATTGCCGTCCAGTGGAACGTGCGGCGCTGATGCGTCGTATCGCGGATGAAATTCGTGCCATTGCCGACAAGGCAGCACCGCTGCTGGCCCGTGAAAATGGCAAATCGCTGGACGATGCCCGCGAAGAGTTTCTGATGGCGGCGAAGTATTTCGAATACTACGCCGGTATGGCGGACAAGATTGAGGGGGTCTCTATCCCGCTGGGTAAAGACTATGTGGATTACACCGTCTACGAGCCGGTAGGGGTGTCGGCGCAGATTGTGCCCTGGAATTTCCCTGTCGATATTTGTGGCCGTTCGCTGGCACCGGCACTGGCCGCCGGTAACGCGGTGGTGGTGAAATCACCAGAGATTTCCCCCCTGGCGATGACATGGCTGGCCACCGCCTGTCAGCGGGCCGGGTTGCCGAACGGGGCTTTTAACCTGATCTGTGGCTATGGTCATGAAGCCGGTGCAGCGCTGGTCGCCCACGAAGGTATTGATCAGATCGTCTTCACCGGTTCAGTGCCAACCGGGCAGGCAATTCTGCGCAGTGCTGCTGAACGGGCGATCCCATCAGTGATGGAGCTGGGCGGAAAGTCCGCGGCGGTGGTGTTTGCCGATGCCGATATGGAGCAGCTGCTCAGCAGTGTGAAATGGGGCATCTTTTTTAATGCCGGTCAGGTCTGTTCCGCTATGTCACGCCTGCTGGTACAGCGTGAAATCTATGATCAGGTAGTTACAGCCGTCACCGAACTGGCACAAAGCCAGCAGCTGGGTGCCGGGCTCGACAATGCCGAGCTGACGCCTGTGGTGTCCCGCCGTCAGCAGCAGCAGGTGCTGAGCCTGTGTGACCAGGCGGTCAGCGAAGGTGCGCGGCTGCTGACCGGTGGTAAAGCTCCCGCCCGCGACGGTTACTTTGTCGAAGCGACGGTATTTGCTGATGTAACGCCAGCGATGAGCCTGTTCCGCAATGAAGTGTTCGGCCCGGTGATCGCCATTACCCCGTTCGATAGCGAAGAGGAAGCCTGGGCGCTGGCCAATGGTACCGAGTTTGGTCTGGTGGCCGGTGTCTTCACCCATGATCTGACCCGTACACTGCGCGCCACTCGCGCCCTGAAAGCAGGCCAGGTGTTTGTCAACGAGTGGTATGCCGGGGGTATCGAAACACCATTTGGTGGCATCAAACTGTCAGGCTTTGGCCGCGAAAAGGGCCAGGAAGCGCTGTACAGCTATGTCAACACCAAGAATATCGCCATCCGGGTCAGCTGAGCGGGGACTGAGCTATGTCTAATGCAACGATGAAAAAGTGGCTCTGCGTTATTTGCGGGCTGATCTACGATGAAGCTAAAGGCTGGCCGTCCGATGGTATTGCGCCTGGCACCCGCTGGGAAGATGTGCCGCAGGACTGGGTCTGCCCGGACTGTTTTGTGGGTAAGTCTGACTTTCAGATGCTCGACGTAACTGAACAGCCCGTCGCAGAAGCGGTGGCGGCAGAAATTGCCAAAGAAGACCCGATAGTGATTATCGGCACCGGTTATGCCGGTTACCGACTGGCGGAAGCAATCCGCCAGCGCAAGCCAGAACAGCCGATGGTGCTGTTTACCACGGACGATGGCGCGGACTACTCCAAGCCGGGCCTGTCCAATGCGCTGGCCCGTGGTAAAGAGGCCGATGGCCTGATCACCGAAACGGCACTGGAGATTGAGCAGCGTCTGAACATTCGCATCTATGCCCGTTGCCGGGTACAACGTATTGATACCGACGCCCGTCTGCTGACCACCGATTTTGGTAGCCAGCGCTATACCCGGCTGGTATTTGCTACCGGTGCGGCCCCCATCCGCCTGCCATTTGAAGGTGCAGGTGCGGACGATGTGCTCAGCGTTAACGACCTGGAAGACTACCGCCTGTTCCGCCAGCGTCTGCAACCGGGCCAGCATGTCACCCTGATTGGCAACGGCCTGATCGGCTGTGAATTTGCCAATGATCTGGCCGCTGCGGGCCACCCGGTTACCGTGGTTGGCCTGACCGGCTGGGCGATGGACCGCCTGCTACCACAACAGATTGGCGAACAGTTGCAGGCAGCCCTGTCACAGCTGGGCGTACAGTGGCAGCTGAATAACACCGTGCAGCGTATTGAACGCCAGGCTGAAGGCTATCGACTGACGCTGGCGGACGGCACTGAACTGCAAACCTCGCTGGTGCTGTCGGCGGTGGGCCTGAAACCCCGTACCGAACTGGCAGAGCAGGCTGGTATCAACTGCAACCGTGGCATCGTGATTAACGGTGGCCTGCGCACCAGCGCCGCTAACGTCTATGCACTGGGTGACTGTGCCGAGATTAACGGCCAGTTGCTGCCTTATATAGCACCAATCAACTTCGGCATTGCCGCACTGGCTGACTGTCTGCTGGGTCGCCCGACCATGGCTCAGTACCCGCTGATGCCGGTAATGGTAAAAACCCCGGTACTGCCACTGACGTTATTAACAGCCGCCCCCGATGTCGAAGGGCGCTGGGTTGTGGATAACATAGATGGCGGCCTGCGCGGTCTGTTTGTGGATAACCAGGATCAGATTCGCGGTTTTGCACTGGCCGGAGACTGTACCGCCGAGCGTCAACGCTGGCTGGATGCCATCAGCCAGAATCAGCTTTATTCGATGCTGGAGGTCAGCGCCTGAGCCACCGGCATCACCATACCCGTTAGCGCCTCGTGTTTATAACGCTGTTTATGGTCTGGCCTGTCTGAACGTCGTCAGCAGGCCAAGCGATGGTCTGTTGTCAGCACGGTTTCGGGCCTGTACCCCTGCAGGCCCGCTTTTTCCTTCTTTACCGCTGTCACTGCAATTGCGTGGTGATGTTTCTTTATGTTGTCTGATCTGGAGCCTGAGATGTCAGCAGCCCGTGTAATCCGTTTTGATGAACTTGAATTCAGCCACCGTGGCGGCCCACCAGGTCATGCCGAAGTCGCCCGTGCCGTCGGCACCGATATAAGCAACAGCATGGCAGCCGGTTTCGCCCGTTTCGATGGCTGCCAGATCAGCTGGACATTACTGTACGATGAAGTGGTTGTAGTACTGGAAGGCGTATTCCGGGTACGCACCCCAGTCGGTGTACTGGAAGGTAAAAAAGGTGATGTGCTCTGGCTACCGGACGGCACCGAACTGCAATATGAAGGCGATCAGGCGCTGATCTTCTACGCTGTACAGCCTGGCAACTGGAAAGAACTGCACGGGATTGAGTCCTGAAGCGCAACTGACCACATCATGCTGTACAAGCGCCCTGTACAGGGCGCTGTGCCTGCTTTGTGTTACAGCACAAGACGCTTTCACAGGGCAAGCGCTTCCTCCACAGCCACTTCACTGATCCGGGTACAGTTACGTCCGGCCCGCTTGGCACTGTACAGGGCTTCATCTGTCGCCTTGAACCAGTCTTCAGTGCGCTGTAGCGCGACGTAGCTCGCCACACCGATACTGACAGTAATGGCCCGGTTATCACTGCCAGGAATGACCACTGCACTCTGCACCCGTTCACGCAGCCCTTCTGCAACCCGATAACCATCGTCCAGCGCTGTCCCCGGCAGCAGAATACAGAACTCTTCACCACCGTACCGGCCAACAATGTCATAGCCACGGCAGTTATCACGCATCAGTTTACCCAGTGCTGTCAGCACCTGGTCTCCAGCCAGATGACCCCAGCAGTCATTCACTTTTTTGAAGTGGTCAACATCCACCATCAGCAGGGTTAACGGGCTGGACTCACGGCTACAGCGATTCACTTCCTGCGCCAGCCGTTCCATAAAGTAGCCACGTCGATAGACACCGGTCAGCATATCTTTATGGGCGACGATCTCCAGCTCGGTATTAAGTTGCTGAATTTCACGGGTACGGCAGATCACTGCCGTTTCCAGACGCAGTAACGCAAGGTGGATACCGAAATAGAGTGCCAGTTCAATCAGCACAAAACCGACCACAGCATAGAAGATATTGCTCCAGGTCTGCTGGTGCAGGTTATCCAGCATAGCGCTGGCCGAATGCCAGATCAGCACCCGGCCCACCGGTTTAGTGTGCTGGTCTCGCCAACCAATGTAGTCAGATAAACCAAAGGTAGTAACAGCAACCGGGCCCTGATCTGTGTCCAGTAACAATGTCCGGCCAGCGGCGGGCTGCTCACTCCATTTGCGATCTGGACGCGCTGCCATCACAGCATTGAGCTCTGATGAAGAGGTCGCTTCGACAAAGCAGCCACAGGGGAAGCGCAAAGGCTGTTCCGGCCGTCGCCAGGTCGCCGCATCAACACGGGCTTCATCCAGCAGCACGGCCACCTCACTGCCCAGTGCTTCACGCAGCGAGCCAATCAGCGTACGGAAAGACGTTCCAACCTCCACCACGCCCACCTGGCGGTGCTCGCCGGTGGTGTTATAGACCGGCACAATGCCACGCAAACCGGCATAGACCCGCCCCAGTTCAAACCCCTGACGGGGCTGACCATCACGGTTAACATCTACCACCATATGGCGCAGGTTATCCATGTTGTCGCCAAACTTTTCCGGCTTATGCACCCGCAAAAAACTGGTCGACCCTGGCCCCAGATGAAAGTGCAGCTGTCGAACCTGATACTCTGCGGTCATTTTCTGCCAGCCCGGGGACACCTGGTTATACAACCGCTCGCGAATCAGACTGGCCTGAGGGCCACCCGCTCCGCTACCTTCCCGGTTTACCGCCCACTGTGCTGCCGCCATCTGTCGCTGTACTTCCGGTGTCCCGGCCATAAAGGTGGCCAGCTGCGACATATTGTTCAGCGTCATGGAGAGCGCAACATGAAAGGATTTCTGCAACTGTCGACCCTCTGCAGCCAGGGTACTTTCCAGTGTCCGTCGATCACTGAGGTAGTTAAGGGTGACAAACAGTGCATCTGCCAACAGTAACATCAGTGAGATAATCACAAAAAAGCGTTTGTGATCTGTTTTCATCCGGTTTTTTTCAGCCTGCTAATTCAGCATATGTACAGAGAGAAACGCTTATCTGATCATGACGTGATACACAAAAGGATAAGCGGTATCTCCTGATGGTATATGAAAAGCGGTAGCCACCGTGGATGATGTCGGTCAGCCGCCCGGCCGAAAAACAGACGGGGAAGCTGTCAGCCAGCTTCCCCGTCCCTTAAAACAGAAGCCCCGCTTCGGGAGCTTTGCTTTACTCTGTAACAAAAGCTTACCCGGTAACAAAAGCTCTACTCGGTAATAAAAGCTCTACTCAGCAATAAAAGCCCTACTCGGCAATAAAAGCTTTTACCTTTGCCAGCAGTTCATCGCTGATGTCGATGTCATTCACATCATTCTGAGCACGGTTGCTCAGACGACGCTGGCCTGGCAGGCGTGCCTCTGGCTGTTCGCTGATGGATGCCACCAGATCACTGATGCGTTCAGCAAAGGCTTCACCAGAGAAGGTTTGCGGGTCAATCGCAAAGAAGAACTGACCGGTTTTTGGTGGGCCACCCGCCGTACCTGAGAACGGGCTGGCCTGAGTACCCAGCGTTGCTCCAGACAGCGCCGCAGCCAGCACTTCAACCACCAGACCCACACCAAAGCCTTTGTAACCACCGCTAGGCGCCATGCTGCCTTTGAGTGCCACATCCGGGTCAGTGGTCGGGTTGCCATCAGCATCCAGTGCCCAGCCTTCAGGGATCGCCTTGCCGCTGCGGGCGTGCATCATGATTTCACTTTTCGCCACCACACTGGCGGACTGGTCCAGTACAAAGGCAACGCCGCCTTTACCGTCCGGTGTTGCCAGTGAGAACGGGTTCGTACCAACCACCGGTTTCTTGCCACCAACCGGTGCGATAGATGCAGGTGCGTTGGTGAAGCCCAGTGCAACCAGGCCCTGTTCTGCCAGCCGTTCCGTGTGGTAACCCAACACGCCACAGTTATAGGAGTTACGGATCGCCAGACCCGCACAGCCATTCTCTTTCGCCAGGGCGATCAGCTTGTCAAAACCTGCATCAATGGCCGGGTGTGCAAAGCCACTGCCCGCATCCACGACAACCGCAGCGGCAGACGGTGTACTCACCTGCGGCACCGCTTCACCAATAACCTTGCCACAACGTACATGTTCACAGTAGTTCGGCACATACACCAGGCCATGGCTGCGAATACCATCACGTTCAGCGGCAGCGACCGCTTTTGCCAGCGAGCGGGCACCGGTTTCAGACGTACCGGCACCCACCAGCGCCTGGAAACTCAATTCTTCAATCTGGGCAAGACTCAGAGCCTGGGTTGTCATTCTGGGTTATCTCCTTGGTAAACATCACAGTGTGCAGTCTGCACAGTGGCCTGCATGGGCCGTCCACAGAGCAGCCGTGCACCGCTGTTTCTTAAAGACCGTTTCTTAAAAGCTATTTTTTAAAAGCCATTTCTTAAAAGCTATTTCTTAAAAGCTATTTCTTAAAAACCGTTGCTTAAAACGGTTTCTTAAGAGAAATAATCGGTATATAAGAGCGATAGAGCTAACTGTTTTTTTGATGATTATGTTCAGAAAAACCTATCGCACTGTTTTGGGGCGTGCTCGCAAAACACAGATGGAAATAACAATGAGCCTGAAATTACAGCAACTTTATCACTTTGCCCTGGTGGCCCAGGAGAAGGGCTTTCGCAATGCGGCAAGCCGTGCCAACCGTTCCCAGGCGGCAATCTCCAGCTCCATCCGCGAGCTGGAAAACAGCCTTGGTCAGGC
Source organism: Marinobacterium sp. (assembly GCA_025800125.1). Lineage (GTDB taxonomy): Bacteria > Pseudomonadota > Gammaproteobacteria > Pseudomonadales > Balneatricaceae > Marinobacterium_C. The sequence goes on from JAOXSF010000149.1 coordinate 81,805, forward strand.
GCTGTTTGAACATGGTAATAAAGCCCGTCTGACACCCTTTGGCCGGGCCAGCCTGCCCCGCATTGAAGCATTGCTGCACCAGGCTGAACAGCTGGAAAATGATCTGCTGGCGCTGGCCCGTGGTGAAAACGGCCGTATTCGTATCGCCTCCATTCCCTCTGTTGCCAGCCGCCTGCTACCTGCTGTACTGGCTGAATTTTCTGCCCATTACCCGGATGTTGAAGTAGAACTGGAAGATGATACCGCCGAACGGGTGGAAGCCCGGCTACGTCAGGGGGACGTTGATATTGCGCTGGGGCATCAGGTAGAACAGTGTAGCGAACTGTCATTCAAACCGCTGTGTTGCGACCCGATTGGCATTGTCTGCTGCCAGCTGCACCCGCTGGCCAGGCTGGGCCGCCCACTGCACTGGCGTGACCTCGCCCGGCATAACCTGATCTACAACGGTACGGTGCGGCTATTAGGTAACACTCCACTCCATGAGCTGATGCAGAATGCCCGCTACCGGGTGTCCAATATGATGTCACTGTATTCAATGCTGGAGCATGGCATCGGCGTTACCACCCTGCCCCGGCTAGCAACCTCAGCCGCCCACCCGGCGCTGGTCTGGTTGCCGCTGAAAAGCCCGAAGCTGGAGCGTACCATCGGCATCCAGCAACGGGCAGACCGCACTCTGTCACCACCGGCACAGACATTTTATGCTCTGTGCTGTGAACAGCTGGGACAGGAAGGCTTTGATCATCGGTCTCGCCCCGGCGTCACCCCGAAGCGCTCACGGTAGATACGGCAGAAATGCGGCAACGAGCCAAAACCGCAGGCCAGGGCTGCCTCGGTGACACTGGCCCGCTGGCTGCGCAGCAGGCGACGGGCGGATTGCAACCGGATACGGGTGTAGTAGCGGGCCGGAGTTTCATCAAAATAGCGGCGGAACAGCCGCTCCAGCTGACGTACCGACAGGCAGGTGCGAGCCGCCAGTTCGCGGTTATCCAGCGGCAGTTCCAGATTCTCTCGCATCAGCGCCAGTGCGCGATGAATGCGGCTATCGCCAATCTGTAATGTCAGGCCCTTATTGCATTGCGCCAGCAATACCTCGCCTTCGCCTGGGCTTAGCCCGGCCAGCAACAGCGCCGACATCAGATCGTCGGTACTGATCAGCGCCTGCGTATCTGTCGATGGCAGCAGATCATCCATCTGATAACCCTGGCCGGTAAACAATGCAGCCGGTGTTGCTGCCAGCCGTTCAGGCAATGGCTCTGGTATACCAGAAGACAGCTTGAGTGACTGCTCAGAATTCTGCGTTTGCAACCCGCTCAGTACCACCAGCATATCCACCCCGGTCAGCTGGCTGGTATCACGCAATGCCGTCAGCACCATACCATTGTCCGCCACTACCGGCGTTGCCTGTGCCGAGCAGAGCAACCATACGAAACGCTCCTCTCCTGCTGCTTCATTCGCCGCCTGCAACCAGTCCACAATCGCCATCAGCTCTGCCATCGGGAAGCGGGGCTGTAATACAACAGCCAGCGTACAGCCACCGGTTACCGGCAGGTTCTGTGCGGATATTGCCATCGGGTTCTGACCTCCTCGTAATGCCACTGTGCAACCTGATTTCAGGTGATGCACAACGCGGGCTATGGACAATGATTGCATCAGGATATTACGATGCACTATATTATGGTATACCATATTACAACAGACTGACGCATAGCGAGCCGATAGCAGCACTGCACACCTGTCAGCAGGCCTCATTCTGTTTCTGTTCGTTTTGCCGCTGTTCGCTTGCGGGCAGCCCGTTTTAAAAAAGAAGAAGGAAATACCAATGAGCTTTGAAATCCGCAAAATCGTAACAACTATCGAAGAAACCCATATCGAAGGCGGCAAGGCAGCTGACAAGCCTGTCACCATGGTGGGCGTTGCAGCGGTTATCAAAAACCCGTGGCATGGCCGTGGTTTTGTTGAAGACCTGAGCCCGGAGATCAAAGCCAGCTGTTCTGATCTGGGCGCGCTGATCGTGGAATACATTGGCAAGTACATCGGCGGCACCGACAAGATCGAAGCCTACGGTAAAGCAGCCGTCGTCGGCGCAGAGGGCGAGATCGAACACGCCTCCGCTGTGGTTCACACCCTGCGCTTCGGTAACCACTACCGTAATGCTGTGAACGCCCAGAGCTACCTGGCATTCACCAACAAGCGTGGCGGCCCAGGCACCTCCATTCAGATTCCGATGATGCACAAGGATGACGAAGGTTTCCGTTCTCACTACATCACGCTGGAGATGGCGATTGAAGATGCCCCTGCTGCTGATGAATTGGTGATCTGCCTGGGCGCATCCGACGGTGGCCGCGTTCACCCACGTATCGGTAACCGTTACGAAGATCTGAAAGCACTGGCGGAAGAAGCTGAAGCTGCTAAAAACTGATCCCGGAGTCTGACCATGACGTTCAATAACCACTCAAAGACCCCTGCTGGCACCAGTTATCTGGTACAGGGCAACGGGGCACCGGTGGTGCTGATCCATGGCGTAGGGCTGGATAAGTCGATGTGGGGGGGGCAGCTGGTCGGGCTGTCCCCTGACTATCAGATTATCGCTTACGACATGCTCGGCCATGGCGACAGCGCAGCACCGACAGACGACGCCTGTCTGAAAGACTACGCCACCCAGCTCAAGGAACTGCTCGATCACCTGCAACTGGACAAAGTGCTGGTACTGGGCTTTTCAATGGGCGGGCTGGTGGCCCGCGCTTTCGCCCTGCACTACCCGCAATACCTGAACGGGCTGGTAATTCTGAACAGCGTATTCAACCGCAGTGAAGCCCAGCGCAGCGGGGTAATGGCCCGCACGCTGGAAGTGGCAAAAAAAGGCCCGGCAGCTAATGTTGAAACGGCACTCAAACGCTGGTTCAGCGAAGAGTACGCCGCCTCCAGCCCGGCACAGATCAACGCCGTACGCGACACCGTGCTGGGTAACGACCACCACGGCTACCTGAAAACCTACCAGCTGTTCGCCAGTGAAGATAACTACATGGCAGACCGGCTGGCAGACATCCAGGTGCCGACACTGGTGATGACCGGTGAGCTGGACCCGGGCTCCACACCGGAGATGGCCCGCGCCATGGCGGCACGGATTCCGGGCGCGGAGGCAGTGGTGATCGAGGATGAGCGCCATATGATGCCGATGGAGTCACCCAAGCGGGTCAACGAGCCATTGCTGACCTTTCTGGCATCGGTTTACGGCCAGCCAGCCACCAGCGAACCATCTACCGAGGAGGCCCCCTGATGAGCCTGCAACCCGACGCTTTACGTTCGTTTCAGATGTGCATCGGCGGGGAATGGACCGATGCCCTGTCTGGTAACACTTTCGACAGCCTGAACCCGGCCACCGGCCAGGTCTGGGCACAGTTCCCGGATGCTGATGAGCGCGATGTGAACTGTGCTGTCGATGCCGCCCACACGGCTTTTCACAGCAGCGAATGGCGCAGCCTGACGCCAACCGCCCGTGGCAAACTGCTGCGCAAACTGGGCGATCTGATCGCAGAAAACACCGAAACCCTGGCCCAGCTGGAAAGCATCGATAACGGCAAACTGATCCGCGAAACCCGTGGTCAGGTGGGTTATCTGCCGGAGTTTTTCTACTACACCGCAGGCCTGGCGGACAAGATTGAAGGGGAAACCCTGCCGCTGGATAAGCCGGATATGATGGCGTACACCATCCGCGAGCCAATCGGTGTTATTGCCGCCATTATCCCGTGGAACAGCCCGCTCTATCTGACCGCTATCAAGGTAGCTCCAGCACTGGCGGCGGGTAACACCGTGGTACTGAAGCCATCCGAGCACGCCTCCGCCACCCTGGTAGAGCTGGTAAAACTGGCCGAGCAGGCCGGTATCCCGAAAGGGGTGCTTAATGTGGTAACCGGTTTCGGCCCCAGCACCGGTGCCGCGCTGACCAGCCACCCGCTGGTGCGCAAGATCGCCTTTACCGGCGGTGCTGCCACCGCTCGCCATGTGATTCGCAGCTCGGCGGAGAACTTCGCCCGTCTGTCACTGGAACTGGGCGGCAAATCACCACAGATCGTGTTTGCTGATGCCGATCTGGAAAGCGCAGTGAATGGCATTGTGGCGGGTATCTTTGCCGCCTCTGGCCAGAGCTGTGTGGCGGGTTCACGCCTGCTGATCCACAAGGATGTCTACGAGCCGTTTATTACTGCACTGGCGGAACGTGCCGCCCGCATAAAAATTGGCAACCCGCAGGCTGATGACAGCGAAATGGGGCCGATGGCCACAGCGGCACAGCTGGCGGTAGTGGAAGATTTCGTTGCCCGCGCCAAAGCGGACGGTGCCCGTCTGCGTCTGGGCGGCAAGCGCCCGGATATGGCACAGGGCTGGTACTACGAGCCAACCATCTTCGAGTGCAACAGCAACGCTGATTACCTGATGCAGGAAGAGGTGTTTGGCCCTGTAGCAGCGGTCATTCCGTTCGAGACCGAAGAGGAAGCGCTGGCGATGGCCAACGATTCCAACTACGGCCTGGCTGCCGGTATCTGGACCCGCGATATTGCCCGCGCCCACCGTATGGCGCGCGATGTTCACTCCGGCATTATCTGGGTCAATACCTACCGCGCAGTATCTGCCATGGCGTCGATTGGCGGCTTCAAGCACAGCGGCTATGGCCGTGAAAGCGGTATCGACTCGGTACTGGAGTACACCGAACGCAAAACGGTCTGGATCAACCTGTCCAGCGAACCGATGGCTGACCCTTTTGTCATGCGTTAAGCACAGGAGCACACAACATGAATGAAGATCTCTACAAACAGGTACTGGGCTCCTTTCCGTCCGGCGTCACGGTGGTTACCGCATACGACGACGAAGGCAACGTCACCGGCCTGACCGCCAGCGCCTTCAGCGCCCTGTCGATGGACCCGGCACTGGTGCTGGTCTGCCCGAACTACAGCTCTGATTCCTACCCGGTACTGCGCGATGCTTCCCGCTTCGCCATCAACATCCTGGCAGCGGATCAGACCGGCCCCTGCTTTGCCTTTGCCAAAAAAGGTGAAGCCAAGGCCGAAGCCATCGCCGATGTCGCCATCACCCGTAGCGAGTTTGGCGTACCGCTGATCGACGGTGCTGTGGCCACCATTGAGTGCTCACTGTGGAAAGAGTACGAAGGCGGCGACCACGCCATTCTGGTCGGCAAGATGGAACAGGCCAGCGTTAACGAAGACGCCAGCCCGATGGTCTACTGTCGCGGCAAGATGGCGGACTGGGCTGAGCTGAACGGCTAAGCCAGAAACTGGCCCTGATCACCGGGCCCATCGGGTTCAGTGGCTGCGCGTTCAGACGCCAGCCCTGAACCCGCCTTCCCTTCGGCACACTCTGAGAGATAACAATAATGAATACCCGATTATTCCGTCAGCAGGCTTATATTGCCGGGCGCTGGGTGGATGCTGCCAGCGGCGAGGTGCAGACCATCTACAACCCGGCCACCGGTGAAAAGATTGGCACCGTACCGATGCTGGGTGCAGACGAAACCCGCCAGGCGATCAGCGCCGCTGATGATGCTCGCCAGGCCTGGGCCGAACTGACCGCTCAGGAACGCAGCAGCATGTTGCGCCGCTGGTATGAGCTGATTGTCGCCCATGCTGATGAACTGGCTGAAATTCTGACGCTGGAACAGGGCAAGCCGCTGGCTGAAGCCCGTGGTGAAGTGCTGTATGGCGCCAGTTTTATCGAATGGTTTGCCGAGGAAGGCAAGCGCGTTTACGGCGATATTATCCCCACCCATAAAGCCGGGGCCCGGGTGCTGGTCGTCAAACAGCCCATCGGTGTGGTGGGTGCTATCACCCCGTGGAACTTCCCTAATGCCATGATCACCCGCAAATGTGCGCCAGCGATGGCGGCGGGTTGTCCATTTATTGTCAAACCGGCACCGGATACCCCGTTCTCGGCGCTGGCACTGGCCGCGCTGGCGGAACAAGCCGGTATTCCGGCAGGTATCTTCAATGTGGTAACCGGCGATGCAGTGGCAATCGGCGGCGAACTGACCACCAGCGATACCGTACGCAAACTCAGTTTCACCGGCTCCACCGGTATCGGCAAACTGCTGATGCGCCAGTGCGCAGACACGGTGAAAAAGGTTTCACTGGAACTAGGCGGCAACGCACCTTTTATCGTCTTTGATGATGCCGACCTGGATGCCGCCATCGCTGGCGCTATCGCCTCCAAATACCGTAATGCCGGTCAGACCTGTGTCTGCACCAACCGCTTCCTGGTGCAGGACGGCATCTATGATCAGTTTGTGGAAAAACTGACCGCTGCGGTCGCCGAGCTGAAAGTGGGTAACGGTATGGACAGCGACGTCACCCAGGGGCCGCTGATCAATGAAGCAGCGGTTGCCAAGGTGGAAGAACATCTGGCCGATGCCATCGCCAAAGGCGCCAGCGTCACCATCGGCGGTAACCGCCACCCACTGGGGCACAGCTTCTTTGAGCCAACGGTGATCAGCGGCGTTACCGACGATATGCAGGTGGCCCGCGAAGAAACCTTCGGCCCGCTGGCACCGGTGTTCCGCTTCAGCGATGAAACCCAGGCTCTGCAAATGGCCAACGATACCGAATTCGGCCTGGCCGCTTATCTGTACACCAGAGACCTGGGCCGCGCCTGGCGCGTCGGCGAAGGGCTGGAGTACGGCATGGTCGGCATCAACGAAGGGATTATCTCAACCGCCGTTGCTCCGTTTGGCGGCATCAAGCAGTCCGGCCTGGGCCGCGAAGGCTCCCGCTACGGTATCGATGACTATATCGAAATCAAATACATGATGATGGGCGGAATCTGAGCGCGATTGCTTAGCCACAACCACAACCACAACCACAACCACAGAATGGGCAACAGAACGAAGTGACATGCCCATTCTACGGATCTGTCACTCACCTGAATATTGAAAGGAGCCTCCCATGGCCTCTGAAAAATTTGAGCAAGGTCTGGCAATGCGCAAGCAGGTGCTGGGCGATGAATATGTAAACGCCAGTCTGGAAAATGCCGACGCGTTCACCATGCCCCTGCAAGAGCTGGTTACTGAATACTGCTGGGGCACGGTGTGGCAGCGTGAAGGGTTATCCCTTAAAATGCGCTCAGTTATCAACCTGGCCATGATCACAGCACTTAACCGCCCACACGAGCTGAAACTGCACGTGCGCGGTGCCCTCAATAACGGCCTGAGCCGTGACGAGATCCGCGAAGTTCTGCTACAGACAGCAGTCTACTGCGGAGTACCTGCCGCTATCGACAGCTTCCGTGTGGCGAAATCCGTGTTTGCTGAAGAGGACAGCAAGGCTGAAAGCAGCGACGCCTGAGCGCTGCCCGCCATGTGATCAGCCAACTGCGCCACCAAGCCGGTGGCGCACTCTGAGAGGTTTACGGAACGCATTATGATGCAGAGACAGCCCCTGGGCGATTCAGTCAAAATCGAACGCACCGCAGTAACCCTGCGCGAGAAGGTGTTAAACGCCCTGCGTAACGCCATTCTCAATTTCCAGCTGCTGCCAGGTGATCGACTGGTTGAACGGGATCTCTGTGACCTGCTGGGCGTTAGCCGCACGTCGGTACGTGAAGCGCTGCGCCACCTGGAGTCTGAGGGTCTGGTGGAATACCTGGATGGCAAAGGCCCCCGCGTTGCCACCATCACCATGGAAGATGCCCGCGAGATCTACGAACTGCGTTGTTCGCTGGAGTGCATGATCATTGAACTGTTCACCCTGCGCGCCAGTGATGAGCAGCTGCTGGATCTTGAATACGCCCTGCGTAAGCTGCATTCCCGGCTGGAAGCGGGCGAGATCGTACCGATTCTGGATGCCGTTAACGCCTTCTATGAAGTGCTGTTTGAAGGCTCCGGTAACCGTACGGCGGCTAACTTCCTGCGCCAGTTACAGGCCCGTATCAGCTTCCTGCGTGCCACCTCCGTATCCCAGAATAACCGTTATAAGGACAGCAGCGCCGAGATGGCCGAGATCGTGGAAGCGATCAAGACCCGTGACCCGGTGAAAGCCCACGAAGCCTGCCTGAGCCATATAAAACACGCCGCCGATGTGGCGCTGAAAGTACTGGCTGAACAGCAGGGTGACGAAGCCCCGGACGGTGCCGATATTCAGGCCCCGTTACAGGTGCGTTTCCCCAACAGCTGAGTCTTTTCGCCCACAGTGGCGAGGATGCCACCATGAAATACTGTTCTGAATGCGGCAGCGCCAATCTGGTGCGCCGCGCACCGGGCCATGATACCCACAGCCGCCTGACCTGCGCCGACTGCGATAAGATTTTCTACCATAATCCACGCATGATCGCAGGCTGCATTGTTGAGCACGACGGCAAATACCTGATGTGCCAGCGCGCTATTACCCCGCGCCCTGGCAGCTGGACGCTACCTGCCGGTTTTATGGAGTGTGGCGAAACGGTCGAACAGGCCGCCGTACGTGAAGTCCTGGAGGAAACCGGTGCCCGGGTCGAGGTGATCTCCCCCTATTCCATTTTCAGCGTGCCGCAGATTGATGAGGTCTACATCATGTTTCGCGCCCGGCTGATTGAATTCAGCGATGCCCCTGGCCCGGAGACGATGGAAGCAAAACTGCTGGGCCCGAATGAGATACCCTGGGACAATATTTTCTACCCGGCCATCAAGGATATTCTGCAACGCTACATTGATGAAAAAGCCCGTGGCACCTTTGGTATCTATATGGGGTGTTCGGAAGACGGCACTGTGCATTTTATGCAGTAGCGGCCAGGCAATATGTGCTGAAATCGGGAAAGCAACATACCCACGCAGAGCAGCAGAGAAACCTGCTGCCCTTCGCCTTGCAGCACACTAGTCTGAGAGTTCTTTAACCTGAGAGTTCTTTAACATCAAAGCTCTTTGGCATCAAAGCTCTTTAACATCAGAGCTATTTAACCAGCGGCCGTCCCGCCCGATTCCAGCCCAGAATATCGCCAGCCAGATGATGCAGACCTGTGAACCCCTGCTGCTCCAGATAGTTTTCCGCAATACCGGCTCGACGGCCAGAACGGCAATACACCACCACGGTTTTATCTTTCCAGTCCTGCAACCGCGCCATAGCATCGGGAATATCACGAAAATCGATATTGATCGCCCCTTTGATATGGCCCACGGCAAACTCACCCGCGCTGCGGGTATCCAGTAACAGCAGTTCTTTGCCGCTTTGCTGCCATGCCAGCAACTGCTGCTGACTGATAACTTTTACTTCTGCCAGCACATTCAGGCTCAACACCAGGCCAGCCAGAAGTCCGCAAACTGCTTTCATATAGCGCCTCTTTCAGGTTACAGATCTCAGATAAAACAACAACGCCGCATCAACAGCGGCGTTATGTATGAGCGTTCACCCTCAGAGGCTGAATACCTCACCCCTGGGGGTTAAATGGTAATGTCTCCACCACTTCAATATCGTAGCCTTCCAGCCCGGTAAATTTCCAGGGTGGGCCCAGATGGCGAATCTTCTGCACACCGATATCTTTCAGAATCTGTGCGCCGGTACCAACATCGGCAAATACCTTTTTGCGTACACTGTCTTTCTGCTGGGTCAGCTGCGGTGCTCGCTGCAACAGGCTACTGGCGGTATCGGTATTACCCAGCGCCACCACAATACCTTTACCCTCTTTCGCCACCTCTTCCAGCGCCGCCCAGAGGCTCCAGTTCTGCGGACCGCTGTATTCAGCACCGATCAGATCACGTAGCGGGTCGATCACATGCACCCGCACCAGAGTGGCTTCTTCCGGCTCGATCTCACCCATCACCAGCGCGATATGCACCGCATCATCAACGCTGTCTTCGTAGGTGATCATATTAAATTCGCCATGTACCGTCGGTAGTGATTGCTCACCAATGCGGTTGACAGTCTGCTCGGTGGCCAGGCGGTGGTGGATCAGATCAGCGATAGTACCGATCTTCAGACCATGCTTCTGGGCGAATTGTTCCAGGTCCGGGCGACGGGCCATGGTACCGTCTTCATTCATGATCTCGACAATCACCGCAGACGGCGTAAAACCAGCCAGCGCTGCCAGATCACAGCCCGCTTCAGTGTGGCCGGCACGGGTCAGCACACCGCCATTACGGGCACGCAACGGGAAGATATGGCCAGGCTGCACCAGGTCAGCAGGCTTTGCATCGGCTGCAACCGCAGCACGTACTGTTTCTGCACGGTCCGCCGCGGAAATACCGGTGGTGACATTGCTGGCGGCATCGACAGAAATGGTAAACGCAGTACCGTAAGCACAACCATTGTTGGGTACCATCATCTGTAAATCCAGCTGCTGGCAGCGGGCTTCGTCCAGCGTCAGGCAGATCAGACCACGGGCATGGGTGGCCATGAAGTTGATCGCTTCAGGGGTGACCGCTTCGGCGGCCATTACCAGGTCGCCTTCGTTTTCACGGTCTTCATCATCCACCAGTATCACCATCCGGCCCTGGCGGATCTCTTCGATAATCTCTTCGCTGCTATGAAATTGCATGGTCTCTTCTTCTTTTTTCGCTGTCGGCATCAGGTACACAGAGAGTAGACGCTCATAACACCGAGCATCTGGTCACCGACTTTCAACATCATATAGTATCATGGTATACCATAATACAAACATCAAGATATACAGCGAAAACGGGTAAAGACCATGAGCGACATGACCACAGAAGAAAAAACCATGAAGGGCTACTGGATTGCATTTGTAGATGTAAATAATCCGCAGCAGTACCAAGCCTATCTGGAGCGCGCCCCCGCTGCACTGCAAGCCTACGGTGCCCGTATTCTCGCCCGTAGTGATCAGCTGACGGCGCTGGAAGGGTTTGAAGTGCCACCGACCCGTGCAGTGGTACTGGAGTTTGATACCTATGAACAGGCGATGGCCTGCTACCAGTCAGAAGCCTACCAGGCGGCCAGCCTGCACCGTAAAGACGCAGCCTTTGCTCAGGTAGTGATCATGAAAGGCGCTGCCTGAACCCGAACGAAAAAACGCGGCCATACTGGCCGCGTATCAAGCTAACGTATCAGAGCCGTTTAAACATCAGCGCCGGGTCAGGATGACGCCTCTGCCTTGTTCAGGCTGCTCTCCTCAGCCTGATCTTCAGCCGTTTTATCGCCTGCCCGTGCAGGTACAACAGGGTGGTAGACAACGCCTTCAGCTTCATCATTGAGGCCTTTCACCAGCGCCGCACACATAAACAGTAGTACCACCGAGAATGGCAGCGCCGCCGCAATCGTCGCCGTCTGCAATGCTTTCAGACCACCGGCCAGCAGCAGTACCGCTGCCACGATACCCAGACCCAGGCCCCAGACGATACGGAAACGCTGTGGCGGGTTGCGGTCACCCATGGACAGAATGGTACAGATCACCAGGGTGCCAGAGTCAGCAGAAGTCACAAACCAGGTTACGATCATGAAGGTGGCCAGTGCCGCCATTGGCCAGGTCAGGGCTTCCACACCCACCGCTTCAATAGTCTGGTAGAGCGCCAGTGTCATATTGTCATTCACTGCGTCAACAATGCCGCCCGCACCGTAAAGTTCGATATGCAGCGCAGTACCGCCGAAGATGACGATCCACAGGAAACCACCCAGTGGTGGAATCACCAGCGCGCTGAGCAGGAACTGACGGATGGTGCGACCACGGGAAATACGGGCAATAAACAGACCCACCAGCGGGCCCCAGGACAGCCACCAGCCCCAGTAGAAAATAGTCCACCAGCCCTGCCACTGACTTTCAGGGTTCGGGTCAGTCCAGAAGCCCATCGGGATCAGATTCCACATGTAGTCACCGACACTGGTGGCAAACATGCCCAGCAGGAAAACGGTTGGCCCAGCCAGCAGGAAGAAGCCGATCAGAATCAGACTGATACGGATATTCCAGACACTGAGCAGGCGGATGCCCTTCTCAACGCCGGAGACCGCAGATAACGTACCCACAACCGAGATCACCGCAATCAGGATGATTTGCGTGGTGGTTGAGATTTCAATATCAAACAGGTAGTTCAGGCCCGCGTTCATCTGGGCTACACCCAGACCCAGGGTAGTCGTTGTACCAAACAGGGTACTGAAAATCGCCAGCATATCGACGGCATGGCCAATCGGGCCGTAAATACGATCACCCAGCAGCGGGTAGAGCGCAGAACGGATGGTCAGCGGCAGACCACGACGGTAGGTGAAGTAGGCCAGCGCCAGACCAACAATAATGTAGATCGCCCAGCCATGCAGACCCCAGTGGAACAGGGTAATGCGCATTGCCACCTGCGCTGCTTCAGCGGTGTTGGCCTCAATTCCAGCCATTTCGATAAAGGGGTTACCCTGGAAATGGAAAATTGGCTCAGCAATACTCCAGAACAGAATCCCCACACCGATGGCACAGCTGAACAGCATGGAGAACCAGGTGAAGAAACCAAACTCGGGTTTCTCATCATCTTTACCCAGTCGCAAATCACCAAAGCGACTGAACGCCACCCACACCGAGAAGAACAGCACCAGACTGACCACGGTGACGTAGTACCAGTTCAGGGTGCTCTGAATCCAGTTTTTAATATCGCTGTAAACCCCGTTGGCGAGGTCTACGTTCATCACGGTAAACAGGACAAACGCCAGCACCATGGCTTTGGACGCAATCCCCATACCCGGGTGAACCCCAAGGAAAAATCCCTTGTCGGCTAACATCTTTCTGGGCTGCATATCACATGCTCCCTTCTTATTTTTGTTTGCAGAAATCCGCCTGTATAGCCAGGTCCCCAAGCCTGACGGACAGCAGACACGAGCTGAATGATGCCATTGGTATTATGGTATACCATGCGACAGAAAAGAAATGCAAATATAACAGACTCGTTCTGAACAGGTGCAGCCGCCACTAAAGAGACCCGGACAGACCCGTTACTGCAAACAAAACCCTGAAAATCAAAAATAAATCTTAAAAAACAATAAGTTAAATATATTGAATTAACTAAAATCCCCCCTGAAAGGTTATCTGACAACGACAATCTGAAAATCCGCTCAATCTGAGCGGCACAGCAACGCAGTGTTCAAAGATAATTATGGCCTACGGTATACCATTGAAATATATATATTCTGGCAGCGACATCGATGAAAACAGAAACAGAAGGGCAGCCAGGGGCTAGCAGAAGCGGGAGAACCCGTGAAAAGATGAGGGCAGAGCTAAATACCAGCAGGGCTAACAACGCCAGAACGGCACAGGCTGACGCTTATACATCAGACACAATAGAAATGAGCGGGGTAGACTTGGCGGCGAATGATGCTGTTCCCCCTTTACCGTATTGCTGCTCAATCTGCCCCAACAGAGCGACACAGCGACACTGCAAAACACCCCGCCAACCGTACAGCCTGCGGCTGCACGGTGTTGAACCTTTGCGCGACACTCACAGAGACGGGCGCATTATGCCAGAGTCCCCAGGTGATCAGCCTTTGAAATCCCAGCGCTCTATCGCCGCCAGATAATTCCCCATGTTGTGATCCTCAATGCCATCAATACCTTTTTCGTCAAAGGCACTGATGGTGCCGTCGATATAATCCATAAACAGGAACCAGCGGGTTGGATTAACATGAATCTCGACCTCTTCAGAAATGTAGAGGTAGCTACCCACATGACCATAGCCCGCAATACGGGCAGGTACACGGGTCACAATATCGTTGTTATTGTGGAAGCGGAAATAACGCGCTTTACATGCCTGATTAAAGCGTTCAGCGGTTTCTTCCTCCACTGCCCGCGGCTGACCAAAGGTATACACACTGACAAAGGGCCGGTCGTTATACAGGAAACGCGCTGCCGCTACCGTCGCCATGGCACCACCCAGGCTATGCCCGGTAATAAAGATTGGCCGGGGTTGCGCTGCCATCAGCCTGTTCAGTTGCTGATTCAACGGTTGCCAGAGATCTTCTACTGACTGCAAGAAGCCGCGATGAAACACGCCTTCCGGCGTATCAACATTTCGTACATCAATATTATCAACCCAGTCAGCCAGCTCATCGGTGCCACGAAATGCCAGACAGAGGTAACGCTCATGCTCAATCACCGCGCCCTGAGCACTGTTTCTGTCAGCACCATACACCGACACAAAACCCGGGTCTTCCGTTTTCAGGCTGGCCAGAATTCGCTCTTCATCCGGTGCTGAGTCTTCCTTTCCCATACGCTCTTCTGGGCGGCGATCTCCCATTTTCATATAAAGGGCACTGGCAATACGAGCCATCCAGTACGCGTTACCTTCATCCAGACTGGATACCAGTGGTGCAATCTGCTTCATATAAGCTTCCTTGTGCTTGTCCTGTAATCAATAGATTCAGTGACCCCTACATCCTTCACTGCTGCACTGTCGTTATGATGACAGTTGTCAACTATAAGCAGATCTATCCTCAATATGCCATAGCGACTTACCGCATCATCTGATTGGCCATCAACAACTGACGGGCCGCCTCCTGGGCTTTCAGGGCGGCCTGGTTATCGCCCATAATATGCGCAGTCACAACGGCCCCCTCTTTCAACTGCAACAGACTGTCGGTCAGGTTATCAATCTGCGTTTCACTGCCACCACCCAGCGAGGCATGCTTGAGGTACAGCGCGACATGTTCACGCAACAGATCCCGCAGTGCCTGTTTATGGCGCTGACACCCTGCAAAGATACGGCAACCAGGCTGGCTGTATTCCGCACTGACATTGATGAAGAAACAGCCACGAAATGGCCCCAGTTCAGGCACCTGTTCATTAATCCAGTCATGCAGGGCAGCAAAAAACGCATCAATTGACGCTGCCCCCGCACGCGCTCCTTTCATTTTTGTGTTCAGCCAGCGCTGAAATACCTGGTCTCGCTGCTCCACCGTGGCGGCAATCAGCTCGTCTTTACTGCCGAAGTGGCTGTACAACGTTTTACGCGCCACCCCTGACACCTTCAGTACCTCATTGATACCAACCGCATGAATACCACGCAGGTAAAACAGCTGTAGAGCCGTTTCTACCAGCAAGCGACGCTTATCTGTATTACTCGTTTTCATCGTTCCATTGTATGGCTTTCGACGCTATTTGACACAAAGAGACCGATCATTCTACTATGAAGCCTCAAAAATAGACAGATCAGTCTACTTTTTGAAAAACAACGGAGAACGGTCTGTCTACATCAAGTGCTCATAGGTGTAGCGACAGAAATAAGGTGTGGCGACAAAAAGGCGTGATAGCAAAAGGAGCGAAGAAGAAATGGAGATAACGGTCAAAATGAAAAAAGCACTGATGGCAGGAACAGGCGCGGCAGCCGTGGTGACACTACTCACGCTGGCCGGTGAGATAACCGCCGAACTGTCATGGCTGATGGCTCCGTTCGGGGCCAGCCTGGTGATTCTGTTTGCACTACCGGAAAGCCCACTGGCACAACCACGTAATGTCGTTGGCGGTCATCTGTTAACAACAGTGGTGGGGTTAAGTGTGATGACAGTGTCAGGGGTTAACCCGCTCAGTCTGGGACTGGCTGCCGGTATAGCGCTGGCGTTGATGATGCTGACTTCAACGCTGCATCCACCTGCCGGGGCCAACCCTTTACTGGTGATGCTCAGTGGCAAGTCCTGGGCATTTCTGTTCAGTCCGGTACTTTGTGGTGCAGTGCTGATGGTGTTACTGGCCTGGTTATACCACCGCCTGCAACAACAGACTTATCCACAGCGCTGGCACTGAACAACACTCAAATACAGCCCTGCACCTGCCAGTGTTGAGCGGCAGGAGTGATACACTGCTGCGCTTTGTGTTATAGCAGGACGCTGATGTGAGTCTTTATCTTGAATCGCTGGTCTGGGCCGCCCAGGTGACTGCGCCGATTTTCTTTATCGTTTTCCTGGGCATTTTTCTGAAGCAGATCCGGCTGATCGACGACGCTTTTGTCGGCACCGCTTCAAAACTGGTCTTTACGCTGACCCTGCCGGTGCTGGTCTTTATGGCGATTATCCGCACCGATTTTCAGGCGGTGTTTGATCCGCACCAGCTGATCTATCTGGTAGGTGGTACTGTCAGCACCTGGCTGCTGCTCTGGTGGCTGGCCGCACGCTGGATACCCGACGGGCGTGACCTGGGCGTATTTATCCAGGGGGCATTTCGCGGTAATTATGGCGTGGTAGGGCTGGCGGTTTCATACAACCTGTTTGGTGATGCCGGGCTGGCACAGGGGGCCATTCTGCTGGCGATGGTTATTCCACTTTATAACACCCTGTCGATTATCTGCCTGACTCTGCCCCTGCAACGGGAAAACAGCCTGTCACCCTGGCAGGCCGGCCGGGAGATTATAAAAAACCCGCTGATTCTGGCGGTGCTGCTGGCCCTGCCCTTTTCATTGATGAATCTGCAACTGCCCGCAATTGTCGACCGCACTGCACAGTATTTTGCCGACATGACGCTACCGCTGGCCCTGCTGTCGATTGGTGGTGCATTAAGCCTGAAAAGTCTGCGCGACACCTCAGCTCAGGCCGCCTGGGCCACTGCCTGCAAACTGGCGATTCTGCCAGCACTGCTGACAGCAGGTGCCTGGCTTTATGGTTTTGAAGGCCAGCAACTGGCGATGCTGTTTGTACTGTTTGGCTGCCCGACCGCCGCTGCCAGTTTTGTTATGGCCAGAGCGATGGGGGGTAACGCCCAGCTGGCCGCCAATATCGTCCTGACCACCACACTGGGTTCAACACTGACCCTGAGCGCGGGTATCTATATGTTCCGGGTGACGGGGGTGATCTGACACCACATAACCCACTTGCAGACAGCACAAAGCCCCGCTGCCTCAGGGCAGCGGGGCCTTATATAAACAGATCAATCTTTGCGTATAACTTACCAAACCGTGCCAAACTGCTCCCATAGCAGCCTTGCAGACATGGTCAGGGTAACCAGCACAATCAATGGTCGTACCAGTCGCGTACCTTTGCTGACGACCAGCTTTGCCCCCAGCAGACCACCAAGCAACTGTCCCGCCGCCATCACCAGCCCGGCCAGCCAGACAATATGTCCGCCGACGGCAAAGAACAGCAATGAAGCAATGTTTGAGGTGAAATTCAGAATTTTGGTATGCGCAGTTGCCCGCGCCAGACTGAAACCGGCCAGTGCGACAAACGCCAGTGTGAAGAACGTCCCCGTACCCGGCCCGAAAAAACCATCATAAAAACCGATACTGCTGGTAACAGTACCAGCAAACAGCCCGGCACTGATGTGCCGCTCACGATCCTGGTCGCTGATACTTCTGGAAAACATAAAGTACAACGCAATCAGCACCAGCAAGCCTGGCATCACCCTGGCCAACAGGGACGCATCCAGCCGTTGCACCAGTACAGTACCCATAACGGCACCCGTAAATGTGCTGGCAATCATCCAGCGCATCTCATAGAGGCTGACCAGTTTCTTGCGCACAAAATAATGACTGGCCGCCAGAGTACCAAAACTGCCCTGTAGTTTATTGGTTGCCAGTGCTTCAATCGGGTTCATCCCCGTTGCCAGTAATACGGGTAAGGTAATCAAGCCTCCACCGCCTGCCATCGCATCCACAGTGCCTGCTCCCAGCCCGGTCAGAAACAGCAGCACGATCAGCGTAAAATCCAGCTCCATTACCTCTCCTCCCCCCGTTACATCATTTTTCCGCTGATACAGCGGCAAGGGCGCGCACTCTAGCGGACTTCTCTCCAAGAAAGAAGCCAGACATAAAAAAGCCCGGCCGATACCGGGCAAGAGGATCAAATGATGATAATTCTGCTGATGCAGCCGCTGGCGAGCTTATTGCCCGCTCAAAAACCCGGAACCAGGCTCAGCGCAGTAAAAGGTGCTTTTCTACACCAATGGCCGGGGTGATCTGATGCCAGGTAGCAGAAACACCTTCAGGGTCGTAGGCCGATGTAGCCTGCTCAGTGGAAACCAGATCACCCATATGCACTTCAATGCCTGAGGCAGGTAAAATAACTCCCAGCATTGTTCTGAAATCAAATGATCTGGAAGGTATATCTGCATACATCTGTACTTCAACCCCTGTATGAGGTTCCAAGGCATGGTGATAAGGTTTTGCCAGCACAGAGCCCGATACCATTATCGACGCAACGATTGCAGTTTTAATGAGTGTATTCATTTTAAAACCTCCAGAACTTTCACGACAAGCGACTCTCCTGCTTTAAATTACAGCATCTGCTGCCTCTATGGTTTCTATGTTATGAAACCCTTCTGAAACCTGACTGAAAACACCTTCAAAATTTACAAATTATTTTTAAATCGCTTATACCAAATAAATCACTAAATTACACATAACTGATTTCTATATATAACAACCACAAGATTTAATAGCCATAAGATGCAACAACCATAAAACATAAAACATAAAACATAAAACATAAAACATAAAACATAAAACATAAAACATAAAACATAAAACCCTGACACCAGTCTGGCATGAGGGTTTTATCAATATCATCTATCAGGTTTTAACTGAAAAATTACATATTTACTTACTACCAATGTACAGTGATGCGTTACCGGCGTTAGAGCTCAGGTTGCTACCATCAATGGTTACCTTTTCAACACTGTCATAATGGGAGGCGGTGCTGAACTGAATACCGGCACCCAGCTGTGATTGTTCAACACTTACAGTACCTGCGGCGGCAGTACCGGCAACCAGAGCGGAAGTCAGAGCGGAAGTCAGAGCTACAGTAGTAATAATGGCTTTCATGATGTGATCCTCAAACTTGATAAAGTCTTTATCTGTACGGCGTCTGAACTGCTGTGCCGTTTTGTTGAAATCAATAATAGGGAAAAGCTCTGAAATGAAACTGAAAATCTGCATATTTTTTAAAATACTAAGATTTATTTCTGCATACAAATTTTTAAAAAATACGTTCTGTGCGTACGTACAGAAACAATAAAGCCCCGGCACTACTCTGGTGCCGGGGCTTTATCAATATATAACGTCAGATGATTATTTATAGCGGGCGCTTAATCAACAGCAAGTGCTTACTTACTACCAATGTACAGTGATGCGTTACCGGCGTTAGAGCTCAGGTTGCTGCCATCAATGGTTACCTGCTCAACACTGTCATAATGGGAAGCGGTGCTGAACTGAATACCGGCACCCAGCTGTGACTGTTCAACACTTACAGTACCTGCGGCGGCAGTACCGGCAACCAGAGCAGAAGTCAGAGCTACAGTAGTGATAATCGCTTTCATGATGTGATCCTCAAACTTGATAAATTCTGTATTGCGGCCTTCTGAACTGCTGTGCCGCTTTGTTGATATCCATAATAGGGTTCAGCTCTGAAACGAAACTGAAAACCTGAAAGTTTTTTGATATTTTTTATTTAAAATCTTGCACACAACTCCAAACAAAATAAAACCCCGGCACCAATCTGGTGCCGGGGTTTCATGAATAACTTTTCTCTTAGAGAAAGTACACTCTGTAAAAGCGCTTATTTGCTACCCACATGGTAGTTGGTGTACTCACCTTTATCCAGGTTTACACCATCAACAGTTACCTGCTGAATGCTGTCGTAGTGGGAGGCGGTTTCAAATGCGGTACCCAGTCCCAGATGCCCCTGGTCAACAGCCGCAGCAGAGGCAGTACCAGCGATCAGAGCAGATGTCAGAGCAATAGTGGTGATAATAACTTTCATGATGCAGTCCTCTAAATTCGTTTCAGCTGCGGACAACGGCGCCGTGACGGTTGCGCTCTGCCCTGTTGTTGAAAGCAATCATAGGCGGTCGCTCTGAAACAAAACTGAAAAGCTGAAAACTTTTTTCAGCACTGTTTTGCAACTCTCTGGGCCAGCTGCAAGACCTTCGCTCAGCCGCCAGAAGTGACAGACCCAAAAAAGGCCTGCAGGGCATACCTTGCAGGCCTAAGGACCGAGGGCTCTTCGTGCTCAGAGCCCCTTGCAACATAACCAGGTTCAGGCTTTTATCAGGCCCTCTTTCACCACCCAGGCCAGGGTGTCATCCAGCGCTTTGCTGAATTTCTCAACCATCTCGTCGATCTGCGCTGTAGTGGCAATCAGTGGTGGACAGAAAGCAATAGACGAACCCGCAACTGCACGTACAATCAAGCCATGCTGTTCACAGGCCTGTTGTGCAAAAGCACCAACAACCCCGCCAGGGAAAGCGTCTTTAGTGGCCTTGTTCGCCACCATCTCTACCGCCGCGATCATACCTTTACCACGTACTTCACCCACCAGCGGGTGGTCTGCCAGGGCGTGCAGTTTACGCTGCATATACTCGCCTGCTTCAGCGGCATGGGCGAAGATATTGTCACGCTTGTAGATCTCCAGTGTTTTCAGCGCCACAGCTGCTGCCACCGGATGGCCAGAATAGGTATAACCATGGCCAAAGACACCGACCTCAGCACTTGGCTCCACCAGCGCGTCGTAAATATCACCGGAGATAACCGACGCGCTGATCGGGATATAACCAGAAGAGAGCTGCTTGGCCAGTGTCATCAGTTTCGGTGACTCAATGCCCATGGTCTGACAGCCAAACGGCTGACCGGTACGACCAAAACCGGTGATTACTTCATCGGCCCAGAACAGGATGTCGTATTTGGCCAGAATCGCTTGCACCCGCTCGTAGTAACCTTCAGGCGGCACAATCACACCGCTGGCACCGGTCACCGGTTCGGCAATAAAGGCTGCGATGGTGTCCGGCCCTTCCGCCAGAATCATCTGCTCCAGGTTATTGGTGATGCGTTCAACAAACTGCGCTTCACTCTCGCCAGGCAGATGGCCGCGCAGGTAGTGCGGTGCATCGGTACGCAGTACACCCAGTGCCTCGAATGGTAGATCAAAATGGGTGTGGTTTGGTTGCAGGCCTGTCAGCGATGCTGAAGCCACGGTTACGCCGTGGTAGGAACGTTCACGGGCGATAATCTTGCGTTTCTCCGGCTTGCCGATGGCATTGAAGTAGTAACGCAGCAGCTTGACATGGGTGTCGTTGGCATCACTGCCAGAGTTGCCGAAGAATACTTTGGCATTGTGCATCGGCACCATCTCGGCCAGCTGTTCGGCCAGCTCAACACCGGCGCGGTGGGTTTTACCACCGAACATATGGGTGTAGGCCAGTTTGCTCATCTGCTCGGCTGTGGTGTCTACCAGCTCTTTATTGCCATAGCCCAGCGAGGTACACCAGAGCCCGGCCAGGCCTTCCAGATACTGCTTACCGTTGCTGTCGTAAACGTAGATGCCTTCACCGCGCTCAATATCCAGCTTGTTATCACGCTGTTTCAGGTTGGTGGTCGGGTAGATAATCGCCATTGTTAATCCTCCAGCTTCAGCCGTTCAGGCCGCCCATGCAGATGTATTTAACTTCAAGGTAGTCATCCAGACCGTACTTCGAGCCCTCACGGCCCTGGCCAGATTCCTTGACGCCACCAAACGGA
Source organism: Marinobacterium sp. (assembly GCA_025800125.1). Lineage (GTDB taxonomy): Bacteria > Pseudomonadota > Gammaproteobacteria > Pseudomonadales > Balneatricaceae > Marinobacterium_C. The sequence goes on from JAOXSF010000149.1 coordinate 103,196, forward strand.
ATCACATCGGCAGAGATCGCCACTTCATTTACGCCCACCATGCCGTACTCAATACCTTCGGATACGCGCCATACCCGGCCAATATCACGGGTGTACAGGTAGGAGGCCAGACCAAACTCGGTATCGTTAGCCATGGCAATGGCTTGCGCCTCAGTGCTGAAACGGAATACCGGTGCCACCGGGCCGAAGATCTCTTCGCGGAACACCCGCATCTGGTCATTTACATTGCCCAGAATGGTTGGCTGGTAGAAACACTCGCCCTGATCATCAATCTGACCACCCACCAGCACTTGAGCACCATCTTCCACGGCACTTTTCACCATGGCGTCGATATCCTGCGCCGCTTTGGCGGTCACTACCGGGCCATGGGTGCTTTCGCTATCCAGACCATTACCGATACGGAAGTCTTTTACCGCCGCAACAAACTTCTCCATAAAGGTGTCGTAGATGCTGTCCTGCACGAGGATACGGTTGGCACAGATACAGGTCTGACCGGAGTTACGGAACTTGGAGATCAGCGCGCCCTGGATCGCCTGGTCAAGGTCGGCATCATCAAAGATGATCACCGGCGCATTACCACCCAGCTCCATAGAGGTGCGTTTTACCGTGTCAGCACACTGCTTCATCAGCGTTTTGCCCACCGGAGTGGAGCCGGTAAAGGTGACTTTTTTCACTGTCGGGTTGGAGGTCAGCTCGCCACCGATTTCACGGGAACTACGACCCGGCACCACACTGAACAGACCCGCAGGCAGGCCAGCACGGTCAGCCAGTTCCGCCAGCGCCAGTGCAGACAGTGGCGTTTCAGAGGCAGGCTTGAGCACAATGCCACAACCCACCGCCAGTGCTGGCGCAGCTTTGCGGGTGATCATCGCATTAGGGAAATTCCAGGGTGTAATGGCACCGACAACACCCACAGGCTGCTTGATCACCACACCACGACGGTCGGTCTGTGGCAGCGACAGTACATCACCGTAAACGCGGCGCGCTTCTTCTGCGAACCATTCGATAAAAGAAGCGCCATAAGCAACCTCACCCACCGATTCGGCCAGCACCTTGCCCTGCTCCAGCGTCATCAGCTTTGCCAGATCCTGCTGATTGTCCATCACCAGCGCATACCAGCGCTTGAGGAACTGCGCACGCTCCGCTGCCGGGCGCGCTTTCCAGTCCTGCATGGCGGTTTCGGCCGCCTCAATAGCACGACGGGTTTCAACTGCGCCCACACTGGCAACCTCTGCCAGCAGTTCACCGGTTGCCGGGTTGGTTACCGCAAAGGTTTCGCCACTGTCGGCATCAACCCACTGGCCGTTGATAAACGCCCGGGTCTTCAGTAACCCCATATCGTTCAATTGGATGGTCATTGGTGTTCTCTCCAGAGCAGGCCCCTTCACGGGCACAAATTCAGTTGTTGAACGCTGTTATAACGGGGTTTACCATTTGGTTATATAAAGACTTACAAACCTTTACCTTTGTTTTTACGAAGACAAAATCTGCTTTTGCAAATAAGAGACTTGCTTTTACAAATAAGCGCCAAAGAAAAGGCTATGTCTGAGTAAACTGTTGTAGATCTGCCATCCTGAAAATATCAGCCATGAGTTTCGGGGTGGCCGCTATGAAAA
>JAOXSF010000188.1 GCA_025800125.1 Marinobacterium sp.
CAATACGAACCTGGTGCAGTGTGTCGCTGGCGTCGGTATCAGAGAAGCCAAAATCAGAGGTTTTCAGGGTATAGCGACCATCTTCGCTGAGGCTCAGGGTTTTATCTGCGCCAGTGGGGGTACGATTATTACTGGTTGTAACAACTGAGGTGAGGCTAAGGCCGTTGACTGTATCATCCCCGTCGTTTTCTGTGCCACCACCATCCCGTAATGCTGTAAGTGTTACAGTACGATTAGCTATTGTTAGCGTTGAAGCGTCATTGCGATATTGCAGGCCATCAATCAGTGTCTGGATATCTGCGATACTGTTAGCACCGGAAGAGAGGTCCAGGATAATGGTGGCTGTCGTGCCGCTGAGGTTAACGTCAGCACTATAATCGCCCAGCGCAACCCCAGTCGCTGTGTTACTTATACCTAGGGCGTGGCCATCAATTACCAGGTTTTCATCATCAGTATCGCTGATTTCAGTAACGGTCAGTGTCAGTTGTGCGAGGGGTTGGTCAGGTTCGAAGGTGTCGATTAGTGCATTGTTAAACAGATTGACTGCTGGGCGACCTGAGTTAAACGTTGGGTTTGTACCGGTTGCCATCAGGGTGGGGGCGTCGTTAACGGGTGTTATATTCACCGTTACGGTACCGGTCTGAGCGCTGGAGCCATTCTCGCCGCCATCGCTGACGCTGATTGCGACGGTCAGATTCTGATCATAATGTTCTGCCGGAGTAAAAGAAGCCAGATAGAGCCCAAGATCAACTTCATCAGGTGTACCGGTGATGCTCCAGACGCCGGTCTGGCTGTCGAAACTGCCCAGCGGATTGTCGTAGAAGTCCAGACTTTCCAGTGTACCGGCTGTCGGGTCGGACAGTGTCAGCGTTGCGGTCAGTTGTTCTGTTTCGCCATCCGCATCGCTGACAGCAAAGTCTTCAGGTTCATTTGAGAGGTAGGTCAGGCCGTCGTCTTCATTCAGAGTTATTGTCTGGGTCAGATGACTTGCTACGGGTTCGTCGTTTGTGCCTTCGACTGCCAGAGTAATGGTTGAAGCCAGCCCGGTAATGCCGTTTGCGTTGGTGCCGGTAATGCTGATAACCCGATCCGGGCCACCCACGGCATCACCTGTTTGCGCAAAGATAAGTGCCTGAAGTACGGTAACAAAGTCGCTGCCCGACCCTGCGCTGGTCAGGGTAATCTCCGTTGGTGAGTCATACGTGACAGTGACGTTGTGCAATGTGTCACCGTCATCCTGGCCTGTAATTTCCAGGTAGTCATCTGGCTGGGCGTTGCTGGTAATGCTGATATTGAGGCTGACCAGCGCGCTGTCATCATCGTTGATGGTGATGGGAATGGTTGAGCCCAGCAGTTCAACCGGGGTGTCCTGATCGTTCTCGGTGTAACTGATACCGGTACGGTTGAGTTCCGGGGCGGCGCTGTTCAGATCAATGATGGGAGCGGCAATCACATCGATTGTCCAGCGGCTGCTACTGGCGGCATCCAGCGCGCCATCGTTGACGGTAAAGTCGATAGTGGCGTAGTCGGTACCACTGGTGTCATTTTCCGGGCGAAACTTCAGCTGGCCGTTGCTTAGTTGTGTGGCGGTAACCGTCTCGTCAGTATTCAGCGCGACTTCTGCACCGCTGACCGCATTGTTGCCATCTGTATCCAGCCAGAGCGTGCCTGCCCCCGGTGTGCTGTTGATGGTGATGTGCGAAACGGAATCGCTGTCCGGGTCGCTGAAGCCAAGGTCAGCCAGTGTCAGTGTCAGGGGGGTGTTTTTTTCAGTGATCAGTTGTTTGTCGTTGCCGTTGGGGATTTCATTAATATCGTTGACTGTCACCGACAGTGTCTGGGAGCTGGTGTTGCCTGCGCTGTCAGTCGCCTGCACGGTGATGTTATGACTGGCGTTATCTTCATGATCCAGCTGGCTGCCGTTTGCCAGGGTGACATGACCACTGTTATCAATGGCAAAACGTCCTCCGGCATCATCGGTCAGTTCGAATGCCGTTGCATCGCTGGCAGTAAGCGTGCCGACGGCACTGTTGCTGGCTGCATTTTCATCAATGCTCAGGCTGCCTGCCGGTGTGCCTGGGGGGACAGCGTCAATCAGTACTGAAGTCAGGTCACCGATATTATTCAGTGTCAGTATGGCATCGTTACCGCTGGCGTCACGCAGAGTATCGCTGTTCAGTGCAATGCTGTTAACGCTGATGCCATCTGTATCCAGGTCGTTTGCCTGTACGGTATAGCGATAGGTGATGCTGTTGGCTGTTTTGTCATGATAGAGCGCGTTGGCACTTTGACTGCCGACCGTCAATCCCAGTGTGGAGCTGGTGCCCGTCAGGGTGATGTTGTCATCAAAGTTTACGGTGAAATCCAGCGTCTCATTGGCAATATAGGTATCTGCGGCGGGTACAGCAACATCGCTGACAACCGGCGCTATACGGTCAACAGTATGACTGCTGCCACTACCATAGGCCGCAAGGCTGTTGCTGCCGTCAGTAATATTACTGGCGTTTTTCAGGTCAAGTCGCAGGCTACCCTGCCCGGTAATGTTGTTGACGGTGACGGTATAGCTGCTGCCAGAGCCGGTAACATTGGCAATATTACCCACCGCACTGCCGGTTGGCGTCAGGCTGAAGTCATCTACCGAAACGTTATTGACAGATTCGCTGAAGGTAACGGTGAAATCAATGGAAGCAGCATTGGCAGCGGGTGTGCCACTGGGAGCGATGCTGCTGACGGTGGGCACAATGTCATCGTTAACATTGATGGTGACCGTTTCTTCACTATACGGTGCACCATTGTTGCCATCGTCAGCACGGACAGTCAGGGTATAATCGGGGGTTACGCTGGCATCCAGTACAGAGGTATCTCTCAGGGTGATCTCTCCGCTGCTGCTATTGATCTCGAATGCGGCATCAGTATTGCCGGACTCTATGGACCAGGTCACGGAGTCGGCATCACCGGTATTAAGCACAGTACCGATTGATGCGCTGTTATTATCACTTTCGTTGACTGAAAATACCTGACCGCTGGTAATTTCTGGCGCTATATCATTGACGGTTACGGTAATTGTCTGGGTTTCGGTGTTACTTTCTTCCTGACCATCATCTGCCTGCACGGTCAGCGTATAGCTGCCGGCTGTTTCTTTATCCAGCGTTGATACACCGCTGGTATTCAGGCGGATTTCGCCATCATCGCTGTCAATGGTAAACAGTGACTGGCCAGAGCCACCGGTAATAGAATAGGTAATGTCTGTATCTGCTGCCCCTTCATCACCATCGTCGGCATTGACATCCAGCAGAACAGCACTGGTACTGGATGCGGTTTCGTCAACAGAAAAACTGTTGGATGATAAAAAGTCAGGCGTTTTGTTAGGCGTCTCAAAAACAATATTATCAATACCAAACCAGACATATTCATAATCCAAGTGAACTGTGAATGAGGTAATACCATCCAGCTCGCCAGCAGAAAAAGCCTGGCCATAATAGACTAAAGGGCTTTCTGTGTCCTCAGGGATCGCTGGTGTAGTGAACGCATTATTTTTCAGGTTGCTGTCAATCGTCAGTGTCACAGCATCTGTGTGATCATGAGCAATACCCAGTGATAAGACATTGACCACTTCTGAAAATGTAAAGGTCATTTCGAGGTCATTCTCCGCTATTGCGAACGGAGCTGTACTGATTGAAATGCCATTACCATCCATCGTGCCTAAACCTACTGGCGCACGGGCAGTAACGGTAAGGTCAACGTCGTATCCACTGAAAGAGACAGTTGATGTACTACCGAAGTCAGAGAAGTCGACCCCTGTAAAGTCAATCATATCCAGTGAATGGCGGTAGCCGGGTGCTGTAGTCGGAGTAATAACAGGCGTACTTTCTACAGTACCAGTCCTGTATTCCAGCTCCCAGTCGCCGCCTTTACCTGTGCGGTCATCTGATACTGCAACATCAGCTTCAGTGAGTAGTGCAAATATATCAATGAAATACCTGCTTTCCGGGGTTGTGGCCAGATTACTACCATAAAGCAGTATATCGCCATCAGGTTTTAAAGTAGCGCCAAGAATAGAACGGAGAAAATGGACCTCATAATCGAAGTTTGTGTCGTGAACTTCGAAGGTGCCAAGCTGAAAGTGTTTATCAGCACCGTGGCTAATAATATGTATACTGTCAAGGTCAGAATAGTTAGCCAGCTCAGCTTCCAGATACGATTTTCCTTGTTCAGGTTGCAAGGTAATAATGGCCGTATCTTCAGGTACATCTGCAAGCAGCTTTTGATATTCGGGTACGCGGCTGTCAATGATAACAAGAGAAGTGTATGTTGCTGGCATAATTTACATCCTTCCTGTTTTTTCTGAGTCAGATAATACGTATACCGCTGCCTGTAATCCTGTATTAACAGTCGGCTGACTAAAGAATAAATATTGTATTTCTGTATGGTTGGAAAATTATTTTCATGTATGCTTCTGTTAATCCTTTTGATGAAGCGGAGTTTTTTTAATGCTATAAGTGCCAGTAGTCAAACGCATAAGTTGTTTTTTATGGTTTGTTAATGTTCTGTTATGTTTGTAGTTATGTTTTTTGGTCTATCGGTTTTGTTTATTAATGGAATTCAAGGTTTATTAATGTTTTTATGAGTAATTAAAGAGTAATTAAAGAGTAATTAAAGAGTTGGTGAATATTCTTATATAATCAGCTAAGCCGTCGTGATCACTGGAACAGCCAGTGATTGATTTCTTATGAGGGGCGGGTCTACTGGTTGTCGAGATGCTGACGACTGTTATGGTCACCTGAACAATTTTGAACCCACCCTGAGCCGCTTTCAGGTGCCGGCTTACCGGCCTTCATGTATACTCGCCGCCTTTCCTGTTGTCGGAGGCAGGGTTCACCTCTGTTCGTGAATGTTTGCATCCGTTAAGGGCCGTTCGACGTAGAAGGGCCACACCAGGTAAACGAACCCCTTCTGCCCGCTGCACCGGGCACCTACGTTGCCGTTTAAGAGGACTTGCCAGCAATGTTCACTAAAGATATGTCTATCGCTGACTTTGATGCTGATCTGTGGAATGCCATGCAGGCGGAGACTGTCCGCCAGGAAGAGCATATCGAGCTGATTGCTTCCGAAAACTACACCAGCCCACGTGTGATGGAAGCGCAGGGTTCTGCGTTGACCAACAAGTACGCGGAAGGCTACCCGAACAAGCGTTACTACGGCGGTTGTGAACACGTTGATGTAGTTGAACAGCTGGCAATTGATCGTGCCTGTGAACTGTTCGGCGCAAGCTACGCCAACGTACAGCCACACTCTGGTTCTCAGGCCAATGCTGCTGTGTATATGGCGCTGTGTCAGCCGGGTGATACCGTTCTGGGTATGAGCCTGGCGCACGGTGGCCACCTGACTCACGGTGCATCCGTGTCTTTCTCTGGCCGTATCTACAAGGCGGTTCAGTATGGCCTGAACGCTGAAACAGGTGAGATTGACTACGCAGAAGTTGAGCGCCTGGCACAGGAACATAAACCGAAAATGATCGTTGCGGGCTTCTCTGCTTACTCCCGTATCGTTGACTGGCAGCGTTTCCGTGACATTGCTGATAGCGTAGGTGCTTACCTGTTTGTCGATATGGCACACATTGCTGGTCTGGTTGCTGCGGGCCAGTACCCGTCACCGCTGTCTGTTGCTGATGTGGTGACAACGACTACGCATAAAACGCTGGGTGGCCCGCGTGGTGGTCTGATTCTGTCTGCCCGTGCTGATGAAGAATTGCAGAAGAAGCTGAACTTCGCGGTATTCCCTGAATCCCAGGGTGGCCCGCTGATGCACATCATCGCAGCGAAAGCGGTGTGCTTCAAAGAAGCGCTGGAACCAGAATGGACAGCGTACCAGGCGCAGGTTGTGAAGAATGCTCAGGCGATGGCTGAGACGTTCATTGCGCGCGGTATCGATATTGTATCTGGCGGTACTGATGACCACCTGTTCCTGGTTGATCTGATCAGCAAGGACATTACCGGTAAAGATGCGGATGCGGCGCTGGGCCGTGCCAACATCACGGTTAACAAGAACTCTGTACCCAATGACCCACGCTCTCCATTTGTAACCTCTGGTCTGCGTATCGGTAGCCCGGCGGTTACCCGTCGTGGTTTCAAGGAAGCGCAGGCGGTTGAGTTGACGAACTGGATCTGTGACGTGCTGGATGACATCACCAATGAAGCGGTGATTGCTGAGGTTAAAGAGAAAGTTAAGGTACTGTGTGCAGAGTACCCTGTGTACAAGTAATGCTTCGTACAGGTGATGCTTTTACAGGTAAGCCTGTTGATAAATTCTGGTTGATCGCAGGCTGTTGTGGATAAGTCTGTCGGGTCATCCGGTGCGCTGTGTTGTGGGTAAATGGTGAACTTTTGCTCACAGCGCTGTAGAATGCGCGGGCGGTTTCAGGGATACCTGGAGCCGCCTTTTTATTTTCTGGCTGTCTATGCTGATAGCCTTCTGTTTTTAAAGCCTTTTTCAGGCGTACGCTCTTTTGGCAGGATTCGAGTATGCATTGTCCCTTTTGCAGTGCCAGCGATACCAAAGTTGTCGACTCCCGACTGGTGGCCGAAGGTCAGCAGATCCGGCGACGTCGGGAATGTTCTGCCTGTCAGGAGCGCTTTACCACCTATGAAACTGCTGAGTTGCTGATGCCACGTCTGATCAAGGCGGATGGCAGCCGTCAGCCGTTTGATGAAGATAAACTGCGCGCCGGTATTCAGCGTTCGCTGGAGAAACGACCGGTCTCGGTAGAGGATTTCGAAGCCTGTATCAACCTTATAAAACACCGTTTGCGTGCCACCGGTGAACGTGAAGTGCCTTCCCGTCAGGTGGGTGAAGCGACCATGGCTGAGCTGCGTAAACTGGATGAGGTGGCCTATGTGCGCTTTGCTTCGGTGTACCGCAGTTTTCAGGATATAAACGAGTTCCGCGAAGAGATCGAACGCCTGAACGATGAAGCGGATCGCACGGAGAAAGACGCATGACCGGAACTGCCGCAACCGCCGGGTTTTCTACCGCTGACCGTGAATATATGGCCCATGCCATCCGCCTGGCTCGACAGGGGCTTTATACCACCTCACCCAATCCTCGGGTCGGCTGTGTGCTGGTCAAGGCGGGTGTGATTGTCGGTGAAGGTTTCCATCGGCGTGCTGGTGAAGGTCATGCTGAAGTGAATGCGCTGGCGGTCGCCGGTGAACAGGCGCGGGGCGCAACCGCCTATGTCACGCTGGAACCTTGCAGCCATTATGGCCGTACGCCACCCTGTTCCGAGGCGCTGATCAAAGCCGGTGTTACCCGTGTTGTGGCCGGAATGGTTGACCCGAACCCGCAAGTGGCCGGGCGCGGTATGACCATGCTGGCAGATGCCGGTGTAGACATTGCCAGTGGCCTGCTGGAAGCTCAGGCCCGTGAACTGAACCCCGGTTTTATTCGACGGATGGAACAGGGGTTGCCACGGGTGACGATCAAGTCCGCCAGCAGCCTGGATGGTCGTACTGCGATGGCCAGTGGTGAATCGCAGTGGATTACCGGGCCGAACGCGCGTACTCAGGTACAGCGACTGCGGGCACGCAGTTGTGCCATCGTCACGGGGGTCGAGTCGATTATTCAGGATGACTCCGCCCTGACGGTACGCGCGGCCCAGTTACAACTGGACAACGCTGCCGATATTGTCCGTCGCCAGCCGCTGAGGGTGGTGCTGGACAGCCAGCTACGTACGCCGCTCTGTGCAAAGATTTTGCAGCAGCCTGGCCGTACAATACTTGCGCATTGCAGTGAAGACAGGGCGCGTGCTCAGGCGCTGGAAAAAGCCGGTGCCGAACTGCTGCCGTTGCCGATGCTGGATAGCCGTCCTGATCTTCGGGCATTACTGCTGCATCTGGCCCATACAGAGCAGTGCAATGAAGTGCTGGTGGAAACCGGTGCAACGCTGGCCGGGGCATTTATCGCCCAGCAGCTGGCTGACCGCATTGAACTGTTTATCGCTATGAAATTGCTGGGGTCTGAGGCGCGGCCACTGTTTACCTTGCCGTTTGATACCATGGCGCAGCAGGTGCCATTGCAGCTGGAGCAGAGTCGCCAGGTGGGTGATGATCTCTGGCTCAGCCTTGTTCCTCAATACGTTACTCAGGAGTCCCGTTGATGTTTACCGGCATTATTGAAGCGGTGGGCACGGTTGCCGCCATTGAGATGAAAGGTGGCGATATGCGTCTGTATATCCGTACCGGTGCGCTGGACCTGGCGGATGTAAAGCTGGGTGACAGTATCGCGACCAACGGTGTCTGTCTGACGGCCGTCGAGCTGCCCGGTGATGGTTTCTGGGCAGATGTGTCGCGTGAAACGCTGGCACACAGTCGCTTTGAACAGTTGCAGACAGGTGAACGGGTTAACCTGGAAAAGGCGATGATGCCGCAGAGCCGTTTTGGTGGCCATATTGTTACCGGCCATGTGGACGCCGTGGGCGAGGTGGTGAAACGTAGTGATGATGCCCGGTCAATCCGTTTCAGTATCAAAATGCCAGCCAGTATTCAGCGTTATGTAGCGGCGAAAGGCTCGATTACTGTGGACGGCGTCAGCCTGACGGTTAATGCGCTGGATGGTGACTGTTTTGAGCTGAATATTGTGCCCCACACAGCGCATGAAACGATTATTGACCGTTATGCGGCAGGCACTCAGGTACATCTTGAGGTTGATCTTATCGCCCGCTATCTGGAACGCCTGCTGGGCCATGTTCCGGCACAGCCTGCGCAAAGTGAAAGCGGCGGGCTGAGCATGGAAACTCTGGCCCAGGCCGGTTTTCTACGCCGTTAATGCAATGTCTGGCCGCTTGATAGATGTTTTGCTGTACCTTGAAAATTTTCGTCATGGCAGCACTGTTTCGACTGCCTGGAGAGCTTGATAGATGAAACTCAATAGCACTGAAGAACTGATTGCCGATATTCGTCAGGGCAAGATGGTTATCCTGATGGATGACGAAGACCGTGAAAATGAAGGCGATCTGGTGATCGCTGCTGAAATGGTACGCCCTGAAGATATTAATTTCATGGCCACCCATGCCCGTGGTCTGATCTGCCTGACTCTGACCCGTGATCACTGTGAAAAGCTTAAACTGCCGCTGATGGTGCAGAGCAACGGTGCGCAGTTCTCCACTAACTTTACGTTGTCCATTGAAGCGGCTGAAGGGGTAACCACCGGTATTTCCGCGGCTGATCGTGCCCATACAGTACGCACCGCAGTACGTGCTGATGTGCAGCCAGAAGATATTGTTCAGCCAGGCCATATTTTCCCGTTGATGGCCCAGCCAGGTGGCGTACTGAGCCGTGCAGGCCATACTGAAGCCGGTTGTGATCTGGCCCGTCTGGCCAACTGTACGCCAGCCGCTGCGATTGTTGAGATCATGAATGAAGATGGCACCATGGCGCGCCGTCCTGATCTGGAAAAATTTGCCGAGAAGCACGATCTGAAAATCGGCACCATCGCTGATCTGATCCACTACCGCACCCTGAATGAGCACACCATTGAACGTCAGGAAGAGGGTATATTGCCCACCGAATATGGTGAATTTAACTACGTTACCTACTTTGATGGCATTCAGAATTGCACCCATATGGCGTTGTACATGGGCGATATTACCCCGGACGCGCCAACGCTGACCCGTGTGCATATTCGCAGTGAAGTACTGCGTGATGTCTGTGCGGTAGATACCAGTGGCCAGCGTAAGTGGACCATGCGCCGTGCGATGCAGCGCGTAGCCGAAGAAGGTAAAGGTGTTGTCGTACTGCTTGATACTGGTGCCCGCATTGATCTGGGTGATGCGCTGGATAATGTGCTGGCTGGTAGCGTCAAGCCGTCCAAGGTTAATGTGAGTTCCTCGGGTGCTTACCTGACGGTGGGTACGGGCTCTCAGATTCTGCGTGATCTGGGCGTAAGCAAGATGAAAGTGCTCAGCTCACCGATGAAATTCAATGCGATCTCCGGTTTTGATCTGGAGATCGTCGATTACATTCCCTGCGAAGACTGACAGGAAGAAGATATGTCCGTAACAGTGATTGAAGGCGATTTCGTCAATGTAGATGGCAAGTACGCCATTGTAGTCGGCCGTTTTAACGCATTCGTGGTGGAAAGCCTGCTGGAAGGCGCGCTGGACACCCTGCGTCGTCACGGTGTGGAAGAAGAAAACATTCGCGTAGTTCGTGTACCGGGTGCATTTGAAGTACCGCTGGCGGTACAGAAAATTGCTGAGCAGAAGCGTGAAGATGCCATCATCGCGCTGGGTGCAGTAATTCGTGGCGGTACGCCACACTTCGAGTACGTGTCCGGTGAAAGCTCCAAAGGCGTACTCAATGTAATGATGGACCACGGTGTACCGGTGGCAAACGGCATCCTGACGGTGAACAGCATCGAACAGGCGGTTGAGCGCTCTGGCACCAAAATGGGTAATAAAGGTGCAGAAGCGGCGCTGTCTGCACTCGAAATGGTAAGCATGCTGCGTCAACTGGAGGCGTAATCAGAACATGAGCGATAAATCGGCATCCACAAATAACCCTGCGACCGGCAACCCTGACACAGGTAAAAAATCAGGGGCAGGCAAAAAGAAAGTGTCACGCACCGACCAGCGTCGTGCCGCACGTTCTTTTGCGCTGCAGGCACTGTACTCCTGGCAGCTGACGGCTAATCCGATCAACGAGCTGGAAGCACAGTTTCGTGTGGACAACGATATGCGCAACAGCGACATCTCCCTGTTCAGCGAACTGCTGCGCGGTGTAGCCAGCCGCAAGACCGAACTGGATGGAACCTTCGAACCATTTCTGGACCGGATGCTGGATGAGCTGGACCCGATTGAGCTGACAGTGCTGCGTATTGGCAGTTACGAGCTGATCGAACGTCTGGATGTACCGTACCGTGTGGCAATCAACGAAAGTGTTGAACTGGCCAAAATCTTCGGTGCAACCGACAGCCATCGCTATGTTAACGGTGTGCTGGACAAAGTTGCCCAGCGCGCCCGTATGGCAGAAATTCGCGAATACCGTGAGAAAAAGCAGCGCTGAGGCGCTGCTCTGTGCTGTCATATCTGCACACCTTTCGCCTTCCCACGCAGCCGCGTGGGAAGGCAGACATATTTTCGTCCCCCTTCCCCGGAGCCCCCATGGGTGAATTCGATCTGATCCGCCGCTACTTTGCCACACAGCCTGCGACTGACTCGGTACCGCTGGGTATTGGCGATGACTGTGCCTTGTTGCAGCTTCCGGCTGGCCGGCAGCTGGCAGTGTCGATAGATACGCTGGTAGAAGGTACACACTTTCTGCCCGGTACAGACCCGGCCCGGCTGGCTGAACGGTTACTGGGGGCTGCGGTCAGTGATCTGGCCGCGATGGGGGCACAGCCGTTATGGTTTACGCTGGCGCTGACGTTGCCAGAGGCTACTGAAAGCTGGCTGGAACCCTTTGCTCGCCGTCTGGCACAACGGGCGGCTGAACTGAACATTGTGCTGGTAGGGGGGGATACCACCCGTGGGCCGCTGGCGCTGAGCGCTCAGGTGCATGGAACTGTGGCCCCAGGCCTGGCACTGACACGACAGGGCGCACGGGCCGGTGATCTGATCTGTGTTACCGGTACGCTGGGTGACAGTGCAGCGGGGTTGCAGACGCTGTTTGATCAGTTGCCCGCTGGTGAGCATGTCGACGTCCTGCGTCAGCGTTATTACTGCCCACAGCCGCGGCTGGCTGCGGGTCAGCAACTGGCTGGCTGCGCCAGTGCCTGCCTGGATATTTCCGACGGTCTGCTGGGTGATCTGAGCCATATTCTGGCAGCGGCCACGCAACCGCTGGGGGCCGAAATTGTTGTGGATGATCTGCCACTGTCGATGGCGTTGCTAGCGCAATATGGCCCTGTACAGGGGCATAAATGGGCGCTCAGCGGTGGCGAAGATTTCGAACTCTGTTTTACCCTGCCGGTGCAGCAGCGGGCCGTGCTGGCACGGTTGCCGGTGACTGCGACGGTTGTTGGCAGGATTATTGAGCGTCCCGGACTTTACTTGCAATATTCAGATGGCCAGTTGATCAGCACTTCGGCTCAGGGCTTTGATCACTTTCCGGGCTAGTGTTTACAGCGTGTTTTTTTACAGGGCAGTTTTTGCAAGGCTACTTACGTTAAAATCGCTCCCTCATTCAAATTTAACTCCCTGTGAGTCCGCAGTTTTATGAATAAAGTACCTGCTTCGGTCTGGCGTAATCCTGTTCACTTTCTGGCATTTGGTCTGGGTAGCGGTGCCAGTCCCTGGGCGCCTGGTACGGTCGGTACGCTGGCCGCGGTTATTCCCTGGTTCTGGTTTGCTACCCTCAGTCTGCCGCTGTATCTGCTGATGCTGGTGGTAACGACGCTGGTTGGTATCTGGCTCTGTGAACGTACTTCAAAAGATTTAGGCGTGCATGACCACAGTGGTATTGTCTGGGATGAGTTTGTCGGCTTCTGGATTACTATGCTGGCAGCGCCTGCCGGGCTGACCTGGGTGGTGATCGGCTTTGTACTGTTTCGCTTCTTTGATGTGCTTAAACCCTGGCCGATTCGTTGGGCTGATACCCATATACATGGTGGCTTTGGCATCATGCTGGACGATGTACTGGCCGGTATCATGGCGTTTCTCAGTTTGCAGGCACTTGCCTGGTGGCAGCCAGAATTAGCGCTTTTCTGACTGTTCGAAGCTGATCGCAGTGGATAGCTGAAAATAGCTTTCAGTTCAGTTTCAGCTTCTGGCACTATCCTGGTAATAGACGCGGGCCCGGTAACACAAGCCAGGTCTGACAGCAGCAGGTTTATCTGGAATTCATTCCACAATTGCCACTGAAGGCTTTCGCAAGCCCCGGCGCCGGAGGATGTCATGAACGGTCGTACACTGATTGCCATGCTGGCACTGGGGCCAGCACTTTCCCTTTCTTCTCTCTTTTCTGCGGCAGCGGTTTCGACCGCTTCGGTGTCTGCTGCGCTGGCATCAGGCAGTCTGCTGTTCTCTGCCTCTGCACAGGCGCGTAAGGCAAATGGTGAGCTGGAACTGCTGGATTACCAGGCCTGTCGTACACTGGTAGAAGCGGGCGATATATTACCGATGGGTGAGCTCTATCAGCGGGTTAATGAAAAACTGGATGGCCGTATGCTTGATACGGTGCTGGTGCGTCGCCCGCAGGGTTATATATATCAGATGGAAATTGCCGGTCGTGATGGCGTGGTGCGCATTGTCGAAATTGATGCCAGCACCGGTCGGCTGCTGACGGAGTAACAGGACATAATGCGAATTCTGCTGGTAGAAGATGATCCGGTGCTGGGGCCGGATTTGCGTACGGAACTGGTGCGTGCAGGCTACGCAGTCGATCTGGCCGATAACGGCATCGACGGTGAAGCGATGGGTTATGAAGATATTTACGATCTGGTGGTGCTTGATCTGGGCCTGCCACAACGGCCGGGTCTTGAGGTATTGCGTAACTGGCGCAAGCGTAAGAACAATATTCCGGTGCTGGTACTGACTGCCCGTTCCGCCTGGAATGAGCGGGTTGATGGCTTTGAAGCCGGTGCCGATGACTATCTGGGTAAGCCGTTTCACTCTGAAGAGTTGCTTGCGCGCATGACTGCACTGTTGCGCCGCGCCAATCAGCAGATTTCCAGTGCGCTGGAAGTTGACGGCCTGACGCTGGATGAAAAAACCCAGTCGGTAGTAACACCAGAGGGTGAAGTTTCACTGACCGGTACGGAGTACCGACTGCTGCGCTACATGATGCACAACCCAGGCCGGGTATTGTCCAAGCTGCAACTGGTGGAGCATCTCTATGATGATGGCGCTGAAAACGACAGCAACGTGATTGAAGCCTATATCAAGATGTTGCGTAAGAAAATTGGTAAAGAACGCATTACCACCAAACGTGGCCAGGGCTACGTATTTGAAGCTGCACGCTGAGCGGAGAGTACCGTGAAATCCATTCAGACCCGCCTTAATGTCGGTTTTATCACGCTGTCGCTGGTGGTGTTTGTGGTGCTCTGGCTGGCCAACGGCTGGTTTCTGCGCCAGACCGCCTATGAGTTTGTTGGTGACCGTCTGACGACAGATGCCTATGCCCTGCTACGGGCGGTAGAAGTAGAGCCTGATGGTGACTGGCAGCTTAATGCTGATCTGGTTGACCCGGTATATCAGCAACCGATGTCCGGTCACTATTTTCAGATCGCGGTGGGTGAAGACTGGCATTACTCCCGTTCACTCTGGGATGATCGCATTCCGTCTGATGGCCGGGGTATGCAGATTGGTCAGCAGATGGTCAAGCTGGTACATAAAGGTCGCAGTAAATGGCTGGTACGTGAAAGCCGGTTTATGAAAGACGGCCAGACCGTCCACCTGCTACTGGCGCAGGATGTGGGCGGGTTTGAAAAAGGGCTGGCACGCCTTGGCTGGATGGTAGCCGGGCTGGGCGTGGTCTTTCTGCTGGCGCTGCTGGTGATACAGGTACTGGTAATCCGCAGTGGTTTGCGGGCGCTGGTACGGGTGCAGGGTGATATTGGCGAGCTGAAAAAAGGTGAGATTCGTCAGTTGCCGCACAGTGATACCTGTGAAGTTGAGCCGCTGGTGACAGAGATTAACTACCTGGTGCAGTCGATGGAGCTGCGTTTGCAGCGCTCACGCAGTGCGCTGGGTAATCTGGCCCATGCAGCGAAAACACCGCTGACAGTACTTGATCGTCAGATTGAAAGCCTGAATGAGCGTGACCCGGAGCATGGCCAGGCGATGCAGGAGCAATCCATGCGCCTGCGCGAGCTGATGGAGCGTGAGCTGACCCGTGCCCGTATTGCCGGGGCAGCGCTGCCGGGCCAGCGTATCTATATTCGTGAAGAACTGGACAAGCTGGAACGCACTCTGAAAACCATCTACCGGGACAAGGCGCTGGAATTTGAGCTGGCACTGGAAGAAAACAGCTACTTCCCGGGTGAGCGTGATGATCTGGTCGAATTGCTGGGTAACCTGCTCGACAATGCCTGTAAGTGGGCTGATAGCCGCATCCGGGTGCAGACCCTGAGCTGTGAAGATCATCTGAATATTCTGATTGAAGATGACGGCCCCGGTATCGCAGATGACCAGATTGACCGTTTGCTCAATCGTGGTGAACGGCTGGATGAGTCGACCGTTGGCCATGGCCTGGGTATGAGCATCATCAGCGATATTGTGCAGCAGTATCAGGGCCGTATGCAGCTGATGCGTTCTGAAAGTCTGAAAGGCCTCAAAGTTGCGCTCTGCCTGCCGCGTCATTCAGAAGCGGAGGTTGCTCAGCAGGTGTCGGCCTGATGGTGTACCGAGTCGTGATTGATGGCCGGGTTGCACTGATGCCGATTCGGAAGCGCTGATATGAGTTTCAGATGCGGCATCAGGCTTTCAGCTTGCTTCGGCCTGCCTGTATAATGTGCGCCTTCACGATTTGAGGTAGTGTTCTGTGACTGTAAAATACGTAGCCACTTCAAAGTTGCCGACCCCCTGGGGGGTGTTTGATATGGTCGGTTTTGAAGAAGAAACCACCGGAAAAGAGCATGTGGCACTGGTATTTGGTGAGGTCAGTGGTGAGACGCCGGTGCTAGCCCGTGTCCACTCTGAATGTCTGACCGGCGATGCCCTGTTCAGCCTGCGGTGTGACTGTGGTTTTCAGTTACAGGAAGCACTGAAGAATATTGCCGAAGCTGGCAGCGGTGTATTGTTGTACCTGCGCCAGGAAGGGCGTGGTATTGGCCTGTTGAACAAAATCAAAGCTTACCATTTGCAGGATGGTGGTGCCGATACGGTGGAAGCCAATGAAGCGTTGGGCTTTGCGGCTGATATGCGTGATTACAGCATGTGCCAGCCGATGCTGAGTCACCTGGGCATTGAAGCAGTACGTCTGATGACTAACAACCCACGTAAGGTAAAAGCGCTGAGCGAGTTTAACGTCAATGTTGCTGAACGTGTGCCGTTACAGGTGGGTAAAAATCGCCACAATGAGCATTATCTGGCAACCAAAATGGGCAAGCTGGGCCATATGATGACCGAGCATCATTTCCGCGAGGATGACTGATCTGCCCGACAGTACTGAGCAGGCCCGCAAAGCGATATAAAGCATGTTAACCTGATTCAGGACTGGACAGAAATATCAAAAGGCCGCATTCAGTATGCGGCCTTGCTGTATTCGGGGCCTGCAAGGCAGGCCCGTGCTGGCCTGGATCAGAAAGCTCAGACCAGCAGGCTCAGACCAGAAAGTCCCAGCTTTCCGGCTGGTCGTACTGTCCGCTCAGTTCAACGGAGTTGACGAAGTGTTCTGCGATCTCGGCCATACTCATGCCCACGTCCAGCTGGGCCAGCCAGGCTGCTTTGCCCTCTGTATCAGACGTGCGGTTCAGGATGCCCTGGTAGAGCTGTTCAACCTGTGCTGCTTCTGACAGCTGATCAAACTGTACCCCTTTCTGCTGCTGATACTCCTCGGAGTTGAGGAAGTGCAGCGCCATCTGACCTTTGCTGTTTTCCTGCGTCGTTCCACTCCAGTACTGGAAACCTCCCAGGTCGGCCTGGCGGTTGAGAATCTGGCCGTAGAGTGTTGCCACTGACTGCAATTCACTGCTGTAAACCGGGTTCCATGTCTGGTCGGCAAACTCGATCTGCTCAATATTGATCAGGGTGTCGCTGTCGGTCGGGTCATCCAGACGGCTGACGGTAACGACGCCGTGGGTCTGTACGACCTGGTAGTCAGCGAAGTTGCCTTCATAGGTTGCCGTATCGGTATCACGACCACCATGCAGCTGATCTTTACCGGCCCCGCCAAACAGGGTGTCGTTACCGTTGTCACCAAACAATAGATCATCACCGCCTTTGGAACCGACCGTATCGTCGCCATCACCGCCGTGCAGTACATCGTCGTCTGCACCCAGCACAATATTCTGGCTGCCTGCACCGGCAAAGACGATATTGGCCCCTTCACCACCACGAATCACCACATTGTCACCGACAATCACGGCAAATTCGACTTCGTCCAGATCAAGCACCGTACCTGCTGGTAGCTGGCGGGTATCAATAACCAGTGCTTCCTGATAATTGCCCTGGTCGCTGTTAGCTGTGCCGCTGACCCTGATGGCTGCATCCGGAGCGCTATTGCGGTTAGTGGTCAGTGTCACCTGGTTAACCCAGAGGGTGTCGTCTGTTTCGCCAAGTGCTTCCAGGAAGCGCTCGCCTGCTTCAACCATATCCTCACGGCCGGTTTCTGTGTCCCCGGTGGTCTGATTGATCAGCGTAATCAGGTCAGCCAGCTCATTTTTGGCG
>JAOXSF010000204.1 GCA_025800125.1 Marinobacterium sp.
CCGATGCCGCCAAGCCATTATAGATCAAATAGTTATAAATAAACTGGCATAATATTCGGGTGTACTAAAGAACATAAAACTCAGCAAGAACTCCCACCTGCATCTGTGCATTTTTTACACAGGCAAGTATAAAGTTCAACAGATGGCTTTCAATGCCAGAGAAAACCCTCAGGTACACACACCCAAACAGTACAGAGAAGCCCCTGAAAAGTCAGCTAGCTTTTGAGGTAACAGGGGCTTAATTTGAGGTAATGAGCGCTTAGTTTGAGACAGCAAGCGCGTGAAGGCAGGAAGGGCTGCCAGGTGCAGAAACGATGCACCTGGCAAAAGACACTGGAAAAAATATTCTGCAAGGCATTAGCAGCACGGGGCTTGTCGCGCTACCTGATCAGCCCTTGGCCAGCTTCTGATGAATATTATTCTGCTTATAATTAAGCGTCGGGTGCAACTCGGTCAGCTCAAAGCCGATACTCATATAACGACGTTCAAACACCGGTTGCAGGAAGCTTGTAAAGGCCTCAAACACCTTATCAGCGGCGGCTTTCAGCACCTCAGGCTCACGCCCTGCTCCAACTTTGGCCGTCAGATGCACAAAAGTATTTTCAGGGTCGCCTTCGGCAATGCGGTAATGCTCACAGCGGATAGCACGGGTACGGATGCCACCAATCGGGAACACACCTGTGGCAATAGCCGTTTCATTCAGTTGCTGGAACAGCGCTGGAATGTCCAGATCATCATCCAGGTTTGCTGAATATTCCATAATAAAATGTGGCATTTCAGATTTCTCCTATTTTACCTCTGCCCGTTACAAGCGCTCTGCTAACCAGGCCTGTTAACCCAGTCAGTTAACCTGAACAGTTAACTCAATATGTTAACAACAGCATGTTAACAACAGCAGATAACGAAAAAAGCCGTGGGACATGGCCACGGCAAAGAGCACAAACCTGCAAATCTGTGCGGGGTGATTGTCAGCTTACAGCAGGCGCGCCTTAGCGCCCCAGCACCGGTACATTGTGCAGATCATGGGCGATGCAGACGTTTTTGGTTTCCATATAGAAATCAAAGCTCCAGTCACCACCATCACGGCCAACGCCGGACATCTTCACGCCGCCAAATGGCGACGGCAGGTTACGGTTGTTTTCGGAGTTCACCCACAGCATACCCGCCTGCACTTTGTCGGCCATACGCATCGCACGGCCGGTATTACTGGTCCAGATGTAGCCAGACAGGCCGTATGGCGTATCGTTGGCGATAGCAATTGCTTCCTCTTCCGTACCAAACTCAATCGCGGTCAGTACCGGGCCAAAGATTTCTTCGCGTGCGATCTTCATCTGGTTGTTCGCTTCAGTGAACAGCGTTGGCGCAACATAGTTACCCTCACCCAGATCACGGCGAGCCTCTCCACCCACCGCGATGGTTGCGCCGTCTTCACGGGCAGCATCCATATAGCTGAGCACCTTCTCATAGTGAGACTTATGTACCAGCGGGCCCACTTCAGTCGCTGGGTCCAGTGGATGGCCAACGCGGATATTTTCAACACGGGCTTTCAGTGCCGCCAGGAACTTATCCTTGATACCGGACTGAATCAGCAGGCGGCTGGAACTGGTGCAGCGCTGGCCGTTCAGGCTGTAGATCATAAATACAACCGCATCCAGCGCACGGTCGAAGTCGGCATCGTCAAATACGATCACCGGGTTTTTGCCACCCAGCTCGAAATGAACACGCTTCAGCGTCGCCGCACCCTGTGCCTGGATCATAGAGCCGGTTACCGTCTCACCGACAAAGGCGACCGCTTTGATCGCTTCGTGCTCAGTCAGGGTTTTACCCGCCACTTCACCAAAACCGTTGACCATATTCCAGACACCGGCAGGCAGGCCTGCTTCTTCAGCACATTCGGCCAGAATAGCTGCGGTCAGCGGGCTGAATTCGGCAGGCTTATGCACCACAGTACAACCGGCTGCCAGTGCAGGCGCAATCTTCCAGGTAGAGAGCATAAACGGCGTATTCCATGGCGTAATTACCGCCACCGGGCCAATGGCATTGCGCACCGTGTAGTTAGTGTGCTGGTCCTGATGCAGGGACAAGCCGTTACGGGCTTCCGGTGCTTTATCGGCAAAGAAACGGAAATTAGCAGCACCACGTACCGCCGCCTGACGCATGAAGCGCAGTGGCTGACCACAGTCAGATGATTCCACCAGTGCGATCTCTTCAGCACGGGCTTCAATGGCATCCGCCAGCTTATTCAGTACTTTCTTACGCGCCGCACCCGACATGGTAGACCAGGCCTCAAAGGCATCAGCCGCCGCATTACAGGCCGCGTTTACATCGTCTGCTGTGCCTTTAACCACTTTACCCAGTGAGGTGTTATCAACCGGTGTCAGGTTATCGAACGTTTCGCCTTCACTGCCCAGCGTCCATTCACCATTGACGTAATGGCCCAGGGTGGTGTCTTTAAAGCGCGCCAGGTATTCAGCAGCTTTGGCGATATTGGTATTCAGTTCAGTCATTTTGGTCTCCAGAAAGCACCGCAATATCCGATGCTGGCTCCCATGTTCTGTATGGGAACAAGAGGGCTGGTGTATCAGTTCAAATCGTTTGTCAGGCTTGCCGATTAATACTTATCGCCGTAGAAAGCCTGTTCAGACACGATGCGGGTTTCCAGCGCACCGACACCTTCAATGGTGCAGACAACCGTATCACCCGGCTGCATATCCTTAAGCCCTTTTGGCGTACCGGTGGCAATCATGTCACCTGGCTGTAGCGTCAGGGTAGCGCTGAGGTATTCAATCAGAAACGGAATATCAAAAATCATATCCGCCGTGGTGCCTTCCTGAGTCAGCTCGCCGTTCACATGGGTAGTCAGGCGCAGGTTGCTGACATCAGGCAGATCTGCTGCATCCACCATCCACGGGCCAATCGGGCACAGGGAATCACGGCTTTTCACCCGCAGATTCGGACGGTAGTAGTTTTCCAGGTAGTCGCGGATGGCGAAGTCATTGCAGACGGTGTAACCGGCCACGTAGTCCAGTGCGTCTTCACGCTTGATGTTCTTGCCCGCTTTACCGATCACCGCCACCAGCTCGCACTCGTAGTGCATAAAGTCGATGTCATCAGGGCGATAAGCATCCTGCTTATGGCCGGTCAGCGTGTTGGCACCTTTCAGGAATACCAGCGGCTCTTTTGGTGGCTCGAATGCCAGTTCGGAAGCGTGATCAGCGTAGTTCAGACCCAGTGCGAAAATAGTGCCTGGCTCTTTTACCGGTGACAGCCAGCTAACGTCAGCTTCATTCAGCAGTTCACCGTCTTCAGTATGCAGCTGGTCATTCTGATCAATGGTAATATCCAGCTCTATGCCTTGCTGCTCGCCTTTGTTAACAAGTACCCGTGCCCGTCTCATGCCGCGCCCTCCCCAATGCTGTTCTGCAGAATGACGCTTTCAGACGCCCCGATAATTTCCGATTTCACCTGGTCACCCGGCTGTACAGGAATACGATCACCTGGAAAGCCAACCGCAATCAGATCACCTGGTTGCAGGGTCATAATGCGGGAAATAGTGGCGATCAGCTGCTGTACATTACGATGCAGCTGGGTTACTGGCAGCGCGGCTTTCTGCTCACCATTTACCGAAGTAACCACCGTCAGTTCACTCGGGTTTGCAGCTACAGTGGTATCCAGCTGAGCTTCACTCAGTGGTGCGCTGTTATCGAGACATTTACCCTTGATGTCCGGGCGGTAATAGCTCTGCTCAGGCAGAGAGAAGTCATGCAGCAGACGGTAACCCGCGACATAGTCCAGTGCCTGTTGTTCCGACACACGGCAGCATTCCTGACCAATCATTACCGCAATGCTGGCACCGACAACCAGCTGTTCGCTGGCTGGCTGTTCAATCACAGCACCGTCACGGCCCCATGTATTGCGCGGTTTGAAGTACAGTACCGGCTGCGTTGGCGGCTGTTTGTACGGTGCTTCATTAAATTCAGCCTGCAATGAATTAAGCTGCTGCAAATCATTCAACGCCACGCAGACCCATTTGCTGCTGGCGGTGCTATTCAGATCAGTTGTCATCTTTTCTTCCTTCAAATAGCAAGGATCAGTAACCGCTGGAACCACTGGCAGAGGCCAGGGTTTCACCGCTACGGAATGCGTTTACCAGGGTTTTAGCACCATTGGCCAGCAGCAGTGTGTCAACACCGATACCGACAAATTTAGCGCCCACCTCGACATAGTGGCGCGCCTGCTGCTGGTTCAAGGACATCAGGCCTGCGGCTTTACCGGCAGCATTGATGGTACGAATGCCCTGTTCAATGGCTGCGACCACTTCTGGATGGTCCGGGTTGCCCACATGGCCCATGGAAGCCGACAGATCAGACGGGCCGATAAACACAGCGTCTACACCGTCAATGGCGGCAATCTCTGCCAGGTTATCCATCGCCGTGGCGGTTTCCGCCTGCACAATCAGGCAGACCTCTTTATTAGCGTTATGCAGATAACCGGGAATACGGTTCCAGTTGGCGGCACGGGCCAGTGAAGTGCCCAGACCACGAATACCTTGTGGCGGATAGCGCACCGCCTGTACCAGTTGGCGGGCCTGCTCCGGGGTATCGACCATAGGAATCAGCAGCGTCTGTGCGCCCATATCCAGCAACTGTTTGATCAGCGCTGTGCGCCCTTCCGGCGGCCGGACAATCGGTGACACCGGGTACGGAGCCATCGCTTGCAGATGGGCCATAATGGCGCGGTTATCGAACGGCGCGTGTTCGCCATCGATCAACAGCCAGTCAAAACCAGCACCCGCACAAATCTCGGCACAGCTGGTATCTGGCAGGCCCAGCCACAGCCCCCATTGGGTTTGCTCAGACTGTAATGCCTGCTTGAATTGGTTAACAGGCAGTCTGAACTGCTCTTGAGAAAGCTCCATCAACTTTGCTCCTCAACTCAGACAAAGCGCACAGAGATACCGCCCAGCGGGCCGTAATCGGCATGTACGGTATCACCGGCTTTTACCGGCACAGGGCGGGTGAAAGAACCCGACAGAATCACCTGGCCCGGCTCCAGCGCTACACCGTGCGGGGCAAAACGTTTGCATACCCAGCAGATACCATTAGCCGGATTACCCAGCACACCTGCCGCCAGACCGGTTTCCTCAATCTGACCATTCAGGTACAACAGCGCGCCCGCCCAGCGCATATCGATATCCATCGGTTTTACTGGACGGCCACCCAGGATAATCCCGGCATTGGCAGCGTTATCAGAGATGGTATCCAGCACTTTGCGGGTGTAACCGGTTTCCGGGTCGGTACGGTGACAGCGGGCTGCAATCAGCTCCAGTGATGGGATTACATAATCAGTGGCATTAAGCACATCAAAGATGGTGATATTTTCACCTTCCAGGCGCTCTTTCAGTACGAAAGCCAGCTCCACTTCAATGCGTGGGTCAAGGAAGTCCGCCGCACGAATTTCAGCACCGTCTTCAAAGAACATATCGTCCAGCAGTACGCCGTAATCCGGCTGGTCGATATTCACCGCCATCTGCATGGCGCGGGAGGTCAGGCCGATCTTGTAACCACGTACCGAAGCGCCTTCGGCGATCTTGCGATCAACCCAGGCTTTCTGGATCTGGTAAGCATCGTCCATGGTCATTTCCGGGTGCGCCAGCGTCAGCGCCGGAATCTGCTGGCGTTCACGCTCAGCGGTGTACAGCTTGTTGGCTGCGTTAGTGATCTGTTCAGATGTCAGCATCGGTCTCTACTCGCTGATAGATAACATGCTAAGCAATATATACTTAACATATTAATTATTCAAGTGAGGCGACCACCACTAAACCACAAGGTTGATGGCAGCTCTTCCCTGGCAGGCCGGTGCAGTACAACGCCGGTGCAGTACAACAGTGATACGGGCCAACCTCACTGGAGTGCAGCGGTCGTATCAGCGCCCGTTCACATTGCAGCCATTGGTCATACCAATTATTTTTGATTTATTGGAAGCGCACATATCTGCCTATAATAAAACATAATTGGTCATACCAATTTACACTAGATCAACTTAGCGCCTGCACTTTGCTAACGTATCTGGTAGCATGCCCCCGTTTTTGTTGCCGCTGTATTGGCTGGATGCAGTTTTCCCGGCCCGGCAAGAAACCTGTCTGCAACTCATCTCTAATAAAACTGAGAATACGTATGAGCATAGAACTCCAGGCCTTACTGGCCGCCACGCCGATTCTGCTTGCGGCTATTTTGCTGTTGGGCCTGAACTGGTCAGCCCGCATTGCTATGCCGGTCGTCTATACCGCAACCGCTGCTATCGCCCTGTTTGCCTGGGAGATGTCACTTACCCGAATTTTCGCCTCCACCCTGCAAGGACTGCTGATTACGCTTTCCGTACTGTGGATTATTTTTGGCGCTATCCTGCTATTGAATACGCTGAAGTACTCGGGTGCCATCACCCGTATCCGGGCCGGTTTTTCCAATATCAGCCCAGACCGCCGTGTACAGGTGATCATCATCGCCTGGCTGTTTGGCTCTTTTATTGAAGGTGCATCCGGTTTCGGTACACCTGCGGCTATCGCCGCGCCGCTGCTGGTTGCCATCGGCTTCCCGGCCATGGCTGCGGTCGTTATTGGCATGATGATTCAGAGCACGCCGGTATCCTTCGGTGCAGTTGGTACGCCGATCATCATTGGTGTGCAGAATGGTCTGGATAAAGCAGGCCTGAGCGAGCAACTGGCAGCGGCAGGTTCCAGCTGGGAGCAGTTCCTGCAGCTGATTACCTCTGAAGTGGCCATCATCCACGGCCTGGTCGGTATTCTGATTCCGCTGTTTATGGTGATGATGATGACGCGCTTCTTCGGCCGTAACCGCTCCTGGACTGAAGGCCTGAGCATCCTGCCGTTCGCGCTGTTTGCCGGGCTGGCCTTCACGTTGCCTTATATGGCGACCGGTATTTTTCTGGGGCCGGAATTCCCATCGCTGCTGGGTGGCCTGATCGGCCTGGCGATTGTTACAACCGCCGCACGCCATAATTTCCTGCTGCCTAAGGACCACTGGGACTTTGCCCCGGCAGAAGAGTGGCCCGTCAGCTGGGTAGGCAAGCTGGAGATGAAAGTTGATCAGTTAAGCGAGAAATCACCGGTCAGCGCACCACTGGCATGGGCACCTTATGTACTGGTTGCTCTGCTGCTGGTTGCGACACGCGTCAGCCCGGAACTGAAATCGCTGGTGAAGTCGGTCTCACTGAGTTTCAGCAACCTGCTGGGTGAAACCGGCGTAAGCGCAGGCTTTGCCCCGCTTTATCTACCCGGCGGCATTATGGCGTTCGTAGTACTGCTGACCTTCTTCCTGCACCGCATGAAATTCAGTGAACTGAAAACAGCCATCAGTGAATCAGGCCAGACGGCACTGACAGCCGGTTTTGTACTGGTATTTACCATCCCGATGGTACGTATTCTGATCAACTCTGGCGTAAACGCTCAAGATCTCGCTAGCATGCCCGTCGCCATGGCGGAATATGTCGCGCAACTGTTTGGCAATGCTTACCCGATGTTTGCCGCTGCCATTGGCGCACTGGGGGCCTTTATTGCTGGTAGTAACACCGTCAGCAATATGATGCTGAGCCAGTTCCAGTACGGCGTTGCTGAAAACCTGGCGGTATCCGGTGCTATGCTGGTCGCATTGCAGGCTGTGGGTGCTGCCGCCGGTAATATGATTGCCATCCACAACGTGGTGGCCGCATCTGCCACCGTTGGTCTGTTTGGCCGCGAAGGTGAAGTACTGCGTAAAACGATTCTGCCAACCCTTTACTACATCACCCTGACTGGCCTGCTCGGCATGGCCGCGCTCTACCTGATGGGTATCAGTGACCCGCTGGTATAACAGGTACACTATAGATATAACGGCTATAAAAAACCGGGCAGCGCTACCTCTGCCCGGTTTTTCTTTATATAACCTTTACTGAGCTCTTATCCTGCCACAGCTATTTAGATAGATCAGCTCCCGTTATCCCCTCAGGAACGTCTTCCACCCCTTAGTTCCTTCGCCGATTCATGCCTGATGACAATCCCCTCGGATGAGCGCGCACCTTTACGGATGTCCTTTAATCGTCACGCTATTCCACGCTAACATACAGCAATCTGACAGCT
>JAOXSF010000001.1 GCA_025800125.1 Marinobacterium sp.
GTTCTAATTTACAATGCGAGCCTTCGTGTCTGGTGCTAAAGGCGGAATAATTTGTTTTAATTCTATCTGTGCGTCGTATTTGTTCCCATGCGTCGAAGCTGCCACAGAATCAGCCGAAGCATGGGATGGCCGGATTTTCTGTCTGGTGGAGCCGTCTGACAGAGGTCTGTAGTCTGAGTCTCGTAGCCGGGCATTCCGAAGCATGGAACAGCCTGTCAGTTATCACGTGCATTGGAGCACTCGATGTTTTCATCCCGTATCAAGCAGCAGTTGGCAGAAACGCAAGATGCGCTGCAACAAGTAGAAGCCCGTTTCAAAGCGATCGACCGTGCTATGGCGGTGATTGAGTTTACACCGGACGGCCGCATTGTAACGGCCAATGAGAATTTCCTGCGTACAACCGGGTATGCCCTGAAAGAAATTCAGGGTGAGCATCACCGTATGTTCTGTGACAGCAGTTATGCAAGCAGTGCTGAATACCGTGATTTCTGGCAGCAGCTCAATCGGGGTGAGTTTGCGTCTGGCCGCTACCCGCGGGTCGATAAACAGGGCCGCAAGATCTGGCTTGAAGCCAGCTATAACCCGGTATTCGGTGTAGATGGCAAGCTGGAGCGGGTTATCAAGTTTGCATCCGAAGTTACCGATCAGGTAGAGACATCACAGAGTCAGCAGAGTCTGATCGATGCGATTGATCGTTCCATGGCAGTCATCGAATTTAACCTGCAGGGTGAGGTGCAGGTTGCCAACGATAATTTCCTGTCGGCTACCGGTTATACGCTGAATGAATTGCGTGGCAAGCATCATCGGTTGTTCTGTACCTCTGAAGAAGCAAACAGCACGGCTTACAGCCAGTTCTGGCAGCGCCTGAATCGTGGCGAGTATGTGGCCGGGCAGTTCAAGCGGGTGAATAAGTACGGCGATATTATCTGGCTGGAAGCGACTTATAACCCGGTGTTTGATGCCACAGGCAAACTGGAAAAGGTGGTGAAATTTGCCTCGGATATTACTGCCAAGGTGAACCGCCAGGAAGCAGAGTCCGAAGCCGCTCGTATGGCATATGATATTTCTGTTACCACCGACGAGACTACCCAGCAGGGTGAGATGGCGATTCAGAGTGCGATGGAGCTGATGCGTCAGCTGGCCGATACCACACGCGGTGCATCCAATCATATTGAAGCGCTGAATGAGCAGTCTGATCAGATTGGCTCAATTGTCAGTACCATCAACGGCATCGCTGAACAGACCAACCTGTTGGCACTGAACGCGGCGATTGAAGCTGCCCGTGCCGGTGAGGCTGGGCGAGGCTTTGCGGTAGTTGCCGACGAAGTACGTCAGCTGGCTGCGCGTACCAGTGCGTCAACGACTGAAATCACGGATGTGGTGAAGAAAAACCATGACCTGGCCCAGCAGGCAGTGTCGACCATGACATCCAGCCTGGAGCTGGCCGAAAATGGCCTTGAGCGTGTCAATGATGCTGGTGAAGTGATGCTGGATATCCGTGGCAAAGCGCAGAGTGTTGTCAGCGCCATTGAAGAGTTTGCTCACGCTCTGGACGAATCCAAAGCCTGATCATCTCGATCAGACCCGGTAAACCGTCTGTTTCCTGTACGTAACAGACGGTTTAATTTCCCCCTTCTTTTATTCCCGCCTTTAACACGTCACTGCAACCAGATGGATGTTCACGGGTGCTTTGTCCGAGTGCCATTGTACCTGCCCTGGACTACCTGCCCTGGACTACCTGTCAGGCTTACCGGGCGGGGCAATGTGGCTGCCGCCGGAGCAATCTCTGGTACAATACCTGAATCGCTTGCGTAATCGTCCATCAGCGCAGACGGTGCTGCCGCAGGTCTGGTCTATCCTTGGCAAAAGCGCTGTAGCCAGTCATGGAAAGTCAGAAACGCGGCTCTGGGGCGGCGCTGTTTTGACCATAACAGGGACAGGCCGTAAGGCTCATGGTTCTCTGGTTCGGCGACTACAACCAGCGAACCGTCGGCCAGCTCCCGTTCAATGGGTGTTCTGTCCAGCAAGAGAAACAGATCGCTGAACAGGCAGGCATCAATTGCCTGGGCAGCGTTCTGTACCACTGTCCGGCACAATCGCCGGTCAGCGTTAATGCCCTGCTGGTGGAACCATGCCTGCCAGCGGTCCGGGTGCGCGGCAATATCAACCAGCGGCTGATGCTGTAATAACTCAGCAGTTACGCGGGTTACTTCCAGTCGTCGTAACAGTGCGGGGCGGCAGGCAATAACTGGCTGTTCATCCAGTAGGCGCAACTGGTGCATCTGTGGCCAGTTGTGGGCACCGTGGCGTATCAGTCCATCCAGTTCATAACTTTCCAGTGCGACCTGTTCTGTCGTTGCCTGAATAGAGATCTCTATATCAGGGAAGCGTGCCCTGAAGTCAGGCAGACGGGGCATCAGCCAGCGAGTGGCATACAGCGGCGCACAGCTGATCTTTACCTGCTGATGCGGCGTGGTCAGCGCCTGTTCTGCTGCGCTGTGCAGCTGGTGCAATGGTTGATTCAGTTGTTGAAACAGTGTCAGACCAGCATCAGTTAGCCGTACCTGACGGTCCAGCCGCTTAAACAGTGTGTAGCCCAGTTGTTGCTCCAGCTGGCGCACCTGGTGGCTGACCGCTGAAGGTGTCACATTCAGTTGTTCGGCGGCCTGCTGAAAGCTTTCATAACGTGCTGCGCAAGCAAAGGTATTAAGGTGGTTAAGCGAGAGCCGGAAATACATACAGGTGAGATTTTCTTGTCTGTTGTCGGAGAATAACCCTTTTGTCAGCGGGTCTCCATTGCTGCCAGACTGGCAGCTATTCTTGCCATACCATAGAGAGCCGCACCGTGAATTACCCTGATAAAAGTCAGCATTACTCAATAAAGAAAAACGACTCAGGCACCATTGACCAGGACTGGTATGCCCGACAGGCTCGGCTTGCCCGTGCAGAGCAGGCCTGGTATCTGTGTCGTTGCACACGAGAATTACTTGTGCAGCTTTTCAGGCAATGCAAGGCGTGTTCGTTAACAGAAAAGATCAAACCGGCAACCCGAAATCGAGCCAGGTAAAGCAACAGCCTGATGAAAAAACAACCTCCGGTGTTTTTATACACAGAGAAAATACGACTGTTCCACCTGTATTGACTTCAGGGGGAGACCATCGCCTGCTGAGGTGTTAGATTACGGCTCAGATTTGAAGCAGGCCATACCCTGGTCTTATGTCCGATTCAGACAAGCCAGGTATTGGCCGATACATCAGGTGCGGTTTAACAACCAGGACAGACAGATAACGGTATCTGGATTACCGTTACTTAACGTAAGAACTGTGTGGCAACTACCCGAGAGGGTGGCTGTGGTATTACACAGAGCAGGTAGCTTCCTGTCGCAATGGAGCTACTGGTGGCAAGAGGAGATGTTTGAACGTGGCGACATCCGATAAAGACTGGCACAGAGCAAGGGAGCTGCATCCGGTTGTAGTTCAGCGGTTTCTGACCCGCTTTTTTTCCGAAGTTGATTCGATTACCCAGAGCCGTGGCACTGACCTGCGTGGGCCTTACCGTGATCTGTATCGCCTGATCAGCGAACGTGACAAGCTGATACCGGAATTGTTTGAAGGCATGACCCAGACCAACATGTGGGTACGGGTACTGGCCTGGAAGCGCCACGGTCTGCTGACCAAAGATGAAGAACGTACCTTCACCTTTGAAATTCAGGAAGCTTTGCGCCAGGTATCGGTTGATCGCTGATCAGACCTGGCGGCTAACTTTCAGAAAACGCGGCGCGGGTGCCGCGTTTTCTGTTTCTGGCCGGGCTTGATGCTGTGGCTTGTTCAGCGCTTCAGCGTTGCAGAAGCTGCTGGCGAATCTGGTAATCGCTGATCAGTCGTTGTGCATATTGCGTCGCTTGTGCTGGAACCTCTGCTGGCAGTGTTGCAGGTAACGTGCAGCCGGAGTTGATCAGAAACTGAATCAGGGGCTGGTCAAAAGCTGTCAGTGCCCGTAACAGCAGCGCCGGTTCACTGTTCAGGTCTACCCCCTGTTGTTGCAGTCGGCTCAGATGCAGTGGCAGCTGGATGCTGCTGCAATACGTGGCGCACTGCTGTAACAATGTCGCCCCCTGAGCATCTGTGGCGGCAATATCGGCACCATTGGCCAGCAGCGTGGTCAGCATGTTCAGGCTGTCACTACGGCGCAGTGCCAGCGTGGTCAAGGGTTCGCCGGTACTGGTGGGCTGATTGGCATCTCCGCCTTTTTGCAGTATCAGTGCCAGCGCAGTGGGCTGATCGCAGCTGATAGCAAACTCGGCTGCACTGGCGCAGGTTTTCAACGGGCTGTTCAGTGCCTCATTGTCCGGGCGATTCAGCAGACTGGTCAACTGCTCCATATCACCGCTTTCAATTGCGTCAATCAGCTTCTGCTCGCGGCCTTTCAGAAATTCAAACATGGTACGTTGGTACTCCTGCGCGCTGTGATGAGGCTATTCTAGCAGTCAAACGCAGTTCTGGCAGTCAAACGTAGCGCTGGCAATCCGGTGTAGCTCTGGCAGTTCGATGTAGCTCTAGCAGTCCGGCGCAGGTAGACAGGTGGGGGCAGATAAAAAGAAAGCGGGAAACCCCCGCTTATTTGTAAACATAACAACTTCGGCTCAGAAGCCCAGCTGATCGCGCAGGTTGTAGTACCAGGCGCCCATCGCTGTCAGTGGAACACGGAACAGGCGGCCGCCAGGAAAGACAGGCTGTGGCAGGCCAGTGAAAGCGTCGAAACGTTCAGCCTGGCCGCGAATGGCCTCGGCTATCACCCGGCCGGCCAGGTGAGAGCTGGCCACACCATGGCCACTATAGCCCTGGGCGTAGTAAACACTGTTACCCAGACGACCAAACTGCGGCAGACGCATCAGGGTCAGCAGGAAGTTACCGGTCCAGGCGTAGTCGACTTTTACCTTGTCCAGCTGCGGAAAAGTTTTCAGTAGCTTCGGTCGGATAATCTGTTCGATCCTGTCTGGTTCTCGGGCACCGTAGGTTACGCCGCCGCCGTAGATCAGACGGCCATCGCCGGACAGGCGGAAGTAGTCCAGCAGGTAGTTGCAGTCCTCGACGCACTGGTCATGGGGTAGCAGTTCCTGCTGCATCTGTTTTGACAGCGGCTCAGTGGTGATTACCTGAGTGCCGCACGGCATGGCGCGCTGTTCCAGCTTTGGAATCAGACCTTCCATATAGGCATTACCGGCGATAATTACATAATCAGCGGTAACGGAACCCTTGGCGGTGATAACTTTCGCCTTGTCCCCCTGCTGAATATCTACCACTCTGGAGCCTTCATGGATAGTACCGCCCAGGCTTTCCAGTGCAGCGGCTTCGCCCAGCACAAGGTTCAGCGGGTGGAAGTGGCCGCCACTTTTGTCCAGCAGGCCGCCTACGTAACGGTTGCTGCCAACGTGGTTTTCAATGCCCGCTTCGGACAGCAGTTCCAGCTCTGTGTGGCCGTAACGCTCCCACAGTGCTTTTTTGCTTTCCAGCTCTTTCATCTGATTGTCATTACAGGCAGCGAAGATGCCGCCATCTTTCAGATCGCAATTGATGCCGTATTTGCCGACAAAACGGCGGATAATCTGGCCGCCTTCAAATGCCATGCTGCCCATCGCTTCAGCGGTGTCCTGACCGTAGTGGCGTTCGATAAAGTCAATGTCACGGCTGTAGCTGTGGACAATCTGGCCACCGTTACGGCCAGAAGCGCCGAAGCCGATCCGGCTGCCCTCCAGTACGGTGACTTTGAAGCCCTGTTCAGCCAGGTGCAGGGCAGAGGACAGGCCGGTATAACCGGCTCCCACGATGCAGACATCAGCGGTAGTATCACCGTTCAGTGCCGAGCGCTGAACCTTGTCATTAGCAGAGGCGGCGTAGTAGGAACCGGTATGCGCAATGGCACCAGCGTTGGATACAGGCATAGAGTCAGGTGTAGACATGAAAAACCCTCGGGCAGCCATCTGTCGGGCTGCTTCTCAGTCAGATATGGAATGAAAACCATGGCCGTCAGACCACCATGGCGCTAACACGCGCTGTAACAGCAGGCTCTGAACCCGAAAGATCTGCACTTGAAAGCTTGGAAACATAAAGCCCGGAAACAGAAAGCTCGAAAACAAAAAGCACTGACACAGTACGCAAGTGAAATAAAAAACCGCGAAGCCAGGCTTCGCGGTAGAAGGTTTGCCCATAAGGACAACACAACAACGGTCAGGTCGTTACATGGCGGTTTACGCCAGCGTGAAGCCCAGTACCAGCAGGCTGATAAAGGCCAGTGCGCCACCAATCAGGGCATATGGAATCTGCGTTACCGCGTGGTCCATGGTGCCACAGCCGGAACCCTGGGAAGACAGCACGGTGGAGTCACTGAAGAAGCAGGCATGGCTACCGAATGCAGAGGCAGACAGCAGGGCGCCAACGGTCAGTGGCATTGACATGTCCATGCTCTGTGCCAGCGGGATTACGATTGGCAGTGAGATGACAAATACACCCCAGCTGGAGCCGGTGGAGAACACCACCGCTGCCATCACGGCAAATACCGCTGCAGGCAGTAGTTCTTTCGACAGGTATGGAGTGATGGTTTCAATGATGTACGGAGTCATGCCCAGCTGGTCATTGATCTCTTTGACCATGAATCCTGCCGCTACCACTGCAATCGGATGCAGCATCACCTTGAAGCCGGTCAGCATTGACTCGACCAGATCACCGAAGCTCAGCAGACGCTGCCAGTAGTACAGCACCATGGTGAAAATGGATGCTGCCAGTGCACCTTTAAGCAGATCGATTTCGTAATAAACCGAGGCTGCTACCAGTACCGCCATTGGCAACAGGAAATTCATCAGGCCACGGGCAGGGGAGGTTTCTGGCAGGTCACTGGTGTCGAAACCAACCTGCTCACAGCCTGGTGGGATTGGCTGGCCAGCTTGCGCACGCTGCTCGGCTTTTTTCATCGGGCCGATGTCCGGCAGAATGCCAGAGACAACCAGCCACACTACAACCAGTGCCGCCCAGCCGTATGCCATGTACGGGATTGACTGGATGTACAGTTCCATGCCTGCACCTTCTGCGACCGCATTATTCTCTTCCAGCAGCGCAGCAAAATAGACCGCCCAGGTGGAGATTGGCACCAGAATGCAGACTGGTGCAGCGGTGGAGTCAACCACAAACGCCAGTTTTTCACGGGAGATGCGGTAGCGGTCGGTGAGGTTCTTCATTGAGGCAGACACGGCCAGCGAGTTGAGGTAGTCATCAATGAATACCGCCAGCCCCAGCACGGTGGTGCCAATCAGGGTCTGACGTTTTGTTTTCAGACGGTTCACCAGCATGCCGCTGAACGCCAGCACACTACCACCTTTTCCAGCATGGTGATCAGTCCGCCCATCATGCCGCAGACCAGAATGATCCAGGCGATGGTCTCATTCATCATCACGCTGGTGGCAATATCGCCCAGGCTGGTAACGACGCTGTCCGGGTTCGGGTCCAGTAGCAGCAGACCGGCGATGATGCCCGCGAAGATCGATTCCAGCGGCCGCTTGGTAATAATAGCCGTGACAACAATCAGCAGTGACGGCATCAGGCTCATAAAGCCGTAGGGCTCGTCACCCTGTTGCAGAGTAGACATAAAGGCAAAGGCGACACCGATCAGCGCAGTAACGCCAACGGTCCGCCAGGGCGGTGTGGTGGTACGGGTTTGTACGGTTGTATTCATAATGCTCGTTTCTTATAGCTATTGTTCAAGGCATGTACTTTTAAAGTATGTAAGGCATGTGCTGCGGCTGTGCATCGGCCGCAGGCGTATAGATCACCAGTTCGTACTTTCAGGTACAGACTGGAGGTATAGTGAGGGTCACCCGCTATACCAGAACTGTGCTACACAGCTGCCAATCCCGTTGCAGCACAGCAGATCACGCAACCGCCCGATCAGGGCAGTTGCAGCGATTTCAGTTCGATATATTCATCCAGACCGGCATCACCCCACTCACGCCCATTACCGGACTGGCCGAAACCACCAAACGGGGCCTCATAGTTGAAGCCACCACCATTGAGGCTGATCTGACCGGCACGGATACGGCGGGACAGGCGCTGTGCCGCTGGAATATCAGCGGCCCATACTGCGGCCGCCAGCCCGTAGGGTGTGTCGTTGGCGATTGCAATCGCTTCTGCTTCGTCCTGGTAAGGAATCAGCGACAGTACCGGGCCGAAAATCTCTTCGCGAGCGATACGCATCTCGTTATTTACATTGGCGAATACTGTCGGGCGCACATAAGCGCCACCTTCCAGCCCTTCCGGGCTGTCCAGGCCGCCGGTAACCAGTGTGGCGCCTTCGTCCAATCCCAGCTTGATGTATTCCAGCACCCGCTCTTTCTGCATCTGGCTGCTCATCGGGCCAATAAAACTGCTGTCATTCAGCGGGTCACCCTGTACCAGGTTTTCGGCACAGGATTTTGCCAGCGCTACGGCTTCGTCATAACGGCTCTGTGGTACCAGCATGCGAGTCAGTGAGCAGCAGATCTGGCCGGAGTTGACCATCACATCATTCACACCAAACTCCACCGCAGCGGCCAGATCAGCATCTTCGGTGATTAGCATTGGCGATTTGCCGCCCAGCTCCTGACAGACACGCTTGAGGTCGGGCGCAGCGGCCTGAGCGATGCTGACACCGGCACGGGTAGAGCCGGTGAACGACACCATATCCACCTCTTTATGGCTGCACAGTGGCGCACCCACATTGACGCCATCACCGCTGACCAGGTTGAACACACCGGCAGGCAGGCCTGCTTCATCGGCTACTTCTGCAAAGATAAACGCATGCAGCGGGCTGATTTCGGACGGTTTCAGCACCATGGTGCAACCGGCGGCCAGAGCCGGTGCCACCTTGCCAACCAGCTGATGCAAAGGCACATTCCATGGTGTAATAAAGGCACAGACACCGATGGCTTCACGGGTGATCAGCGAGTTGTTTACTTCATCCACCTGATCCATATGGGCAGCGCGTGCGACATAGCTGCGCATACCGGAAATTGGCCCGGCAACCTGCCAGCCACGGCTAAGATGCAGTGGCATACCCATCTCCTGAGTAATGGTCAGTGCCAGCTCTTCGCTGCGCGCCTCCAGACCCTGACAGATCTTTTCGATCAGTGCGGCACGGTCAGCTGATGGTGTGCATGACCAGTCATAAAAAGCGTTGCGTGCAGCCTGAACAGCACGTTCTAGCGCATCAGCATCGGCATCATGAACACGGGCGATGACTTCGCCGTTGGCCGGGTTGATTACATCACGGGCCGGGCCGCCTGCTGGCTGCCACTGACCGTCGATATACAGCATTTCACGAATCTGCATTGTTGTTATTCTCTCCGTCATTTATCGGTTCAATGGGGGCTCAGAGTGTGCTCAGGAACCAGCGTGTTTCCAGTGTGGTGACGTGGCGTTCAAACTCTGCCAGCTCGGCTTCTTTGCAGGTGGCATAGAGATTGACAAAATCGGCACCGAAGTAGTGTTCAATCAGTTCACTGCTGCGCAGACGAGCCAGTGTTTCCGGCATCCGGTTTGGCAGATTTTCACGCTCGGTAGCAAAGGCATTACCTTCAACAGGTGCCGGTGGCTCTATGGCACTGGTCAGGCCATGGTGAACACCAGCCAGCAGGGCCGCCATTACCAGATACGGGTTGGCATCGGCACCGGAAATACGGTGTTCGATACGGCGGGCATTAGCAGGCCCGGCGGGAATGCGGACTGCAACGGTGCGGTTATCCACCCCCCAGGTGGGTGCCATGGCAACGTAGTAGCCTGGTTGCAGACGGCGGTAGCTGTTCACGTTCGGGCAGAAGATCGCCATGGAGTCGGCCATCATATCCAGCAGGCCGCCGACGGCATGTTCCAGTTTTTTGCTGTAGATCTGGCCTTCTCTGGCTTTATCACTGTCACCAGAAGTACTGTCACCAGCAAAGCTATCACCAGAAAAAATATTATGACCCTGCTCGTCCAGCATGCTGATATGAATGTGCAGGCCATTACCGGCTTCATCTTCATAGGGACGAGCCATAAAGCTGGCTTCCATACCGTGTTTTTCAGCCACCGCCTTGATTACACGTTTGAGCAGAATGGCATTATCGCAGGCTGCCAGTGGGTCATCCTGATGCTTGAGGTTGATCTCGAACTGACCCGGTGCATTTTCTGCCACTGCGGTGTCGGCCGGGATGCCCTGAGCGGCGGTGTAGTCAGCAATGTCGTGCAGGAACTGGTCGTAGCTGTCCAGATCATTGATGGAGTAGACCTGCGTATGGCCTTCACGCTGGCCCGTTTTCGGCGAGATCGGTGGCTGAGGTTTGCCCAGCTGATCACGATTCTGATCAATCAGGTAAAACTCCAGTTCTACTGCAACCACCGGAGTCAGTCCCAGCGCGCGGATATGCTCAAGCTGGCGAGCCAGCACATGGCGTGGGTCACCAAAAAACGGGCTGCCATCCCCTTCATACATATTCATCAGCAACTGTGCCATCGGCCGTTTTTGCCAAGGGGTGGTGGTCAGGCTGCCAGCAACAGGCAGACAGGGGCGGTCAGGTTCACCAATTTCCAGCCCCAGCCCGCATTCTTCAATAGTGTTGCCGGTAATATCCAGTGAGAACACAGAGGCAGGCATCGCCACACCGTTTTCAAACACTTTGGACAGCGCGTTGCGCTCAATACGTTTGCCACGTACGACACCGTTAATATCAGGGAGTAACAGATCAACGGCTTCGGTGTCCGGGTGGCTGGCAAGAAATGAATCAACTTCGGCAACGGGCTGGTGTGACGACATGAAATGGCCTCTTGTAACGCTGTCCGGAATGTTGATCAGTGATGCACAGAGATCATGCTGATCGGCTCCGGGTGATCATTATTTTGTTTGATGAGGCTGATCCTATGGGTTTGATGCGGTTGTCGTCAATCGGTAATGATCAAAAAAAAGGTCAAAAGCGAGTAATAAGCGTAATTTTTAGTGCTTTCGAATGAGGGGACGCCAGCCTGGCAGAGGGGGAATATTGCCAGGCCGGTGCGTACATGGGGCGTATAGCATGGTATTTCTACAGCCGTTCAGTTCAACCGCTGCTCAATTCAACAACAATGACTCCCCGTTCTGTAATTGTTGCAGCTGTTCCAGTAATGCGCCGGTCTGTTGCTGGAGCAGCGTTAACTGGTGCCAGGCCTGTTCATGATCAGCAGATTCAAGTGCAGTGATGACGGCAGTGGTCTGGCTGTAACTGGCTTTGAGGCTGGCTTCCAGTTGCAGGATATCTTTGGTCAGCTGCCCGGATGTCTGCTCTTTGCGGCAGCGGTTCAGCCAGATGGCAAAATGTGACTGTGCGTAGCAGGTATTGGGCATACCGGTATCCGCGTCTGGTGTGCGGCTATCAGTGCCTGGTGCATTCTGGCTGCGCTGTTCCAGTAACTGGGTCAGCCGGTAGAGACGGTATTCCAGTACCAGCCGGAACAGGCTGGCCAGTTCAAAGCGACCGGTACTGGCCGGGCCTGGTATCTGGATATGACGCCAGCTGTCAAAGGGACGGTAGTGGTTGATCCAGTTGGGTAGTTCAGCGGCGGGCATAGGGCGGGCGATACCGTAGCCCTGGGCATTTTCGCAGCCCATCAGCAGCAGCATCTGCCCTTCCCATACAGATTCAACACCTTCTGCAATGACGTGTCGATCAAAGGCTTTACTGAGGCGGACAATACCTTCCACAATACGAAAATCGTTGGGGTTACTCATCAGCTCACGGATGAAGCTGCAATCAATTTTCACCGTGTCTGCGCTCAGATCACGCAGGTGAGCCAGTGATGAAAATCCAGTGCCAAAGTCATCCAGTGCGAAGCCTGTCCCCAGGGTCTGGCGGCAGTGATTGATCACTTTTTCAATCGCAGGCAGGTTATCAAAGTCTGAACTTTCCAGAATCTCCAGCTGCAGATTCTGGCATTGCAGATCAGGGTGGTGATCAATGGCAGTGGCCAGTTCATCATAGAAGTTGCTGGATAGCAGATGGAACGCTGACACGTTGATGCTGACTTCCAGACTGAGCCCCATTGACTGCCAGCTGACCTGCTGTTGCAGGGCCTGGTTGATTACCCAGTTACCGACTTCCAGTTCAACCGGGCTGTTGGCGATATGGGGCAGGAAGGTATGCGGTGGTATCAGTCCCTGCTGTGGGTGCTGCCAGCGAATCAGTGCTTCTGCGCCCCAGACTTTACCTGTCCGCATATTGACCTTGGGCTGGTAGTACAGTTGCAGTTCGCCATTGTGCAGTGCCTGTTCTACTGCTGTCTGGCGCTTATGAATATCGGCCAGCTGTATATCATGCTGGGCATTAAAGAACTGAAAGCTGTTTTTACCTTGTACTTTCACCTGATACATCGCTTTGTCAGCATGGCGTAACAGGGTGTCCAGGTCAGCATGTTCGTCGGATGACTGATCATCTGGCGATAGCGTAATACCGCTGGAGGCACTGATATGAATCTGGTGTTCCGCGAGGGTAAAGGGTTCTGCAATCAGACGGTGAATGCGCGCCATAATCTGCTGACAGTTCTCTACCGACTGCAGGCTGCATAGCAGTATGGCAAACTCGTCGCCGCCCAGCCTGGCCAGCGTATCTTCAGAGCGCAGACAGCCCAGTATGCGATGTGATACCTGCTTGAGCAGCTCATCTCCAGCACTGTGGCCATAGTTATCATTGACCTCCTTGAAGTTATCCAGATCGAGAAAACAGACCGCCAGGCGAGTGTTATCCTGGTGGCATTGTGTGGCTTTGTGCTGAAAAATTTCGGTCAGACGGGTGCGGTTAGCCAGCCCGGTCAATGGGTCTTCATAGGCCATCTTCTGCAGCGCCTGCTGCTGATCTTTAACATGGGTAATATCAGCAAAAATACCTACGTAGTTGGTCACTTCGCCTGCATCGTTGGTGATGCTGGAAATCGTCAGTTTTTCTGCGTAAATCTGGCCGTCCCGACGCCGGTTCCATAACTCGCCCTGCCAGTGACCGGTTTCCTTGAGCTGCTGCCACATAGCCTGGTAGAACTCAGGGCTCTGCCGACCGGATTTGAGCATGCTGGGGTTTTGCTGGCGTACTTCTTCAAGTGTGTAGCCGGTCACACGGGTAAACTTCGGGTTCACATCAATAATCAGACCGTTAATATCGGTCACGACAATGCCTTCGTCCGCTTCATTGAAAAAGCGCAGCAGTAAATTCATACGCTCAAGCGCACGGTTTTTTTCAATGGCCAGTAATGCCAGATGGGCCGCAAATTCAATGGTTTCCAGATCGCGTGGCGACGGGCTCTGCGGTTGTGGGTGGTAGATGGCAAAGGTACCCAGCACCTCGCCCTGTGTATTGATAATCGGCTCTGACCAGCAGGCTTGTAGCCCTGCTTGTAGCGCCAGCGTTTTATAGGCTGCCCAGTACGGGTGAGTGTTTATGTCTTCGACAATCACACGCGCACGGCGAGCTACAGCGGTGCCACAGCTGCCTATGCCTTCACCGTAGCTGATGCCATCAATGGCATGGTTATAGGTTGCTGGCAGGTTTGGGGCCGCACCCAGTGTCAGGGTTTGTTGCTCGCTATTAACCAGCAAAATGCTGCACAGGGCACCGCTACCGTTGTGTTCGATCAACTCGATAATTGCACCCAGAATCTCTGTCAGCGGCAGATTATGTACCAGTTTGTCCATAACCTGCAGCCGGGCTTGCTCCTGCAATCGTGCTTGACGCTGGTGACTTATATCAGTGATGACCCCGATCAGATGCTGTTCACCCCGATGGCTGGAAACCGGGCGGGCAGTGACCTGCAACCAGCGACGACTGCCGTCTGCCTGCGATGCCAGATATTCCATTTTCAGCTGGGTATCAGATGGCTTGCTATCAGACAGCAGAGCGGCGGCTTGTTCGGCCTGTTGTTGGTAACGCTGGCTGACCGCATCAATAAAGTGCTGTTGCTGCGCTGTACTCAGCCCGGCATCGGATAATGGGTTGTAGGTGTCCTGGCGATCCTGGTTGAGATGCTGGTCTGCGGTACTGAGCTGACGAGATGCTGAATCCAGCTGAAACCAGCTCTGGTTTGCGGCCTTCAGGGCCAGCTCGGCATGGGCCAGTGTGTCCTGGATGGTACGGGTGCGTTGCTGGATGGTTTGTTCCAGCCCTTCACGCATGATCTGTAAACGGTACAGCGCGTAGACGCCAGATATCAGAAGAATGGTTGTCAGAATGCTGAACAGCACATTGAACGATAACCAGCCGTTGCCAGGCCAGTTTGCTGGGGGACTGATACTGAGCAGCCAGTGGCTGTTGGCAAACTGGATCGGTACTGAAATCGCGCTGGCGGCGTTGAAGTCAGCGGAGGCGATCAGCACATTTTTTGTAATAGCATCGGTTCTCGAAGCGTCTGTTTTCTCAGCATCTGTTCTGGTCGTGCGCGTTTGAATAGCGTTATCGGATGCCTGACGGACACTGCGTAACTGATAGCCCAGCTGTAAATTTTCCAGCCGTTGCAAGTCAGTCTCATGTAACAGGTCCGGGGTGCGGATCAGCACGCTGCCAAAGCCCCAGAACTGCGATACGCCATTCTGTGACAGGGTAATGGGTAAGCGACCGATAATACCGCGACCACCCTGAATCAGGTTGACCGGCTCCGTAACCGTCAGCTGGCCGGTTTTTACTGCCCGGTGGGCAGCCGGGTCACCGTGCCCTGCTGCCAGCAGATCATAGCCGATAATCTTTTCATTGCCCTGTAACGGGTGCGAGTGCTGGATTTTGCCATCGGGTGCCAGTTGCAGTGCGCTAACCCCGGGATAAAAGTGCAGAATGTCAGCAGCGAAATGGTGAAAGTCATCTATCTGGCCCTGATTCTTGCGCACCATGGTGGCAACAGCATAGGTGGCTGATAATGTCCGGCTGATATTCATTTCGATAGTGCTGGCCAGATCGGTTGCCAGACTGTGGGTAAAAGCACGCTGCTTTTCGCTGTTTTCCTGCTTGAGCCGGAAAATTTCTACGGTAGAAGCGAGTGAACAGATAACGATCACGAAAAAGATATAGCGAGCGCTGCCCGTCAGCTTTCTCATGCAGATCTCCTTGAAAACAACAGGCCTGAAAGAGCGCTGGCCAGTGAGTAACGATGATATGTGTAATTGAATAACAACGGCCATCGCTGTATAGCGGCTCTTTCTGCGTACAGTGATAACGGTCAGTGTCGCCGTGATTGTCATTGTCGCGATAGTTGTCGTTGTCGCAGTGGCTGTCTTTGTCGCAATGACTGTCTTTGTCGCAATGACTGTCTTTGCCACAGTGACCGTCTTTGCCGCAGTGATAGTCTGTCCGGAACGTGCTCAGCCCGAACTGAAATTCGGGGTGTCAGGCAATTTGATGCGCAGAGTGCCTGCACCACGATTGACTGTCTATTGTCAAAAGGCTGGATAACCTGCCAGAAGGTGGAGCTGTTTGTCAGGCAACAGAGTTTTGTCAGATAACTGAATCTTGTCAGATAAACAGCCGCTGCCAGCCGGTTGAATATACAAGTGTGCAGCTGAGCCTGTGCCAGGCTGCACACATTCAGCACAGTGGAGTTACGGACGGGCCTGGCGCAGGCAAAAGCTTGTGCTGGCCCGGTGTGACAGATGTGAAACAATCAGACCTTGAAAGCTTCCAGTACATGGTCCTGCTGAGCGGCCAGCTGGCGCATGGTTTTACAGTTGTCGGCCTGATGGCCGGCCTGGTCGGAAACATTGTCACTGATGTCACGAATGTTGGTGGTATTGCGGTTTATCTCTTCTGCTGTTGCGCTTTGTTGTTCTGCGGCGGCGGCAATTTGCAGCGTCATGCCTTTAATATCGCGAATACTGTCTCGGATGCTACCCAGTACCTGGTCGGCTTCACTGGCCAGTTGCTGTGTTGCATCGGCTTTTTCACGCCCTTCACTGATCACTACCTCGGCTTCACGTACACCAGCCTGCAATTGCTGGATCATCTCTTTGATCTCTTCAGTTGACTGCTGAGTACGTGATGCCAGTGCGCGCACCTCATCTGCTACAACGGCAAAGCCCCGACCAAGATCACCGGCACGGGCGGCTTCAATAGCGGCGTTCAGCGCCAGCAGATTGGTCTGGTCAGCAATATCGGTAATGGTGACCAGAATGGAAGCGATATTCTCGCTGTAATTTGTCAGGTCATTAACGGTACTGACGACACGGTCCATATCCTGGGCCAGTGCGCGGGTGGCTTCGCTGGTACGTGAGACCACTTCAACACCAGCGCTGGTGGCATCGTCGGCGATCTGAGTGGAACCGGCAGTCTGCTGGGCGCTCTGTGCCACATTCCCCGCCGTACTGGACATCTCTTCCATGGCAGCCGCCAGCTGATCCAGCTCCTGCAGCTGGCGCTCAACCTGCCGTGCAGCGGTGTCGGCTGCCTGGGTGGTCTGGTCAGAGCTGTTCTGTACATCCACAGCAATCCCTTTAACCTGACGCACCAGCGTCTGTAGATATTCGATAAAGGTGTTGAACTCTCTGGACACCTGGCCGAACTCGTCGTTGCTGACAATGTCCAGTCGACGGGTCAGGTCACCATTTCCGTTATTGATGTCACGCAGTGAGTCACATAGTGCATGCACTGGCTGCAGAATATGCGACAGCACCATATAGATCAGTATTGAGGTCAACAGGGCAGCAATCAGCGTACCGATAATGGCGCGAATACCAAAGGCATGGGCGTCAGCCAGTACACTGTTTTCGTCCAGTACCACCGCCAGATACCAGTCACTGCCTTGCAGCCCTTTCAGCTTGTGATAAGACACCAGTACATCACGGTTATCAACGCGGGTGTTTTGTAGCTCAGCTGAGAAGCCGGGGGCTGTGTTTTCAAACAGCGCTTGCTGATCGGTACCGTTAAGTTCGGCTTTCGGGTGGCTGATAATAATGCCGCTGGCATCCAGCAGGTAGGCATAGCCGGTACCGTTGAAGTCCAGCATATTGACCGCTTCAGAGACCTTGGCCAGACGAATATCGCCGCCGAAAGCCCCTTTGAACTGGCCATTCTCATAGAAATTAGCGACGGCTGAAATCAGAA
Organism: Marinobacterium sp.; assembly: GCA_025800125.1. Classification (GTDB taxonomy): domain Bacteria; phylum Pseudomonadota; class Gammaproteobacteria; order Pseudomonadales; family Balneatricaceae; genus Marinobacterium_C. The sequence continues at coordinate 17,102 of JAOXSF010000001.1, forward strand.
TTTCATTGGTGGCCGCGTCCGGGTACGGCTGCGTCAGCACGGCCATGCGGTTATTCTTTGCCAGCGGGTACCATGGGCGCTGGCGGGCATCCCAGTCAGCGGGGTTCCAGGATGGTGTGTTGGTGATCCGTTTACCGTCTGTGGCCAACCCGCCAAAAATCAGAATGAACTCATCTTTCAGCATCGGCAGATCAAAGGTGGACTGGATGACCTCCGGTCTGAAGTCATTGCCTATCACTTCACTCATCATATCTATCAGCGCAAGTTTGCGATTCAGCCAGTGGGTTATCTCCTGGCTGAGGGCATAGCTGGTCTCCTTGGTGGCAACGGCAGTGCTGTCATAGAGTGACTGTTTAACGTTGTTGTACTGAATCCAGGAGAACATAGCAAACGCGAAAGATACCAGTAGTGATGTAATAAGTGCTGTTTTATGGGTGACTTTCATACCAGAGACCTCGTTGTCTGAATCCAATGTTCTCTGATAACCGAATGTCTGACGTTCTGCTGACCGGAATAGCCAGCTGCGTGAAAGGCTGTCAGAAATAGCACTGCGGCTCAGAAATAGCGCCGCTGCTCAGGAGTAGCACTGCGACTATCGTCTTGAAATCCGGAGATCAGATGAACAATTTCATCCCTGACAGAGTTGATTGACTTACAACTGAAGTGCAGAAACATGCTGATCCTCAGCCTGCCATCTGTCCTCAAAGCTGAGTTCAGTATGCACAAGAATTGAAACTTTAGTAGCAAATAACTGCAATGTCTAAATTAAACCCTTTGCATCAATGATAAGCATCAAATCCTGTTCCTGTGGCAGGCAGATTGTGGCCTGGTATTGCGCAGTGCCGCGCTGTTGTCAGGGCTGTTCGAGATGAAAGAAGATGCCGTTATGAACGTGGCAAGTGCAGTAAGAGACAGAACTGATGAAATGCCATATTTTTCTTTTTTTGTTTGTTTTTTAAATTATATTTACTTTTTATAAATATTATTAATTTTTTCTTTCTTTTTGTTGTGTTTTTTTTGATAAAAAAGCAAGCACCTTTCTTCGCTTCCTTCCTATACTGAATTTAACAATATGCGCCGTGCCATGTTCTCTGGAACTGCATTTCCTGGTGCCATGTGCCATCACTAAAAATGATAATAACCGTGACATCTGTACTGTTGCCGTGACTGTTCTATGCTGGGCGTGACGGTGGGTGACACGAACTGGAGACACCCATGTCAAAGAGCAATCTTGCTGTTGTATCCCCTGCGGTTGAGGGCTGTATGCCTGATAATCAGTGTGCCATCGACTGGAATAAAGTTGCCTGTCAGATGCACATCTCCCGGGCGCTGGATGAGCTGGAAGAGGGTACTCTGGTGCCCAATAAGGAAGTGCTCTACCAGTTTTCCGCCCGTGGTCATGATCTGAGCCAGATCATCCTCTCACAGTTGCTCGACCATAAGCGCGATGCTGTCAGTGGCTATTACCGTTCTCGCCCGCTGATGCTGGGGATTGGCTTATCGCTGGAGGATGCTCTGGGTGGGCCGCTGATGCGTGCTGGTGGCTACAGTGATGGCCGGGATATTGGTGTGGTACACAATATGCCGAATCTGGACGGCCCTTGCGGCCTGCCGATGAGTGGTGGTGTCGGTGCGCAATACACGCCGATTGCCGGCTGGGCTCAGGCGATACGCTACCATGCACAAACTCTGAATGATGCCAGCTATAACGGCGCTATTGGAGTGGCCCATGGTGGTGAAGCATCCTGTTCTACTAACGGTTTCTGGGCTGCGCTGGGTGTGGCGACCACGCAGCAGCTGCCGATGCTGTTTTACATTGAAGATAATGGCTATGGCATTTCCACTACGTCTGATTACCAGACGCCAGGCCAGAATATTGCTGCCAACCTGGCGTCCTTCAAAAATCTGGCGATTTTCGATGGTGATGGCACTGAGCCTGCACAGGTAGCACGATTGCTCAGTGATGCTGTTGCGCATGTTCGTGGCGGTCAGCCAGCGCTGATCCGTCTGCGGGTGCCGCGTCTGTGTGGCCACTCTGCCCAGGACACTCAGGGCTACAAAGATGATGCCACGGTTGAGGCTGAGCAGGCCCGCGACCCGCTGCCAAAACTGAAAGCCTTTATGGTGCCATCCATGATGTCCGAAGATGAGTGGCAGGCGATTGCACAGACGGCGCAGGCCGATGTCGCTAACGCACTGGAAGCAGCCCGTGCCCGGCCACAGCCATCGGCGGAAAAGATCACCCGCCATGTCTTCGCTGAGCGTGATGAGCATGGCGAGCTGGAGCTGCCATTGCAGGGTGGTCTGGCGGCTAAAGGTATTCTGTTCGACCAGGGGACGGATCAGCCGCAGCCGGAAGGTCAGCGCATCAATATGGTGACAGCGATTCGCCGTACTCTGGATGCAGAGCTGGCCAGCAATGACCGCATGGTCGTGTTTGGTGAAGATGTGGGCCCTAAAGGTGGCGTACATGCGGTAACGCTGGGTTTGCAGGATAAGTACGGCAAAGATCGAGTTTTTGATACTTCCTTGTCAGAGGAAGGCATTATTGGTCGTGCGCTGGGTATGGCTCAGGCAGGCATGATGCCAGTACCGGAGATTCAGTTCCGCAAGTATGCTGACCCGGCAGAAGAGCAGCTTAATGATACCGGCACCATCCGCTGGCGCACCAACAATCGCTTTGCTGCGCCGATGGTGGTGCGTATGCCGGGTGGTTTCTTCAAGTGTGGTGACCCCTGGCACAGCCAGACGGCTGAGGTGAAATGGGCGCATGCTATTGGCTGGCAGGTGGCAGTGCCGTCTAACGCTGAGGATGCTGTTGGCCTGCTGCGTTATGCCCTGCGTGACCATAACCCGACCATCTTTTTTGAGCACCGCAATCTACTCGACGACATCTCCGCCCGTCGTCCTTATCCTGGTGATAATTTTGTGCTGCCATTTGGCCAGGCCAAGGTGCTGACCGAAGGGGCTGAGCTGACCCTGATCACCTGGGGCGGTATGGTGCCACGTGTACTGAAGGGTGCAGAACTGAGCGGTCGATCTGTTGAAGTCATTGACCTGCGCACTATCTCACCCTGGGATAAGAACACCGTATTTGCCTCCATCGGTAAAACATCCCGCTGCATGATTGTCCATGAAGATAATTTCACGGCCGGTTTTGGTGCCGAAATTGCGGCAGTGCTGGCGGATCAGTGTTTCTTTGAACTGGATGCGCCGATTGCCCGTGTCACCATGCCGGACGTGCCCAGCCCGCATCATCCGGCATTGCTGAATGCGGTGGTGCCAACGCCAGAAAAGATTTGCGCTGAAATCAGCAAGCTGCTGGAGGTGTGAGATGGGTGCCATGATTGATGTGATGATCCCGGAAGGCCAGCTGGAAGGCACGGAAGCAACGCTACAGAGCTGGCTGGTTGCACCAGGCGATACGGTTAAAAAAGATCAGCCGCTGGCAGAACTGGAAACCGATAAGGTCACCATGGAAGTGGCAGCGCCTGCTGATGGAGTGGTGGCTGAACTGATTGCCGGTGAAGGTGATCAGGTGTCGGTGGGCATGTTGCTGGCTACGCTGGGCGATAGCGAAGCGGCACGCCCTGTCGAAACGACAGGCTCGCAGGCCGTGGCGACGGTAACCACACCAGATGCTGCGCCTGTTACTGAAGCAGTTATTCCTGTTGATGCCCGGTTGAGCCCGGCTGTGCGCCGTATTCTGAAAGAACACCCGGTTGACCTGAGCCTGGTGCAGGGTAGTGGCAAAGGGGGACGGGTGACCAAGTGTGATCTGCTCCGTTATCTGAAAAACGTGTCAGTGGCGGTGCAGGTTCCGGTACAAATGCCGGTACAGCCCGTAATGCCGGTTGCTGCGGCTGCATCTGTGGATGAAAAGACGGTATCTGGCCTGGCAGGCCTGAATTCGACGCTGCGCCCGCATAGCACTATGCGTAAGCGTATTGCTGACCATATGGTTGACAGCCTGCTGCATACCGCGCCCCATGTCACCAGTATCTTTGAAGCGGATCTGTCTGCGATTCAGCGTCACCGTGCCAGATACAAAACGACGTTTGCCGAGCAGGGCGTCAAGCTGAGCTATACCGCTTACTTTATTGCCGCCGCTGCTCGAGCATTGCAGGCGGTGCCGGAAGTTAACAGCCGGTTCCATGATGATGTGCTGGAGCTGTTTCACGATTGCAATATCGGTGTAGGTACGGCGCTGGGTAATGATGGTCTGGTGGTACCGGTGATCCATCAGGTGCAGGATCTCAACCTGATGGGGATAGCCCGCCGTTTGCAGGGCCTGACCGATGCGGCGTACAGCAGCAGCCTTAAACCCTCTGATATGCAGGGGGGGACTTTCACCATCTCCAACCACGGAGTCAGTGGCTCACTGGTGGCAACACCGATCATTATCAACCAGCCGCAGAACGCCACTCTGGGCATCGGCAAGCTGGAAAAACGGGTGATCGTCAAAGAGATTGAAGGCGTCGACACCATGGTGATCCGCCCGATGTGCTACATCAGTCTGACTATCGATCACCGTGCACTGGATGGTTACCAGACCAACACTTTCCTTGCCAGGCTGGTGAATGAGCTGGAGAACTGGCCACTGGATTAAATCCCTGAGTGTCGCGGTTTGCTTTGCTGCTGTGTACTGCATAGCGGTGTGGTAAAACATTTTGCACTATCAGCCCGACAACATCCTGGCCGTTGTCGGGCTTTTTTTGTTTGCCAGTGTCGACCGCTAGCTGACCCACTCAGGTTATGCGACTTCAGTCGTGTGCTCCCGCAAATATCTTTACTCCCGGATTACAGCTATGTGACCATGCTGGAAGCGCTACTGGTGAGTTTGCACCTTGGCAAATGTGCCTGCTGACTGACCAGCCATATCAGGTTATATGAAGGGATTGGTATTACTATGAATATCTGGTGGTTAGCAATTGATCGAGAATACACTTCGTATGAAGAGTTAAAATACCGTAAGGTTGTTGCTCAGGGGTGGCCAAAATTCGGTGACCTCTCCCTTTTAATTCCACTGGTAGGTAATAATTACAAAAATGAATTTATAGCAGCATTAGGGGCCATTGAAAAAATCAGGTACAACTGTAGCAGTCATGCTGCCAGAGTGATGTGGTCATTACTTTCCATGAAGAAGGGTGATCTTGTTATTGGTATTGAAGGTACAAAAGTCAGAGGTATATGCCAGATAGAGTGTGATGCAAAAGAGAGCTATAAATTAGAGTCCCCTGAACGATTTGAATATGATCAGACAGTTTCTTCCGGTGTAAAATGGTATGACTGGAAAGAAAAAATGCTGGGAGCGCCACCTTCAGCACCCGCACAAAGCGTACCTGGAATTGCACGGCTACAGAAAGAGCATGATTATGTTTTATCAGCATGGATAAAATATAAGGGTTAACATTTTTAATGTGGTTCAGTATGCTGATACTGGGCCACATAGCTTATATTTCAGTAAATGCTATTTGTAATCTGTTTTTAAGTATGAAAATGAATAGTCATGGCTGTTTATGTAATTGTTGCTGTAAATCTATGCTGTTATTTTAATCTATAAAAACAAGAATTTGATGCGATTTTAACTCCAGACTAAAAGGTGTGTGTTGCTCTTGTGGAGTATAAAAAATAGTTTTCGTGTGCTGTTTTGATGAAAATTGGCGATCTCATAAGGTTGCCTTTTGATAAAAAATTTATAACGTGGAAAATAAAATACTTTGAAGTGTTCCTTGGTTTCATCGTTTGATTGAACAATGAGGGTATTCACCTGACAGTGCTTCCCGCTGTGGATAGTTTCATTCAGGCAGCTGGATCAGCTGCCTTTTTCATGGCTGATTTCTTCAGTACACCCCGATCTCAGGTTGAATAAATCAAGTGACTTTACGGTTCAGTTTTTCATGTTCAGCACGAAGTTCCTGAATCTGTTGTTGCAGTCGCTGGCTTTCTGCCGGGCTCAGGTCAGCGGCGCGGGCTTTGTTTTGCGCCGCGGCCAGTTCAGCGGCGAGGCGCGCTTTTTCCTGTTCTTCCTGTAGCTGTTTCAGTTTATCGGCGTTGTTGTCGTTAAGTAGTTGCTGGAAACTGTCTGTCAGACTGATGCCACCACTGCCATCATCGTTGCCGCCGCTATCGCTGGTTATATCTGTCTCTGATTGAATGGCCAGGTCGAGCTCCTGCATGCTTGTAACCCGGCCATCTTCCATCAGTACTACACCGCTGCGCTTTATCTGTCCCAGGGTGTCGTTGCCCATACCGGTCAGTTCAAACGAGGAGCTGACTGAGCCCAGGTGAATCGCACCTATGCCTGCTTTTTTCAGACTGACCAGCTGGTCATCACCGTCGGCATCGCGGCTCCAGACCTTCAATCGCTTGAAAATACTGTCATTCTCATCAATCCAGTTGTTGTTATCACTGTCGTAACGGGATAGCTGTTCGTAGCCGCCCAGTCGCCCGGTGCCGAACAGTTCTGAGCCGTCGTTGATTTTGCCATCATAGTTGCGATCCAGCGCCAGGAAGCCGGTGCCCTGGCGGGCGAAGGAGATATTCTCCTCCTGCCCATCTGCATTCAGATCAAAACGGAAAGTGCCACTGGCCAGCCCGGCGGCACCACCGTCCAGATTGATGGTCAGTGGGTCGATCAGCTGATTGGCGGGAGCACGTACCTGCTGGAAAATTTCACGCTCGAAATCCCGTGCCATATCCAGCTCCAGCCGGTAGTTGATTTCGCGGCCATCTTCGGTGTGAATGCGGCCCTGGCTGCTGAAAGTCATCTGTTCGCTTTCATGATAAAGCTCACTGTTGGTCATACTCAGGGTAGCGTACCCCTGGTGACCATGATGACGGTTAGCGGTGTTTGCTGCCTGTAATTGCTGACGCGCATGGTTTTCGTCGCTGGAATCAGGCAGGCCGATACGCTCACTGGGGGCGATAGCCTGGTAAGTCTGAACACCTGTAGTGGTATTCAGGTTGCCTGAGGTATTGCCAGCGTCAGATTGAGTGTGGCTGGTCGTAGTGTCTGCGGGCCTTTCGCTACGGCTTTCCAGTCGCACCTTGTCGATGCTGATCTCCAGTGAGGGTGGCAGGGCACTGTTCAGTGTTGCAGACACCAGCGAGGAGTAAGCCGTTTCCAGCCGGTGCTCGGTAATATGGCCTGCCTGGCTGACAATGGAGTGATTGAGGGTATGCGCCTGATGGGCGGAACGCAGGCGGCCTTCTGCGGAGAGGCTGACACCGCCAGTATGGCTGTTGCCGTCTGCATTCAGACCACTATGCAGAGTCTGTTTTTGCTGCCGATAGGACTGGCTGCTTAATTCGATCATTGAACTGTCTATTTTCACTGTGGCCTCCGTGCAACAGGCATATTGGTACAGACCGTGGTTGCAGATACCGGCAGGCCGCTGTAGCGTGCCTGCCTGGTGCTGAAAAGCATGGGTTGATTATCGTCGCTCAGCGGGTTTTTAGACGAGCGTTTTAGCTGCCAGGGCTGAGTCCGGTCATATTTTTGGATTATATAGCGTTACTGGATGAAAAGTTGCTGGAGGCGTTGTGATTAGCGGACTGCTCCAGTGCGGTTTCCTGTGCTTTGCGCATCAGTTCAATGGTCTGCTTCATGACGTTGAGTGAGCTTTCCATCGCCAGACTTTGCTGGTCAGTCTGGTCTCGCAGACGGGCGAAGAGATCGACTTTGTTTTCATTAAATACAAAGGTGCGTTTGAACGCTTCGATGGCAGCAGCTTCCTTTTCCTCTTTACTGAGTGTTTTTTCAGACGTTAATGTCATGCTGCTCTGCTCATGGAAACGGGCTTGCTGAGAGACGCGCGCGCCAGCTTCCACACTGACTGCGCGACTACCGATGGCTGGTGGCATGACAAAATCGACCGGTGTTGGAATCGACATCTGCTCGTCCGGTGAGTTCAGGTCTGATGTCATACGTACCTCAATGCTGGGCACCTCTGCCTGTTCAGCGGCGGTGAGCATTGTATCGTATTTCTCTTCCAGCACTCGCTGTCCCTGGGACTGGGAGGCTTGAATGTCGGCACCCTCAGGACTGCCATGAATGGCCAGATCCAGTTCCTGAATGCTGGCGACCTGGCCCGCCTCACTGAGGAAAACACCGCTACGCTTGATCGAACCCAGCAGGTTGTTTTCGCTGTCGGTCAGGTCAAATGTGCTGGTGGATGAACCCAGATAGATTGCGCCTACTCCTGCATCTTTCAGGCCGGTTAGCTGGTCATTACCCGCCTCATCGCGTGTCCAGACTTTCAGTTCATTAAAAATGGCGTCGTTTTCGTCGATCCAGCGGTTACCGTCGCTGTCGTGGCGAGCCAGATCGGCAAAGCCATTCAGCCCCTGAGTACCGAACAGTTCGCTGCCATCGTTGATCTGACCGTCATTATTGGTATCCAGTGCCAGGAAGCCGCTGCCGCCGCCGACAAAAGAGATTTCTTCTTCGTTGCCATCGGCATCAAGATCAAAGCTGAAGCTGCTGCTGGTCAGTTGCGCACTGCCACCCTGAAGGTTGATAACCAGTGGGTCGATCAGCCGTCGTTCGCCGCGCTCAATGCTCAGCGTCTCTTCCAGCTCGAAATCCCGAGCCATATTCAGTTCCAGCATGAAGTTGATGCTGCGGCCATCTTCGGTGGTCAGAGTACCCTGGCTGGCAAAGCGCATCTGCTCGGTTTCTTTGAACAGATGGGTCTCATGCAGCTCTACCCGTGTCTGTTCAATTTCATTGATTGTGATGCCGCGCAGAGCCTGTGACAGATCATTGGCTGAACCTGCGCTCAGTTCCAGCGGGGCGCGGTTAATGGTTGTGAGATCAATCAGGCTTTCGGTATTAAGAGCGGCAGTATTAGTAGCGTTGGTGTTAGTAGCGTTGGTGTTGAGCGTGGCACCCACTGCATTGTAAGCCTGGATTGGCACAGGTATTTGTGTAATCGCCTGGTTTAATCGTTCGGATGAGTTGGCTGAGCCTTCTATTTCCACACGCAGGCCAGGCATACCCATAGCCACCGACTTATCCACATGGGCGGCTTTACCCAGTACGGTACTGACAATCGAAGACAGGTTGGTGTTGCGCTGATGAGTCTGAATATCATCGCCATGGGTCACGGTGGACAGGCTCTGACTGCTGCTGTTATGGCTGGCCTGCATTCGTGCTGTATAAGAAAGGTCAACGGTACTGCTGCTGATCAGCGGAATGGCGTTGCGACCTTGTGGGTCCAGTACAAGGGTATCCTGGCTGCGTAATTCGGTTCTGCCAAAGGCACTGCTGCTGTTTTTTTGCGAATCACTCTGAAATGCGATCAGGGAACTGTCTATTTTCAAGGGAGCCTCCATGCCACGCGAATGGCGTATAACAAAATAAACATGGGCGGCAGGCGGCAGCTATTGTCTGCCTGACCTGCACAGGGTGCTATACCGGCTCAGATTGCCGGAGTGTTATGGGTGTTCGGTTTACCGCTTCGGGTTGCCAGAACTTACGGGTTGCCAGGCTTGCGGCTTAAAGCAAGCGTTTGCGACTTACAAAACGACCTGCTGTGTGATAGAGGCTTGTGCTCTGGTCAGCACAGCTGCCGCTACTCCTCTTTGCTGACGGCAGACTGGGTGAAATCTGAACAGCGCTTTAGTATTGGTTCTGGTGTTTTTTTCAGATAAAAGAGGCTTTTTTTGTGCTGTACTGGTTCGATCTGCGTCGATTGTGCCTTTTTTGCGAACAGGATCTGTTTTTTCTGGTTGCTGTCTATGCCTGGTTCCCTGTTCCTGTGTATGGGACGCTGCATGCTAGAATGTTGCCTGCCTGTAGCAGGCATTCATAATCCGGGGTGATATATAGTTATGATGAGGTGTAACGGGTGGAAGTAGGTGATCGGCTGAAGAAGATTCGTAAGGTATATGGCCTGTCTCAGCGGGAGCTGGCCAAGCGTGTAGGCCTGCCCAACAGTACCTTGTCTAATATCGAACAGAACCGGGTCAGTCCGTCCGTCAGTTCGTTAAAGAAGATCCTCAGCGGTATTCCAATGTCGGTTACCGAGTTTTTTACGCTGGATATGGAAGCTCGGGAAAAGGTGGTTTACAGCACCGATGAACTGGTGGATGTCGGCAGTGACGGTATTTCGATGAAACTGGTCGGTGGGGCTGAGCGTCGTAATAATCTGGCCTTTCTGATTGAAACCTATGAACCGGGCTCTGATACCGGTACCGAGATGGTAACCCATGAGGGCGAAGAAGCAGGTACGGTGCTGGAAGGAGCGCTGGAGCTGACAGTGGGGGGGGATGTTTACAACCTCAGTGCTGGTGACAGCTACACCTTTTCAACCCGTATCCCCCACCGTTTCCGCAATAAAACAAAGAAAGTCTGCCGTATTGTCAGTGCCCATACACCGCCAACTTTCTGAGCCTGCCGGATTCAGCGCTGTCCTGTACTGGCGTTGCTGCATGTCTGTGTTGTGTTTTCAGCGCTGCAACAGCCGGGTAAAAGCTGTTTGTCCGGCAGGCTGGCCGGGTGGTAACGGCAGACAGGCGTGCAGTAGCTGATTAATTACCTGATGACAGAAATCGTAGCTGTGTGGGGTACTGCTAGGGGCGGGGGCGCTGACATTAAGTATGCTAACCCTATGCGCCTGAATAAATCCGGCCAGCGCGCCTGCGGCCTGGTCTGCTGTGGTGGTGTCCATATCCAGCAGTTTATAGGGGCTCTGTTCTTCAATGCAGTGCAGCAGAGTAAACTCCTGATCACTCAGCAGTGAAGCCTGATAGAAGATCACACTGGCATCACTGAACTGTACATTGGCTTCAATCGTGTTCAGTTCTGGCTGGTTGTTACAGAGTAGCCGATAGCTGGCGTCAATATGGCCATCTTCTGCCAGTCGCCCTTTCATGCAGAAGCCTCCGTGACTGAAGTCACAGGCCAGTGCTGCATCCAGTGCTGCCCGTTCTCCCCCGGCCTGACCACTGCTGATAATCTGTTTCAGCATCCTGTATCTCCTTATCTACTCAAGGCTGCCTTATATGTTGTTAAGGTTGCCGTCTGGTTCTCAAGGTATCTGTCTGCGATACAGCTGCAATCAGTTCATCCCTTCAGTGTAGATGGTGCCGACGAAAAGCGGAGGCTTTAAACCGCTACTTTCGGTTGGAACTTTTCCGGCGCTGTACGAGTCACTAAAACACGGAACTTAGCCTGGAGATGGAGCTTTGTCTGGAGATGGAACTTTTCCTGGAGATAGTGTGATGAAAAAATTGCTGATGGCAGTAATCGTCGCGATGCTGGCCAGCCCGGCATTGTTGGCAGTAGCGGAGAATGATGATGTGTATGGCAATGGTGACGTACGTGAGCACAACAGCCAGTTGCAGGTGTGGAGCGAGCAGCGCCAGCGCTGGGTTAAACCGCCGCTGTTTTTTGCTGATGATCTGAAATCGCTGAATGGGCCAACCTATGGCCGTACTTCCAGTTATCCGCCCTATGCGAAGGTAAAAGAATGGGAAACGCTGGTGGATCTGCTGCCGGATGGCCGTGAATGCCCGATGGTGTTTTTCCATAACCGCTGGCGGCGGCTGGCTGATGTGCGGGCACTGGATGACCGGTTGCGCAATTTTGGTGGTTGTCGGGATGTTTTCAAATACTGAGCATCTGGCCCGTTGTTTATCTGTGTCCGCTGTTAACCCAGCTTCATCATTTGTCCGGATTGGTTGATAACTGCAAAAGACGGCCGCCGCCTCAGTCCAGTGTTAACAGCGTTTTAGAAGGTTTGCCGGGTATCTCTCGTGCCAGTCGTGGCAGCAGATAGCCGGGTAGCTCCTGTTGCAGTGCGCTGACCAGCGTCTGTGCCTCTGTATCACTGATATCAAAATGGGCACTGCCTGCAACCGGGTCGAGCACAAACAGGTAGTAAGGCAGCACACCCGCCAGATCAAACAGTTTCTCACTCAATGCTTTCAGCGTTGCTACATCGTCGTTAATGTCACGCAGTAATACCGCCTGGTTCAGTACCTGTACGCCAGCCTGTTGCAAGGGCCGCAACGCATCGGCCAGCTGTGAGTCAATCTCGTTGGGGTGGTTTGCATGCAGCACAATGACAGCACGCAGTCGTGTTTGCGTCAGTGCTGCAATCAGGCTGTCGGTAACCCGTTGTGGAATCACCACCGGTAAGCGGGTGTGAAAACGCACCCGACGCAGGTGAGGAATTGCAGCCAGACCTTCCAGCATCGTTTTCAGGCGGCGATCAGGTGTGGCCAGTGGGTCACCGCCGGAGAACAGCACTTCACTGATCGAATCGTCAGCAGCGATATAGTCCAGAATTGCCTGCCACTGCTGTGGCCCAAGCCGGTTCTCCTGATAGGGGAAGTGACGACGGAAACAATAACGGCAGTTGATGGCACAGGCACCGGTAGTGATCAGCAGTACCCGGCCACGGTATTTATGGATCAGCCCATCGTGCGGGTTGCTCTGCATCTCTGCCAGCGGGTCGGTGGTAAAGCCAGGCACCTGGTCCAGCTCACTATCTAGCGGTAACACCTGCTTGAGCAGTGGGTCGTTCAGATCACCTTTTTTCATTTTTGCCACAAACGGATGCGGCACTCGCAGGGCAAACTGTGCGGCGGCGCGCTGGGCAGCTGGTAGCAGATTGTCTGGCAGGGCCAGAGTCTGTAACAGTTCAGACGGGTCGCTGATGGCATGGGAAAGGTGCTGTTGCCAGCTATCGGTAAGCGGTTGCATGGGTTGCCTCATCGGATCAGAGCCGCGCATTGTTGCTGTGGTATCGAAAGCTGTCAATTCTTGCCCGTTGCCCGTTGCCCGTTGCCCGTTGCCCGTTGCCCGTTGCCCGTTGCCCGTTGCCCGTTGCAGCCGGATGCTTAATGTACAGGTGTTCGTCTGAGGTACAGCCTGTCATCGAACTGTCATAGTCATTACAGAGAATTCCTCTCTTTCAGCAATGCGTTTTTAATATTTCTCTGGCAGGCGATGTGATGGACAGCGTAATTGAACAGATTGAGCAGATTTATCAGACCATGGGGCAGCAGCAGTATGGTGAAGCTATTACCCAGACTGAACATGCTGTGCAATGTGCCGAACTGGCGCGCCGGGCCGGTGCTGACAGTGAGCTGATTGTGGCAGCCCTGCTGCATGATATTGGCCATCTGGTGGAGCAGATCAGCGTAGAGCATGGCAACTTCAAACATGACAAGGTGGGGGCTGACTGGCTGGCACAGTGGTTTCGGCCGCAAGTTACCGAGCCGATTCGCCTGCATGCACAGGCCAAGCGTTATCTTTGTACTGTAGAAACCGGTTACGAAGCAAGTCTGTCCGAAGCCTCACGTTACTCGCTGGGCAAGCAGGGAGGCTTGATGAATACCGATGAATGTACTGACTTTGAGCAACAACCGACGTTTCTTGCTTCGTTGCAGCTACGTCGCTGGGATGACGAGGGTAAAGACCCGGAAATGGCAGCCATTGCGTTTGATTCTTTTCGGGCAGAACTGACGAGCGCGCTGGCGTTGGCGGCTGGCGAATAACCGCCGCAGACACACCCTTATTGCGCCCGGTTTTGCCGCCGGGAGCCATTGCAGTAGAATGTGGCCCACTGTGGCGACAGTCTACTGCAAGGGGCAGTCGATACGCCCTCCGACAACTGGATCTCAAAGCATTATGGCTAACTACTCAAGCAACCAATTCAAGAATGGCCTGAAGGTCATGATCGACGGCGACCCATGTTCCATGGTAGACGTTGATTTCGTAAAACCAGGTAAAGGCCAGGCGTTTACCCGTGTAAAACTGCGTAACCTGCTGACCGGTCGTATCTGGGAGCGTACCTTCAAGTCCAACGAAAGCGTAGAAGGCGCAGACGTAATGGACACCGATATGGAATACTCCTACTTTGACGGTGAACTGTGGTACTTCATGGACCCGAATACCTTCGAGCAGTTCGGTGCTGATGCTAATGCGGTTGCGGATGCCAAAAAATGGCTGAAAGAACAGGATAAAGTAATGGTTACCCTGTTTAACGGTAATCCGATCTCTGTAACACCGCCTAACTTCGTTGAGTTGGCAGTAACAGAAACGGATCCGGGCCTGAAAGGCGATACGGCACAGGGCGGCTCCAAGCCTGCAACCCTGAGCACTGGCGCTGTGGTACGTGTACCGCTGTTCATCAATGTGGGTGAAGTGTTGAAAATCGATACCCGCACTGGCGAATACGTATCCCGCGCGTAAGAGTCTGTTCTTGATATGTAAAAAACGGCAGCTTCGGCTGCCGTTTTTTGTTGCTGTTTGGGCCGCTACAGGGCCAGCTGGTGATTATTTCAACACATCCAGTTCCCGCTTTTTAAGATACAGATAGCGCAACGCTTCATATTCAAACGGCGTACTGCCCTGCAAGTAGCGGAACTTCACCTCATGTCGGCTGTTGATGGCTGAAACAGTACTGAAAGTCAGACCACTGTAGTCTTTCAGCAGGTTGATCTGGTTATCAATAGCAAAATCCGCCAGTGTACCGCTGGCATCTCGCAGCGAAGAGGGCCCGGCGATTGGCAGAATCAGAAACGGCCCGGCTCCGGCACCCCAGTAACCCAGCGTCTGGCCGAAGTCTTCCTCTTTTTCCAGTAACCCCAGTTTTGTTGCCGGGTCCCAGAGTCCCAGCAGGCCAACGGTGCTGTTCAGGCCAAAGCGGCCCAGCCCGGTCAGTGTTGAGGTGGGTTTGAGCTGTAGTGCCGAATTGATCACATTGCTCACCTCTCCCAGATTACTGAAGAAGTTGGAGACGCCCTGTTCTGCAATATCAGGCATAACCGCTTCATAGCCCTCGACGATGGGGATAAAGACATAGCGATCAAATTTTGCGTTGTATATATACATTCGCCGGTTATAGCCCTCCCACGGGTCATAAATATCAATCGGGTAATCAGCGGTATGGTCAACTTTCTCGGTGACGGTGTCGGTCGGGCTGAACAGATTGATCGCTGAACCGGCACAGCCGCTGAGCAAAAGAGCCATGGTGGCTAGCAGTGATTTTGATAAATTCTTTGGCAGATGTGTCATGGACAGGTGTACCAGAGAGATAGACGTTAATGCTTTCACGGGGTATCGCTCCGGGCTGATGGCTGCTGTGGTTGAACCTGCTGTGTCTGTGTCTGTGTCAGTTGCAGCAGGCTTTGCTGCAATGTATGGGTAAAGGCCGGGTGCGCCATGTTGCCGCAGTGGCCGCCGTTGGGAAAGATGGTAGCGCGGTCGCCAAAGGTGGCTTTCAGCCAGTCCAGTTCGGTCTGGTCAAGGATCAGATCATCAGCGTTGGTCACCACCTCAACCCGCTTATCGGTACGCAGATAGTGGGTTAGCGGGTAGAGGCTCAACTCGTCTATCATCGCTTCGCGGCTGATCGGGCCGGTCCTCTGGCGGAAAAAGGGCAGAAAGAACTGATCGAAATACTCGATAAAACTGATGCGCATAGCTGCTTTCAGATAATCGGTCAGTGGGTCATGGGCTTGCAGTTCCAGCTGTGCCGGTTTCAGAAAACCATGGCTGGTCATCACGTCAGCAGTAAACAGCATATTGCTGGACGAGAGCCGGAAAGCGGTGCCAATCAGAGTATCCAGTGAGGCCTGGTCTGGCCCCAGCTTGCGATACAGGGTGTAGAGAATATCGTCATCCATTGCCAGTGAGTCATCCTCCACATAGGCTTTGGCGACCCGGTCAAAAGCGTTGGTGACAAAACGATCCACTTCGGTCGGATCTTTGAAATCCAGATTGTTTTGCAGCAGGTTGTCCAGTCGTACCACCGAGTTATAGAGGCTGACCGGTGGGTTAATCAGCAGCACCCGTGCAAAGTTAAACCGTTGGCGCTGGTTGTCCAGCTGGCCGATATAGGCAGCATGGGCACCGCCCAGACTGTAACCACTGACGCTGAAATTGCTGATCTGACGCTTGCCGTTTTTGCGCTGGTCATGGCGTTCGGTAATCTGCTCCATCACCTGGTACAGGTCGATGGCATCCTGGTGCAGCCGACCCGGCACGCCACTGCTGGAAGCGGTGGCAATAAAATTGGCATATGTGGGTGAGGAGAGCAGTACCACATGGTAACCGGCATCAAACCAGGTATTGGCCAGGGTGCGCATGGTACCACCATCATGGCCAGAGCCTGTTCCAGCAATGACAAAGATCAGCGGTGCTTCGCCCTCCTGCCAGGCGGTGCTGTAATGCAGGGTATCCTGATACCAGAATACCTCAGGGAGTGGCAGCTGACTGAGTCGGGGTAGTTGTTCTGCCGTCAGTGGTGCTGGATGGGCAAAGGTGGTCTGCCAGTCTTTCGGCGTGCCGACAACAGTAGCGGTGTGTGGGTCGTCAAATGGGTAGTCATAGCGGGGCGTTACAGCGTTGACGCTGCTTGCCAGTAACAGTAACGCCAGTATTGAAAGGGTCTGACGCCATTGATAGAAAGTGTTTTTCAACCTGAGTCTCCCTGCCTGAACACAACAGTAATCGACAAAATAAGAAAGCCTGAAATAAATGCCGCTATTCTACCGTTGCTTATCTGAACGGTGACAGCCCACCGGTTTTGCTGCACCATCGCCTGGTTTTATTGCTGATTTAATCGTCTGTAATCCTTTGCTACAGCACCTGTTAACCGATCTGACCCTCATAGAGAGTAATCATCATGTCTGCAGATTCATCCATCAGTTCTGACTGGCAGCCCACCGCATCTGTTGAAAACCTGCGTCGCCGGGGTCGTATTCTGGCGCAGATTCGCCAGTTTTTTGCACAGCGTGATGTGCTGGAAGTAGAAGTACCACTGATGTCCCATTGCGCTGTCAGTGATCCGTTTATCGACAGCATTGAAGTGGAGTATCGTGCTTTCCCCCAGGCACAGGCAGAAAAGCTGTACCTGCAAACATCCCCGGAATACGCTATGAAGCGACTGCTGGCCGCCGGTAGTGGCGCGATCTACCAGTTGAGTCGCGCTTTCCGCAATGGCGAATGCGGCAGCCGTCATAACCCTGAATTCAGCATGCTGGAATGGTATCGCCCTGGATTTGATGATCAGCAACTGATGGATGAAGTGGCTGCACTGGTGATGCCAATTCTGGGTCTCGACAACATTGAACGGCTGAGCTATCAGCAGGCATTTGAACAGTGTCTGGGTATTAACCCTCATACTGCCAGTCTGGAACAACTGATTGCTGTTACTCGTACTCATATTGATGTGGCGATGGAAGATAGTGACCGCGACAGCTGGCTTAATCTGCTGATGTCCCATGTTGTTGAACCAGCATTAGCTGAACAGGGCGCAGTTTTTATCTGTGACTATCCTGCAAGCCAGGCTGCACTTTCAAAAATTAAAATTGATGATTCAGGCAGAACCGTAGCCACTCGTTTTGAATTGTTTATAAATGGTATTGAACTGGCCAATGGTTACCATGAGTTGACGGACAGCACCGAACAGGCCCGCCGACTGGACGCTGACCAGCAACAACGTGCTGCACTGGCATTGCCCCAGAGGCCACTGGAAAACCGGCTGGTAGCAGCACTGGAAGCGGGTATACCGGATTGCGCTGGTGTTGCACTGGGCGTTGACCGGCTGGTGATGCTGGCGCTGGGAGAACAACGGATTGATCAGGTGATTGCGTTTCCGTTTGAGCGGGCGTGAGGCGGTTTTCAGCCCGCTGGTAACTGATTCAATAACGCACAACGTATCCGCCGCACTGCTTCTTCCAGCGTCTCCCACGTACAACCGAAATTCAGTCGCATAAAGTTTTCATCGCCAAAGTCGCGGCCTGGTGACAGGCCGACGCCAGCCTGTTCAAAAAAGTGGGCCGGGTTGTCCAGTTTGGCACTGGAAATATCAATCCAGGCCAGATAGGTTGCCTCACCCGCTTGCAGGCTCAGGCCAGGGATGCGGTTGATTTCACCTGCCAGGTAGTCACGGTTTTCACGCAGGTAGTTCAGCTGGTGACGGTTCCATTCATCGCCTGCCTCAAAGGCAGCGAGGGCTGCGGTGTAACCGAGCAGGTTCACATCTGGCACAATACCGCGGCGTACCTGGCGGAACTGACGGCGCAGGGTCGGGTTCTGAATAATGGCGAACGAGCAGCCCAGCCCGGCAATATTGAAGGTTTTGCTGGGTGCCATCAGGGTAATGGTGCGCTGGGCAATGTCATCGTTCAGAGAGGCCAGCGGTATGTGTTGTACACCAGACTCTAGTATCAGATCGCAATGAATCTCATCAGAGCAGATATAGAGATCATGCCGTACTGCAATTTCAGCCAGGGTCTCCAGCTCTTCACTGCGGTAAACAGTACCGCCGGGGTTATGCGGGTTGCAGAACAGTAGCAGCTTTGTCGCTGGCGTAATTGCCTGCTCCAGTGCGGCAAAGTCCAGCACCAGACGGCCATCGCATTGCTGCATCGGGATGCTCTGTACCTGTCGCCCGGACAGTTGTGGCGCACTGATAAATGGCGGGTAGACCGGTTTCGGGCTTAGTACAGTATCGCCCACTTCACCAATACTGCGACAGGCCAGATTCAGGCCACAGACCAGCCCTGGTAGCCAGATCAGATCTGCGGCGTCAATCTGCCAGTGGTAGCGTTGCTGCATACGTTCGATAACACAGCGGTTCAGTTCGGTCGGTGTGTTGGTGTAACCAAAGACCCCATGTGCTACTCGCTGTTGCAAGGCTTCAATTACCGGTTGCGGTGCCTGAAAATCAGTATCGGCAACCCACAGTGGAATAATGTCTCGCTCGCCATATTTTTCCCATTTCATACTGCTGGTGGCCCGGCGGTTGACCGGTGTATCAAAGCGTTTCATCGACAGGTGTCCTCTGAACAGGTCTGCAGCTGGTTATAGGCGGGCTGAACGGAGGCGTCAACATTGCAGCGCAGCATCGACGCACTGCATCGAGTGGGGCTGTTCTGTTACCTGCTGGCAGGTCGGTGTAAACTTCTTTGAAGAAACCTTCTTTGAAGAAACCTTCCTTGAAGAAACAGGTGGAGAGCCCAGCGTGGTTCAGAGTCGGGGGTCTGGCAGATGCTCCGTAGCCTGAAGATAACAAAAGCCGCCGCTGTACCGTGATACCGGGCAGTAAGGCGAGAACGGAGCCATACAAGATGAGTGATAACAATCGCGTCATTATTTTTGATACGACGTTGCGCGATGGTGAGCAAAGTCCGGGTGCGTCCATGACCCGTGATGAAAAGCTGCGGGTTGCCCGCCAGCTGGAAAAAATGCGTGTTGATGTGATCGAAGCGGGCTTTGCCATTGCCAGCCCGGGTGACTTCGAGTCGGTAAAAGCGATTGCCGAACTGGTTAAAGACAGCACCGTATGTTCCCTGTCCCGTGCGCTGGATGCCGACATTGACCGCGCTGGTGAAGCGCTGAAAAACGCCAACTCTGGCCGTATTCATACCTTTATCGCGACGTCACCGATTCATATGCAGTACAAATTGCAGATGCCACCGGAAAAGGTGATCGCGCAGGCGGTACATGCGGTAAAGCGTGCTCGTAATCTGACCGGTGATGTTGAGTTCTCGCTGGAAGATGCCAGTCGCTCAGAGCTGGATTTCATGTGCCGTATTATCGAACAGGTCATTGATGCTGGTGCTCGCACGATTAATATCCCGGACACTGTCGGTTATGCAGTGCCAGAGGAGTTTGGTCACACCATTGGTCAGCTGATCACGCGCATCCCGAATGCTGACAAGGCGATCTTCTCGGTACACTGTCATAACGACCTGGGGCTGGCGGTGGCCAACTCTCTGGCAGCGGTGAACGCCGGTGCCCGTCAGGTGGAATGTACCATCAATGGCCTGGGTGAGCGTGCCGGTAATGCCTCGCTGGAAGAGTTTGTGATGGCACTGCGTACCCGTAAGGATGTGCTGGGCCTGGAGACCGGTATTGATACCACTCAGATCGTCCCGGCATCCCGTCTGATCTCTTCTGTGACCGGTTTCCCGGTACAACCGAACAAGGCGATTGTGGGTGCGAATGCGTTTGCCCATGAGTCAGGCATCCATCAGGATGGTGTACTCAAACACCGTGAAACCTACGAAATCATGACCGCTGAAAGCGTGGGCTGGAGCGCCAATAAAATGGTGCTGGGCAAGCATTCTGGCCGTGCTGCTTTCCGCAGCCGTCTGGAAGAGCTGGGCACTACGTTCGCGACCGATGCTGAGCTGAACGAGGCATTTGGCCGTTTCAAGGTGCTGGCAGACAAGAAGCATGAGATTTTTGATGAAGACCTGATTGCCCTGGTCAGTGATACCCGTGCGGTGGCTTCCAGCGAGCACTTCAATCTGATCAGCCTGTCTGTTACCTCTCAGACCGGTGAAACCCCGCTGGCACAGATGACGGTTGAAGTAGATGGCACGGAGATGCAGGCTCAGGCAGAAGGTTCTGGCCCGGTTGATGCCGTATTCAAGGCGATTGAAGCTATCGCTAATTCTGGTGCCGGCCTGCAGCTGTACTCGGTGAACGCGGTGACCGAAGGCACTGATTCACAGGGTGAAGTGACGGTCCGGCTGGAAAAGGGTGGCCGTATCGTTAACGGTCTGGGTGCTGATACAGATGTCATTATTGCTTCTGCCCGCGCCTATATTCATGCTCTGAATATGCTGCATGCTAATATCGAGAAGGCACACCCACAGGTTTGATGATGCTGTTTTAAGCAGCCTGCTGAAACCGCTATTGGCTTGACGGCTGATAGCGGTTTTTTCATGCCCGGCCGGGTATACTCTGTCGCTCTTTGAGCTGTCGGCCTCTGTGCTCGACCTGTTTGTGCTCGACCTACTGCAACAATGCCGGATTTTTTATGTCTGACCAGCCCTCTGCTGCCAATCCGTTACCGACGTCCAGCCAGCAGCGGCGTCATCAGTACCTCGAAGCGCTGGGCATTACCAGCTGGTTACCCACCCGAGCCCTGCCAGCGGCGGCCCCCTCTGATGCCTGGGTATGGGATTTTCGTTATCCCGCTCCGGATATTCCATTTTCGGCCCCGGTTCAGGCTCCGGTGCCAGCGGGTAATGCGCCTCGGCCTGCCCGGCCACAGCCTGCAGCCTCGGTTGACCCGGCCCGTGTCCGTGCCGCGCTGAATGATACTCTGGCGCTGGTAGCTGAACCTGCACCGAAAAAAGCAGCGCCTGCTCCTCAGGTTAAACTGGCACCCAAACCGAAACAACCAGGCAAGGTGCCACGCTTCAGGTTGGCGTTGCAGGTATATGGTGACTGTCTGGTGGTGGAATCGCTGCCAACGGCAGGCCAGGGCGGGCTCAGTCAGGCACACCTGTCACTGCTGAAAAATATTGGCTGTTTTCTGCTGCCAGAACCGCCTGAACATATCCCCCGTGCTGTTGTACTGAAATGGCCGATGCTGGCGGGTAGCTCACTGGATCAGAGTCGCCCGGAAGCACTGGCGGCGGTGCAGTACAAGCTGACCCGACTGTTAGCCGAGCATGGCTGTACGCGCTTGCTGCTGCTGGGCGAAGTGGCGATGCAGATGGTGCTGGATACCGATGAAGCGCTGGACGTTTTGCACGGTGAAGTGCTCTCGGTTGCGCAGCGCCTACCGGATTTTCCGCAGCTGACAGCGGTGGCCAGCCATAGTCTGAGTGAACTGCTGATGCTGCATGAACTCAAGGCGGTGTTGTGGCAGGATATGCAGCCACTGATTCGACAGCCTGTCGACGTGACATTACAGACTGAAAACTGAAAGGACTGGAAGTTTTGTCCGAACTGATAGAGCCGCTTACGCAGGCGGTACTCCCCGGCCTGCAACGGTTACAGAAAGCCTGTTTTGGCGAAGCCTGGAGTGAAGATACCTGGCTGAACCAGATGCGTTCACCTCGTACCCGCCTGTGGGGGCCCGGTGATCCGATGCTTGGTTATGCGCTGTTTAATGTGGTGCTGGATGAAGCAGAACTATTGCAGATCGCGATTGACCCACCGGTGCAGGGGCGCAAGCTGGGGCAGCAGCTGCTGGAACAGAGCATGGTCTGGCTGGCGGAAGAGGGGGTAAGTCGTGTTTTGCTGGAAGTGCGGGCATCCAATGCCCCGGCAATTGCGATGTATACCCGGTTGGGGTTTGAGCGCGATTGTATCCGTAAAGACTACTATCCAACAGCAAGCTACCCGACGGCAACGGGCCGGGAAGATGCACTGTTGATGAGCGTAGCAATTTCGCCGTAGCAGACTTCCCGGTTGCGGCCATAGCGCTTAGCCAGATAGAGCGCTTCATCCGCCTGGCTGACCAGCGTTTCACAGCTGTCAGCCTGCTGACAGCTGGTGCTGATACCAATGCTCAGGGTCAGATAGGACGCTACGCTGGAAGCTGGGTGCAGAATGGCGGCGTTTTTGACCCGTTGCAGAATCTGGCTGGCCAGCTGGCGTGCGTCGTAACAGTCTGCGCCGGGCAGGATTACCATGAATTCTTCCCCCCCATAACGCGCCAGACGGCCATGGGGCTGTGCCAGGCTTTGTTCCAGCAGGCTGGCGACCTGGCGCAGGCAGTGATCACCTTGCTGGTGGCCATAGTAATCGTTATAACGCTTGAATTGATCAATATCGATCATCATCAGCGCCAGTTCACTCTTGTCCTGACGGTGGTGGTGCCAGGCGCGGCTGAGTACCTGGTCAAGGCCGCGTCGGTTCAGCAGTCCAGTCAGCGGGTCCTGGGTGCTGAGCATCTTTAACTGCATATTGGCAGCGTCCAGTTCCTGCTTCATACGTATAATTCGCGACAGTGCTTCCAGTCGGGCGATCAGTAATGTTGCGCTGAGTGGCCGCAGCAGATAGTCGTCTGCTCCGGCATGAATGCCATCAGCCAGAAACTGCTCATGCCGTGTATCACTTAACAGCACAATAGGAAACCAGTGGCTGAACGTTGCCCGTACAGTGCGAATCAGCTCGAATACATCGGTATCCGGCAGATGGCTGTCCAGCATCAGCAGATCAACAGGGTGCAGCTCCAGTGTCTGTATCGCCTGCAGGGCTGTGGTGGCTTCCTGTGTCCTGTGGCCTGCCTTCAGCAGCTGGGCGACGGTCTGCTGACGGCTGGCAGTATCATTATCGACAACCAGTATCTCCATGGGCGTCATCCGTATCAGAGGGAAGTCCGTTTTTTATTTTGAACAGACATTATCGACCGTTTGGGCGGTTTCAGCAGGTTACGGAACGAAATTTTTGTGTGGTCGTTATCGTTGCTGCAGCCGCGTTACAATAGACCGCCATGGCGGCGGTTATCTGTAGCGTTGCGCTTGAGTGCTGTATTTGAACAGACATCCTGTAGCAACGGGCAATCTGTTTTCCCTCTTGGAGGGTATAAATCACCGCCCTTACGGTTATCACAGGACATCCGATCATGAGTTTTTCTGAAGGACTTCTCAGTAGCGGCTGGCAGTGGCTGCTGCATCTTGTATATCTGCTGGTGCTGATGGCGGCGCTCTGGCGGGCCCCCTGGAAGGTGCTGGTGGCCAATAACCGTCTGCAACATCTATTACTGGGGGCAACGGTTGCGCTGATGTTTATGTGGTCGATGCGGGCAGGAATCTCGCCTGGCCTGAGCATTCACTTTCTTGGTGTCACCGCACTGACGCTGATGTTTGGCTGGGACCTGGCCATTCTTGCCGCTTCCATGGCGATGCTGGCAATGGCACTGATGGGGCTGGAAAGCTGGGACGGTTTCGCAGCCAGTGCCGTCACCTCAATTCTGATACCGGTGACGGTCAGCCTTGCTATTCTGCGTTATGTTGAATGGAAACTGCCACGAAACTTCTTCGTTTATCTGTTCCTTTGTGCCTTTGTCGGCGGCGGTGTTGCCAGTGCCTGTGCCGGACTCAGCAGCGCTACGGTGCTCTGGTTTAATGATGTTTATAGCTGGGCGAAGATCGAGCATGAATACGTGCGCTACCTGCCACTGATCATGTTCCCGGAAGGCCTGCTGAACGGCATTGTGATGACCGGCATGATGGTGTTTCTGCCAGACTGGGTGCGCACATTTGATGCGAAAGCGTATATAGATGAGCAGTAGTGCCCGGGCACAAAAAAGCCTCGGTAGAAAACCGAGGCTCTGATGCACGAATAAATGGCGGTGAGAGAGGGATTCGAACCCTCGATACCTTGCGATATACGCCCTTAGCAGGGGCGCGCCTTCAGCCACTCGGCCATCTCACCACTTGATGCGGGCAAGGTTATCTCATTGATATAGAAAATAAAAGTGCTCGCAGGTGTTGTTTTACAGGGTTTGTGAAAAATTTTATCTGGCCGGTTTTTATCAGGCTGTTTTCTGATCAGAATCTGGTATTCCGGCCCGGTTACTGGCGTACCGGGCGCTTGGCCAGTTTGCGTTGCAGGGTGCGGCGGTGCATACCCAGAGCACGGGCGGTGGCTGAAATATTGCCGTCGTGTTCACTGAGTACTTTCTGGATATGTTCCCACTCCAGCCGGTTGACCGACATGGGGGTATCGGCTACAGCGACCTCTGTATCCGGTGCGGTGCTTTGCAGGGCCTGTAGAATCTGGTCGGCATCGGCGGGTTTGGGCAGGTAGTTATCCGCACCCAGTTTGATCGCTTCTACGGCGGTGGTGATACTGGCATAGCCAGTCAGCACCAGAATGCGTAACTCGGGGTAACGTTCGCGCAACTGGGGAATCAGTGTCAGGCCGGAGCGACCTTCCATTTTCAGATCCACCGTGGCCAGTGCCGGGGGCTGTGCAGCAGCAACGTTCAATGCTTCATCGGCACTGCCTGCGGTGATAACCTGATAACCCCGACGGCTCAGAGCACGGTTCAGCACCCGGCTGAACACTGGGTCGTCATCCACAATCAGCAGGACTTCAGCGGTGGGGGTCTCAGACATGGGCTGGCATCTCCTCTGTCAGCGATTGGGGGTAACGGCGCAGGGTAACCTCGGTCAGGGTGCCGCCGGTCTCGTGATTGTACAGACGCACTTCACCATTATGCCGTGCCAGCGTGGTACTGGTAAGAAACAGGCCGATCCCCAGCCCTTTTCCTTTGGTGGTAATAAAAGGTTTCCCCAGGTGCCGGGATTGCTCCAGCGACAGGCCTGGCCCCTGATCATGGATGCGCAGATTGATTACCTGTGCGTCCCAGTCCAGTTCAATACGTATGTTCTCCGGGTGGGCATCGGCAGCGTTATTGAGCAGGTTAAGCAGTGCCTGCTGTAGTGAGCTGCTGCTCTCCAGTTGTGGTGCGTCACCGCTGGCGCAGATGGTCAGGCTGAAAGTGGCATCAGGGCGAATAATCTGCCATTGCTCCAGCGCTTCATGCACCAGTTTTTCAGCACTGAGCAGGCGCTGTGAGGCCTGTTCGTCCCGTACCGTGCGTGCCATCTGTTGCAGGCGCTCAGTACAGCCATCGACCTGTTGTTGCAGAATACTCAGATCTTCCTGTAGTTGCGGGTCGTCCGGGTAGTCGTTCTTCAGCTCGGCCAGCAGTACCCGCATGGTGGAGAGTGGCGTGCCCATTTCATGAGCAGTACCTGCCGCCATGGTGGCCAGTGAAATCAGTTGCTGATTCTGAATCATTTTTTCCCGTTGCTGTTCAAGTCGCTGGTGTTGCTGTTCCAGAGCGTGGCGCATACGGGTGATAAACCAGGTGACGATGATGGCGGTGAGAATAAAATTCAGCCACATGCCGATAGTATGCAGATCGAACAGATTGGTCAGACGATGAATATGACTGTCACCTGTAGGCACCAGTTCGATGTAATTACGTAACAGTGAGCTATAAGTGACAATGGCGGCGACAGCAATAGCCAGTGTGTAGCGCCAGTTCAATGTAGATGCGGAGATGATCAGTGGTATCAGCAGCAGAAAGATAAAAGGGTTACTGGCACCGCCGGTCTGATAGATCAGCCCGCCAAACAGGGCGAGGTCTGCGATCAGGTGGCTGAAGAATTCAGGCTCGGTCACCGGCCAGCGAGAATGCAGCCGGGCAAAGGTGGCCAGGTTAAGCAGCGCAAAAGCGATAAAAGTAATGCTCAGCAGGCCTATATTGATCTCGGCCTGTAGCATGAACAGGGTAAAGATCAGCATGGCGCTCTGCCCGAACAGGGTCAGGAAGCGGATGTAGGTCAGCTGGAGCAGCTGTTCGTTAAGACCGTTCATGGTGCGCAGTATACCGTAGCTGACCGTCTGGTCTGCATTGTGTTACCCACCCTGCGACAATTTGTCCCAGGGTGGGGCGGCCAGATGTCGCAGGCATGATTTCGTCGCACCGCATTGCCTGTGCTGCTGTTTTGTCAGTTCAGTGCTGCTGCTCTGCCTGCTCGAACAGACTGTCTGGTGAATCAATAATCTCCAGCGTACCACCGGTAAAGCTGTACCATTCGTGCTGCAGGCGGCGGATCAGAATTGGCGAAAGCCGTGTCTTACGGGGGATCAGCACCTGATGGTTATGACGGGCGTCGGTCGTGACATCTTTGGCCAGCAGCATACCGGTGTTAAGGTCAGAGATGGCGACACGTCGGGTCGTCTGACGGGTGACCGTTTCGACTTCTTCCAGCGCGTCCAGTAGCGTCTGAGGGTAGAGTACGCGCAATTGTTGCAGAGCATCACCTGGGCTGTAACCCCGGCAACGCAGTTCATCGTAGCTGACCAGAAATTGCAGTAACAGCTCCTCTGGCATGGCCATTTCAGGTAACTCGGGCAGGTCAGTGAGCAGTTGCAGCTCACCGATCATCCGGGCACAAGGCGCCAGGTGAGGCATACTGGCGAGCATCTCGGCAGCCAGCCGTGGGTGGGCTCGGTACTGCGCCCGTTCTGCTACGGTTAAAGGTTGTTGATGGTGCAGTTTATCCAGTAATGGCGCGGGCAGGTGAATACAGCCACATTGGCTTAATCCGGCGGCAGCCTCATAGTGCCAGCTGTTATGAATGCCCAGCAGAGCGGTCATATCGGCCATCTTTTTTTTCAGCCGCTGAGAGCGGGCAAAAACCTGTGGGTGTATCAGCGCCAGAATATCTGTGAGCATATGAATACTGCCCATCAGGGTCTGCTGGAGTGCAATATCAAGCTGGCGCCGGCTTTTGTGCAGGCTCAGATGGTTGGCGATCCGGGCCAGTACAATCGGAGGAATTACCGGTCTGCTGATGTAATCGACGGCACCGAGCTGGAAGCCCAGTTCTTCATCACGGAAATCCCCGCTGTCAGTGAAAAAGATAACGGGAATATCGCGGGTGGCAGGGTTGGCCTTAAGGCGGATACAGACAGCGTGGCCATCTAGGCCGGGCATCATCAGATCAAGCAGAATCAGATCAGGGCACTGGTCAGCGGCAATTTCCAGTGCTTGCAAACCGCTGTCAGCACAGCTCAGCTGATAGTGTTTTGCCAGAACCTGTTGTAGTACGCGGATATTTTCCGACTTGTCGTCAACAATCAGTATATTCGGGCGGGTGTTATGGGTGTTGTGGGAATCCTGGGTGCTCATAACCCGCGACGTCTCCTGTTCACCTGTGCAGGGCATGTTTTACGGTATCACTACTCGAAGTTTACGTTAATACAATCGTTGATCACTGATCTGTGTCTTTGTTATTTCTCAATAGCACCTGTGTACTCTCTTCTCAATAGCGCCTGCGTGCTCTCTTCTCAATAGCGCCTGCGTACTCTCTTCTCAATAGTGCCTGCGTACTATCAAGACGATTCAGTTAATGATCTGCCTCATGAAGCGCAACAGCTAAACACTTCGGAATGGTTGTTCATTGCGTGCAGTTCAGGTCAAATATTAAGGTGAGCTGATTTTTTAATGAATGTGCATTCACTGTTTTTTCTGGTGACTATTATCAATATTACTCTGACGTCGGGTGACTGAATGGAATTCAATGGATCTCTGAAAGGTAAGTTTGCTGCGGTGTCCGGGCTCTTTGTTTTCTTCACACTATCCTCAAGTATTTTTCTTTACTGGATTTTCGGAGATATAAGTCGTAGCTGGAGTGACTATCAGGCAAGTGTTGCCGGGCGCCAGGAGTTACTGATGGAGATGCGTCAACAACTGGGCTATGGCGGCATGATTCATAATTTTAAAAACTACCTGCTAAGGTTTGATAATAAATATATTAATAAAACAGCAGCTGATCATAATAAAATAATGTCGATCATTGCTGAATATAATCGTGTTGATAATCTCAGCCTTGAAGAACAGCGCGCACTTGTTGTCATTAGGGAAACATCAACACGTTATTATCAAATGTTGCAGGTTATCAGTGAGCAGCGCAGAAAATCTGATTCAATCAGTGAAATTGATACCAGAGTAAAAATTGATGATGCGCCCGCGCTGCAAGCATTTTCTGTGCTTGATCGCCGTTACCATCAGTTGAAACAGGAAGCGACTGATACGCTTGAAAATATTTTGCTGATTGTCACTCGTATTATTCTGTTTGGTGGCGCGGGGGTTGTGGCGATTACTATTCTGGCCAATACCTGGTTGTACCGGTTATCTGTACTGCGGGTGGTACGGCTGGGACGGGCGATTGTTGACGCCAATCAGCAGCGAGACCTCAGTATACGGGTGCTCGTTGAGGGGCGTGATGAAGTGGCAGAGACGGCCCATGCGTTTAATGATCTGATGGATGTCACCGGTAAAGCGGTGCGGGTGATGTCCGGTGCTGCCAATGAAATGGCATCGTCGGCAGGTGAATTATCGGTGCTGTCGGGTACCGCCGATGAACAGATGACCGAGCAGCAGAGCCAGACCCGCCAGGTGGCAGAAGCGATGGAACAACTGTTGAATGCTGTACAGGGTATTGCGGGCAATATTTCCAGCGCAGCCGGTTGTGCCAGCAGCACGGCAACGCAGATAGCGACCGCTGATGAAGTGGTGGAGCGCACTATTACCGGTATTGAACGACTGTCGCAGGAGATCAGCCATGCGTCTTCGGTGATAAGTGAGCTGGAGCAGGATGCCCATGAGATTGGTGACATCCTTGAAGATATATGTGGCATTGCAGATCAGACCAATCTGCTGGCGTTGAATGCCGCTATTGAAGCGGCCCGTGCCGGTGAACAGGGGCGCGGCTTTGCGGTGGTGGCTGACGAAGTGCGTTCATTGTCGAAACGTACCCAGGAAGCCACTGAAAAAATTCAGCAGATGATTACGCGACTGTATGACTGTGTAGGCCAGGCGGTGACTGCGATTGAAGTGGGTCAGGAGCAGAGTGTTGACTGTGTCGGGCAGATTCGTGATACCGGCAAGGAACTTGGGCAGATCATCCGCAGCATCAGTAATATGGCCAGCCTCAACAGTGAAATTCTGTCGCTGTCGGATGGCCAGACCGATATGGCGAAGTCCATGAGTGAGGGAATGCTGTCTATTCGTAAAGCATCGGAACAGACCGCGCAGAGTTCCCATGACATTCGCCAGTCCAGTTATCAGCTGGCAGACCTGTCAACCGAGCTTAACAGCCTGGTGGCCCGCTTCCGGTATTGATCAGTTGTGCTGTATCGGTATCTGTGCTGGGTCAATTACGGACAGCATCAGGGCTGCGCGACCACCAATGGGGACATTGGCATTGGGGAATACAATCGCTTCACCATTATGCTGAGCGTGGTAATCCCCGGCGCTGGAAGTGGAAACCTGGTCACCCTGGTGGAAGGTGGCGAAATTATTGACATCATCGGCAATGGTCAGCCTGAAATCATCGCTTTCCTTGAGCAGTTCGTGGCAGACATCAAAGCAGATAAGCTGTTGTTGCCACGTGGCCTGCTGGAATGTACCGGTGACTATCAGCTGGCGTAACGCCTGATTGATCAGGGCAAATCGGCCAAGGTCATTCTGGCCAAACGGGTACACTTTTCCCAGTTCCAGGGTGAAGGCGTGAGCACCGTGCAGGTTGCTGGAGGCATAGGAAAAGGTTGTTGAAGGTTTGCTGGAGAACAGTACCGCATTGATGCCGCAGGCGGCCAGGAAACCGAGCTGTTCGGCATGGTAAGGGGCACCGGCAGTATAGGGATGGACGGCGAACTTTTCATATTCTGAACCACGGATGGCGGTGTGCAGGTCATAATGGCAACGCTCGCGCCCTTCGCCTCCCTGGCTGAAAAAGGTGCTGACAGCGGCTTCCAGCTCTGCTGCCCGTCGGGCTTCCCAGCAATCATGGTTCATGTGGTTGCCACTGAACAGACGGTTCATGTTCACCTGCTCAAAACGCTGACTGATGTTGGCAGCCACCGGATTGCCAATCAGTACCAGCAGGCGCACGCCCGGTATCAGGGTGCCATCCAGCAGATCGGTGACCATATCGCGTACCAGTTCCATTGGTGCAGTTTCATTGCCATGTACCCCGCAAGACAGTACCAGATCCAGTGCCCGTGTCGGGTTGGCTGGTTCCACCGTCATAATGCCACTGGCGCTGACCGTCAGCAGGCTACCATCAGCGAGCTGCCGCTGGCTGGGTTCGCTGATCCCGGTCGGGTTATCCAGGGTATAACGCAGAAAATCGGAATCGGTAAACCGGCTCATAGATACCTCTCGTTGCGGATTGTCGTTACAGATTGTCGTTACGGTTTGATTACATGTCTGGCTCAGGGCTGAGTGCTATTCAGGAGTGCTATTCAGGAGTGCATCCGGGACAGCGCTGCTGGAGAGAACGTCCGTGATAAGCATATGTGCTGGAGCGCTGACGCCCGGCAGATTTCTGAACACATCATAAAAGGCGGCTGTCAGGAGTACAGCTATCAGGTCGCGTCAGTTCAAACGAGAGCCGCCTGAACGCAGGTTTTGTTCCGTCGCGTCAATCATTAGCACTTTATTGTGATTAATTGCAGTTTTACCTGTAATTGAGTGACAGCTGCGGTAAGCTGCACTCCCGCATGAACAGCATGCCCGCTGACACGATCTGATCCGAGATAATCACACCATGAGTTTTTCCTCTCTGGGGCTTTCTGCACCCATTCTTGATGCTATTGCTGAACAGGGTTATGAAACCCCTTCACCGATTCAGGCCCAGTCCATTCCTGCGGTACTGGAAGGACGCGATGTTATGGCGGCCGCCCAGACGGGCACCGGCAAAACAGCGGGTTTTACCCTGCCATTACTGGAAGTATTGCGATTTGGCCGTCCGGTTAAAGCTAACCAGGTACGGGCACTGGTATTGACGCCAACCCGTGAGCTGGCAGCACAGGTGGCAGAAAGTGTTGAAACCTATGGAAAAAACCTGCCATTGACCTCTACAGTGGTGTTCGGTGGCGTTAAGATTAACCCGCAGATGATGCGCCTGCGTGCCGGGGTTGATGTGCTGGTGGCCACACCAGGCCGATTGCTGGACCTCTATAACCAGAAAGCGGTGCGCTTTGAGCAGCTGGAAGTGCTTATTCTGGATGAAGCGGACCGTATGCTGGATATGGGCTTTATCCATGATATTCGCAAAATTCTGGCGTTGTTGCCGGAACAGCGTCAGAACCTGCTGTTTTCCGCCACCTTCTCTGATGAGATTCGCCAGTTGGCACGTGGGCTGGTTGAAGACCCGGTAGAGATTTCGGTAACACCTCGTAACAGTACTGCGCGCACTGTAGAGCAGTGGATCTGCCCGGTGGACAAACGCAGTAAAGCGAAAGTGCTGATTCAGCTGATCAACCAGGGAGACTGGCAGCAGGTACTCGTTTTCACCCGTACCAAACATGGTGCAAACCGGTTAGCACGGCAGCTGGAAACGGCAGAGATCAGCGCGGCAGCGATCCATGGCAATAAAAGCCAGGGCGCCCGTACCCGCGCACTGGCGAACTTTAAAAGCGGCGAAATTCGTGTACTGGTAGCGACTGATATTGCAGCCCGTGGGCTGGATATCGATCAGCTGCCTCAGGTGGTGAATTTTGATCTGCCTAATGTGGCGGAAGATTATGTACATCGTATTGGCCGTACGGGTCGTGCGGGTGCAAGTGGTCACGCAGTATCACTGGTCTGTGCCGACGAAACTAAAGAATTGACGGCTATTGAGCAGCTGATTGGCCAGCATCTGGAACGGCAGCTGGTGGAGGGCTTTGCGCCGGTGAATACCTTGCCTGCATCACCTGAGCTGCGTAAGAACGGCCCGAAAAAGCCAAAGAAACCGAAAAAGCCGAAAGTGCGTCATGAACACCAGGATGGTCAGCGCTCTGGTGATAATGCACAGGGCCATAAGCCGGATGCGCGCCGCAGCAGAAAACCTGCTAACCGGCGCGCGGCGGCTTCTACTGATAAGGCGGTTGCAGACGGCAGGTCTGCTGTTGCCCAGCAGGGAGGGGGCAGTGAGCAGAAACAGCGCACTACCGCTGACCGTGCTGGACAGGGCCGTAACAGTCGCAAGGTTGCCGGTGGACACAGGAGTGACCAGGGACGCCAGGGCAAGAGTCAGGGCAGTAACAGCCAGCGTGGTAAAGACGACCGCGCTAAAAGTGACCGTACCAGGCGTGACAGCCAGACTGAGCGTCGTGCTGATAAAAATGAAAGCCGTGGCAGTAGAAACGAAAACCGCAGAAATAGTAGTGAAAACCGTGGCAATAATGCCGCCCGCAGACCTCGTCGCCGCCCAGCGGCCAGATCCACAGAGAACTGACCGGCGGGCCTGGTTTGCATGATCCGGGTCTGAGCAAGGCCTGGGCAAAAGGAGAATAATGGATGTCTACGGAGTTATTGATCGCCTTTATCCTGGCGGCCGTTGTCCTGAGTGTTTCGCCAGGTGCCGGTGCAGTCAACACCATGAGTCATGGGTTGCGACTGGGAATCTGGCGCACGTTGCCCTCCATTCTGGGTCAGCAGGTGGGGGTTGTAGTGCAACTGGTGGTGGTTGGTATCGGGCTTGGAGCGTTGCTGGCGTCTTCAGTGCTGGCCTTTACCTTGCTGAAATGGCTGGGTGTACTTTACCTGATCTGGTTGGGCGTCCAGAAATGGCGTGAACCGGCGCTGGCGATGACGGACGGTGAAGTACCAGTGATGTCTGGCTGGAAACGCTTCTGGCAGGGGGCGCTGGTAAACACTCTGAACCCCAAAGCGACCGTCTTTCTGGTGGCATTCCTGCCGCAGTTTATTGACCCGACAGCTGCCCGCCTGCCGCAGTTTTTACAGATGGGTGCGGTGCTGGTAGTGGTTGATATTGTGGTTATGCTGGGATATGCCAGTCTGGCCTCGTTGCTACGGGGCTGGTTCAGTAATCCGGCGCGCCAGCAGTTGCAGAACCGGCTGTTTGGTAGCCTGTTTGTGGTTGCCGGTGGCGCATTGGCCAGTTATAGCCGTTAAGCGAGATGTATACAGAATAGACAGAAACGGCCCATAATGGGCCGTTTTGCTATCTGAAAGCAGGCTGTGTCAATCTTATCGGCGTTGGGTGACTAGCCTTAGAAATAGCGCTCGACTGTCAGTTGCAGATGATCATCCTGGCGGAAGGCATAGCCTGGGTCTACAGGTGTATCCGAGCTGAAGAAGCGGCCGTCCAGACTGATTTTCCAGTTATCGCCCACCCGGCGGCTGGCTTCAACAAGCAGACTGGTACTGTCATGGTCAAGGTCATGACTGATGCCTGCCAGCAGCTCGCTGCTTTCGGCATCATTCAGAGTCAGCCGGCCACCCATGAACAGGTCATTCTGGCTGATACCGCCGCGCTCGTCCCGTTCATCCCAGCCGTACTCCAGTAATACACCCAGGTCAGCGGCACTGTCCTTCAGACCGTAGAAGGTGTATTCAAACCCGCCCTGGGCAGCGAGAAATTCGTCGCTGTCACTGTCACGCCAGATCGCTTCAAATTTCCACAGCCAGCTGTCAACGGTGGCCTGAACATCAACGCCGAACTGATCCATCTGTTCGTAAAACGGGCTCAGTACCAGGCTGCCATTGCGGTTAACCGGTGTCAGAATCGGGTCGCGGTTGGTACCGTGGAACCAGTAGGCCCCCAGATCATACACATCCACTGAGTGACTCCAGCGAACCGCAGCATCCAGATGTTTATCCCCCGCCCCTGACTGGTAGCGGGCGCGGTTGGTATCGACGACCAGCCCGCTGCGCAGGCGTCCGTCAGCGCCGGGGAAGGTGCGTTCACGGAAACCTGGCAGCAGGAACAGATCGACGATGCCCCAGTCCCGCACCAGTGACAGGTTCACCATCAGTTGGCCCAGTTTGTCTTCGCCGTCAAAGTCTTCCACGTTATCGGTCTGGTTGATTACATCTACCAGGTGCTGGAACTCGGTTACCCCCCAGAATACCTTGCGGATGCCGGTGCGCAGCTCCCAGTCATCACCGACGTGAATCCAGCTTAGCTCACGAATATCACCGTGGCTGCGCTCGTCGTCGTGCTCATCAATACGCAGAAATGGCGTAAAGGTGAGGCTGTCCAGACCGTCATTCCACTCCCAGTAGAACTCTGGCTCGACACTGAAAGAGAGGTTGCTGTCCTGATCCTGACCAGAAAACTGCGCGTCCTGAGTAAAAGCGCGCAACTCGGCCGTAACCTTACCTGATAGCTCCAGCTCGTTTACCTCCGCCTGCGCCAGCCCGGGCAGGGCAGCCAGAGTGACTGCCAGCAGGATTGTGCCCAAGCGCCTGTGCAACCTGTTGTGGGAGCGTTTGCGCAGATTGTTATGCAGATTGTTGTGCAGATTGTTATGACGCATGTTAACGGGCACGTTTCAGGGTGTTCTTGTTGAAATCCTTATCCTGTAAGCCGGTCTGGAAACGGTAATTGCTCCAGATCAGATCGGTGCTCTTACCGGTCTGGTGGTTTACTACCTGTTGCAGGTCAGCACGCCAGTATTTGTCCAGATACTGCTTGTAGCCGCTAAATTCCAGGGTTTTCAGGCGACTGTCTTTGCGGTCATAGAATTCCACTTTCCAGATACGGTATTCCTGATCGTCCATCCACACCTGGCGGCGGGTGTAGCCGGAATTTTTGTCAACCGGGTACTGTTCAACCACGAAGCAGTTCAGCCCGTCGCTGCAGCCTTCATCCTTGATATATTTATAGGTGTACTTCTCGATCTCGAAGGAGCTGAGATCTTCATAGGCAAATTCGGACCCCATAAACGGGCCAGACTTGTTGCGTGAAGCGATACGTTTTACCCGCTTCAGCGCAGGCAGATAGAGCCACTGATCATCTGCGCCAACAGCGTGGGAAAAGCTGAGAAAGTTGGTGCCTTTTACATCGCGGGGTTTGTCGAACATGGTCAGGCTCTTATCGCCATCACCTTTCACCTCGAGTGATTTCATGCGAATCTCACGGGTACTTTCCTGGCCCTGGCGGTTACGCAGTACCATTTTCATCTCTGCCTGCATATCTCCCCAGCCTTCATCACGGGCTTTGGCTTCTTTGGATATTGCCAGGCCTTTCTCTTCAGCACTCTGTGCCAGGGCAGTCTGTGACACCGTCAGCAGTGGCGTTGCCATCATTGCCGCGGCCAGCAGTGTATTAAGCGGTTTCTTCAGCGGGTTCATTGGTCTGTCCTTTCTTATCTTTTGCAGGGGCGGTGTTCTGTTCAGTGGTAGTGCCTGCGGCCAGCTTTGCAGTCCCTGATATAGTCTGGCGGCAGTGACCGGATGCTGGCTCCAGCGCGTCGCTCTGGTTAGCCGTCTGATCATCTGAGGGGGGCAGATCAGCAGGCTGGCCCTGGTCCAGTTTCATCAGTAATGGTGGCAGGAACAGGAAGTCGACAATCAGTGCGATCAGAATGGTCAGTGCGGTCAGCAGGCCCATGTCGGCGTTGAGCTTGAAGCTGGACTGGGCCAGTACCATAAAGCCTGCTACCAGTACCAGAGTGGTGACCCAGAGTGCGCGACCAACAGAGCCAAAGGCATAGCCCACGGCGGCTACGCTATCTTTACCACGGTCACGGCGAGCATGCAGGTATTTACTGAGGAAATGGACGGTGTCATCTACCACGATACCCAGTGTCATACCGGCGACAACAGACAGTGCCAGTCCGACCTGACCATCAATCAGATACCAGAGGCCAAAACCCATGGCCGCAGGTGCCAGATTGGGGATCAGACTGATCAGGCCAAAGCGCACCGAACGCAGCGCGATACCCAGCAATACCGAGATCAGTACCAGCGCGCTGGCAATGCCGATCAGCATGCTCTGGATGTTGCGCTGGCTGATATGGGAGAACATCAGGCTCGGGCTGGCGACATCGGCTTTATACAATGGCGCATGCTGACGGAACCAGGTGTGGATACGCTCCTCAATCATGATCAGCTCATTGCTGGTCATATTCTGCAGGGTGACGATCACCCGTGTGGCTGATTTATCAACATTGAGCTGGTTATTGAGGTCCAGACCATACGGCAGTGACATCTCATACAGCAGCAGGTACTGGGCTGACAGCTCCTGATCATCTGGCAAGCGATAATAACTGTCATCGTCACCGTGCATGTTTTTGTTCAGGCGTTTCAGGGTATCAGACAGGGTGTTGACATGATCTACTTCCGGCTGCGCGCGTAGCCAGTCGCTGAATGTGCCCAGAGCCTTGAGAAACGCCGGGTTATTGATACCGCTTTCTTCACCAGTGTCGACGGCGATTTCCAGTGTGGTCATACCGGACATGTTGTCCTGCATGAAGTCGGTGGCCTGACGGAAAGGTACGCTGGTATCAAAGTATTTGACGAAATCATCGTTCAGGGTGTTCTGGGGCAGGAAAGTAATCAATGCGACCATCACCACACTCATACCCGGCAGCAGAATACGACATTTGCTGATGACGAACTCGGAAATTCGCTGCATCAGATCGCTGTTACCCTCTTCAATCTGTTTCACCCGGATAGGTAGCAGCATCAGCATGGCCGGGAATACGGTGATTGAGAAGACAAACGCCAGCATCACGCCAATGGCAACCATATTACCCAGGTCACGGAATGGCGGTGAGTCGGAGAAGTTCATGCTCAGGAAGCCGATTGCTGTGGTGATACTGGTCAGCAGAATTGGCTGGAAGTTGATCTTCAGACTGTCCAGAATGGCTTTACGTTTCTCCACGCCGTGGCGCATTTCATAGAACATGGTGGTCAGAATGTGGATACAGTCAGCCACCGCTAGAGTCAGAATCATGGTGGGTGCGCTGGCACTTGGGCCGGTCAGGAAGAAGCCCATCCAGCCTGCCAGCCCCATAGTACCGGCAATAGAAAAGGCGATGATGATGACCGTTGCAAAGGTGCCGCTGAAAGTGCGCAGCATCAGAATCATGGCCAGAATCACCATGCCGAACATCAGTGGTACCAGCGTGGCATTGTCGTTCAGGGATGACTCGGCAAAACTGCTGTTCATCATCACCATGCCGGACAGATAGAGCTTGATACCCGGATTGGCTGCTTCAAAATCTGCCTGTATCGCACGCACTTTGGCGGTGACCTGCGGTACTTCTACCACCGGATTCTCGCCAGGGAGCTGCACGGTCACATTGACTACGGTGACATGGGCTTGGGGTGAAATCAGCTTTTTGTACAGTTGTGGCTCGGACAGGGCAATCTGCTGCAAGCCTGGCATATCGGCATCATTGATGGCGGCCGGGTTCAGTATCAGGTCTTCTACAATCATGTCATCTTCTTCAGCGCGGGTGTGCTGGAAGTTGGTGATTGAGTCAACGCGGGTAGAAAAAGGCACCTGCCAGCTTTCGTCGGTCAACTGGTAGATAGCCGTCAGGGTGTCTGGCGTAAAGACTTTGCCGTCATCCGGGACGACGATAAAGGCAACATTATCGCTCTTGCTGTAGACCTTCTGCATGGCCTCAAACGCATTGAGCTGTGGGTTTTCTTCCGAGAAAAATACCCGGTAGTCAGATTTGAATACCAGTTTCTGGGCCCCTGCGGCAGCAGCGACGACCAGAACCAGGCTGAGCAGAATCACCAGAACAGGGTGATCCAGTGCGGTGCGGAACAGTCTATTTCTCATTGTCTATTACCGTTTATGACGAATCGTCATTATGGCGTTATGAAAAAGGTGAAGCCTGGCCAGCTTCGCCTGATCCTGGTCACTGACAACTGTCAGACAGGGACAGCAGTCAAATTTGACGAAGCGTCAAAAATAACCTTGCCATTGCGCTGATGCAAGCTTTGTTGATGCTTTCCTGTAATTTCCTGCTGTTCCGGGTGAGACCTGTCGTTGATGTAGTTTCAGCCGATGTGACGATACTGATATGGCGATGTTGATACCATATTTGCGGTGGCACTTGTCTCAGGCTCTGCCAAGCTAAAAGTCAGCGGGTGAGATATGGATCAGCAGGTTTGTAACCGTAGCCTGGTATCGGAGACGCCAGGCCCTGGAAGATACTTTCTGGTGAAAGACATCTGGTGAAAGGCATCTGGTGAAAGACAGGTAACAGGAGGTTCATCAATCGTAACGGGGGTAGAGAATGGCTTGGAAAATGGCACTGGGGCTTGTACTGACTGGGCTGTTGCTGGTCGGCACGGCACAGGCGCGTTCACTGGAACTGGGAATCGGGGCGATAGGTGAACGTGACTCTGACACCACAACACTGTTACAGGCAGCACTGGTGTCTGACCCCGTACCCTATCTGGTGGGAATGCAGATACAGGGCGGGCTGCTGCTGGCGCAGGATGATACGGTCTACCTGCATGGTGGTCTGACCAAAGTATGGGAATTGCCGGGGCGCTGGAGCTGGGGCGGTTCGCTGAGTGCGGGTTTCTATCATACCAATGAACCACAGCTGGAGCTGGGGCATGATATTGAGTTCATGACCCGGTTGCACCTGGATTACGAATTATCAATTGATCAGTCCCTACGGCTGGAGGTTGGGCATCTTTCTAATGCTGATCTGGATGATGAGAACCCCGGCACAGAATTTATTCTGCTGAACTGGCTGATAAGGCTATAGCCAGACCTGGACGTTTACTTTGTCAGGCCTGAACTACACCTGATTTGAGCCTCTTTAGCCCTTTGTCTGATCTCAGATCTGCAGGGTGTAGCCCTGCTCGGCTAACTGCCGCATTTCGTTGCTGAAAACCTCTTCTTTCAGCAACCTGATGATACTGGCGGTACGTTGTGGGTCGGTAGTTGGTTGCCAGTTCAGGCCATCAAACAGCAGGTTGGCATTGAGTACAATGGTCTGCTCCAGCAGCAGTGATGAGCGGGCACTGCAACGTTCTACCTTGCTGGAGAGCAGGGAGATGGCGCCAAATGCAGAGGACCAGAAAGCAAAGGAGACCTGTTCCATATCGCTACCTGGCGGTAATGTCAGTTCGCCGTGCTCAACGCCGGTCGCGATGGCAGCCGCGACCAGTGTCAGTAGTCGGTTTTCCAGTGCCAGATGAGCCTGTTGCCGCTCTGTTGAGGCTTTGTCGCTGACGGAAGGGGTTTTGGCAGTGATCACCAGCATGAATTTGTCTGGATACAGAGTGGCATAGAGCATATAGGCAAAGCCAACGGCCAGCATCCGGTCACGGCTACAGGCGTCAATCTTCAGCGCCCGCTCAAACATGTTGACCAGCTTCTGCATGCTCTCGTTGCACAACGTGATCAGAAGATCTTCCTTGCTGCTGAAGTGGTTATAAACGGTGCCTTTGGAATAGGGTACCTTGCTGACAACCTTGTCCATGGTAAGAGCAGTGGCACCAATCTGGTTCAGCAGTTGTTGTGCTGCGTCCAGAATAACCGCTTCGCGTGCTCGCAGGGTGTCTTCATCCAGCAGTTTCGGGCTCATTCTGTACCTGTGATCTATGAACGGTCTTAATTGAAGTTTGAAATTTTCTTAAAGCTTCAGGTGCTCTTGAAGCTTAAAGTGCTTTTGAAGCTTAAAGTGCTCTTGAAGCTTAAAGCCTATCTGAAATTTCAAGCGTAGTGCTTCAACCGCCAGGGCTCAATGATGAGTGTATTTTGTATGGGCTCGTCTGTCTCCGGGAAAAGTGAGCTGATACACCATGTCAGGAAGCACTGTCCTGCTGTGAAGGTGTGTCCAGGTCCATGTGCCGCCAGTGGGTTCAGCTCCTGAGCTTCAAGGCAGGAAGGGCGCAAATACTGGCCGCTGGCAACGACGGGGTCAAGTGCTTGTGCAAATAGAGTTTGTGTAAGTAGAGGTTGTGTAAGAGAGCTTGTGCAAAGAGAGACTGTGTAGAACTGTTTGTATAGCAAAGCAGTTATATAAAAACATACGTACAAAAAAGCACACACCCGGCTGGGCGTGTGCTGCAGGCGATCATTAAGGCATTGGCGGACTGAATGCAGATACCACCGGCTACATGGTATCAGACGACAAAGCTGGAAACCGACGCCCTCAATGTGCCAGACAACTGGGTGAACTCACGGCTGGCGTAGAATGTCTGCTCGGCATAGGTTGAGGTATGTTCTGCCAGTGCGCTGACCTCAACCAGTTTGCCGCTGACATCATCCGAAACCTGATTCTGTTGCGTGGTAGTTTCGGCAATCTGCTGATTGGTTTCATTGATTGTCGTAACCGCCAGAGTGATGTCTTCCAGTGCCTGACGGCTCTGGCCTGCCTGCTCAACGCTGAGACGGGCTGTTTCACGGCTCTGTTCCATCGCCTGTACGGCACGGTTACTGCCGTTTTGCAGGGACTCGATCATCTGGTGAATTTCTTCGGTTGATTCCTGAGTGCGTTGTGCCAGTGTGCGTACCTCATCAGCAACGACAGCAAAGCCGCGACCGTTGTCGCCAGCGCGGGCAGCTTCAATCGCTGCGTTCAGGGCCAGCAGGTTGGTCTGGTCAGCTATATTACGGATAACATCCAGTACCGAACCAATCTTTTCACTGTCAGAAGCCAGCGCATTGATAATATTGGTGGTCTGATCAACTTGCTCCGAAAGCTGCTCAATATTATTGATACTTTTATCCATCACACCGGCACAGGTACGAGCGTCATCTGCAGCCTGCAAGGCTGCATTAACAGCTTCACCGGAGGCACGGCTGGCGGTGTGGGAGACGGATGTCAGAGTACGGCTAAGATCCTGAATAGACTGTACCAGCGCATTTGCATTCTGTTTTTTCTGCTGCATTTCGTCGATATTATCACCGCTCTGCGAGGACAGAGATTCTGCTGAATCATGCAGACGGTCAGACGCTTCACGTGCTTCTGCTACCACCTTATGAATAGTTTCCATAAAAGTGTTGAAGTTGCGGGCGAAGGGGCTGCGAGCATCGGGCTGACGGAAGGTGACATCCAGTCGTTCGTTATTCATCTGCAGATGTGAGGCAATCTGATGCAGCTCAGCGGTTTGTACGGCTTCGCGTTGTGAATTCAGTGCCATCAATACCAGAATCGTGGTCTCGAAAACAACATAACCGGCATGAATCATTACTAGATTGAAGCTGGTTTCCGGGAAGACGTAGACACCGTACCCCGCAGCTTGCAGGACATTGAAAATCAGATGATGAAGCGCAATCACTGTAGCTGCTGTCAGTACAACCATGAAGTCACGGTAATAGAGCAGAAAGGCCAGCAGGCAGAAAATCATGAAATGCATTTCGATCATGCCGTTGGCCTGATGGATCTGCAAAGCTGAAAAAAGCATCAGGGCGGCTGCGATACTGTGGCGGGTCAGGCGACTTCCTGCCATCTGCATACCCAGCAGTGTTGGTACCAGAGCGGTAGGTAAGCCGATAATCAGGGCCTCAGCCCAGGTGCCATACCAACTAGCAAATACCAGTGTTACGAATAACAGAAACCAGATTACCTTGATCATCAGGCGATCAGCCT
Organism: Marinobacterium sp.; assembly: GCA_025800125.1. Lineage (GTDB taxonomy): Bacteria > Pseudomonadota > Gammaproteobacteria > Pseudomonadales > Balneatricaceae > Marinobacterium_C. The sequence goes on from JAOXSF010000001.1 coordinate 58,716, forward strand.
GGCGGTAATGTTCCAGTAGAAAAGCACGTTCTTTCATGAGGGAGGACTCTCCTTATCCCTGTCTGTTCAATTTGCCCGCTTAATTGGCAAACTGCAGTCCCTGGTAGGTTTTAAACCGTTTTAGTAATCAGAAATCACTGTACTGCCCAGACATAACTGGTCGTAGTTACGATGCTGCAGCCCGAAGATATGGCCGACTACCTGATATATGGCCTGCTTCTGATAGTAGAAAGATCGATCTGTCCCGGACCGTCCAATCAGATATTGTTGTGGTGAAGTCTGGATATATCTGATGATCTTTAATGATCATATAGGTAAGAGCTGAGCGGCTGCTAAAATAAACTCAAAGCAGAATCTATGCAACTACGCAATTGAAAAAAATTGCAACTATTAAAATTAGGAGATATTCACAGCTTGTCACGGGGGAGTATTTTGCAGTGTATGATCAGAAAAAATATTACATAGAATACGGAAAAAGGCCTGTATAAAAACAGGCCTTTTTATGTTTAAAGCGTAAGATCTGGTTGATCAGGTTTTGTAATAATGAATACGCATTATTTTGAAAGATCAAACAACAAAACTGCGAACGGCATTCCTTAACTGGCTGGAAAGCTCAGTAAACTCCTTACTGGCATAGAATGTTTTTTCGGCGTACGTTGATGTGCTTGCTGCCAGGTCACTGACAGAACGTAGTCGTCCGCTGACTTCATCAGATACCTTTTCCTGCTCAATAGTTGTGTCAGCAATTTGCTGGTTGGTGCTGTTGATGGTGTTTACTGCTTCATGAATATCATGCAAGGCAACCTGGCTTTCTGTTGCCTGCTCCACACTCAGGCGCGCCGTTTCTCGACTCTCTTCCATGGCGCTGACTGCCTGGCGGCTACCACTTTGCAACGCTTCAATCATATGGTGAATCTCTTCGGTGGATTCCTGTGTGCGTTGTGCCAGGGTGCGAACCTCATCAGCAACGACAGCAAATCCCCGGCCATTCTCACCAGCACGGGCTGCTTCAATTGCGGCGTTCAGAGCAAGCAGGTTGGTCTGGTCTGCAATATTGCGGATAACATCCAGCACGGTGCCAATACGGTCACTGTCTTCGGCCAGGCTGGTAATAATCCGGGTAGTCTGTTCTACCTGATCGGAAAGTTGTTCAACGTTTTCCACGCTGGATGCCATGACGCGGGTACAGCTACTGGCGCGTTCTGCGGCCAGGCCCGCAGCTTCCAGCGCTTCGCTGGAGGAGTGACGAGCACTGCGTGACACACTTTCCAGCGTTGTGCTGAGCTGGCGGATAGTGCTGACCAGTTCATCGGCCGAGTTTTTCTGGCGCTGCATCTCCTCAATGCTGTTACCGCTCTGTGAAGAGAGTGATTCGGCTGAATCGTGCAGTTTGTCCGAAGCGTCACGGGTGGAGCTGACCACCCGATGGATGGTTTCCATGAACGTGTTGAAGTTGATGGCGAAAGCGCTGTGTGCGTTGCTTTTACGGTAGGTAATGTCCAATTTATCATCCTGCATCTGCAGATGTGAAGCGATCTGATGCAGTTCGGCTGTCTGAATGGCTTCGCGCTGTGAGCTACGTGCCATCACGATCAGAATGGTGGATTCAAAGACAACATAGGCAGCATGCAGGAAGACCAGATAATAACTGGCTTCCGGAAATACATAAACCGCAAGCCCGGATGCCTGCATGAAGGTAAATAGAAAGTGGTGGACTGCGATGACGCCCGCAGCGCTGAGAATCACCATGAAATCGCGATAATAGAGTAAAAATGCGAGCAGACAAAAAATGGCAAAGTGCATTTCGATCATGCCGTTAGCCTGGTGTATTTCCAGCGCGGCGTAGAACATCAATGAGATGGCGATAACATGGCGGGTCAGGCGGCTGCCGGGCATTTGCCATGCCAGCACAGTTGCAACAGCTGCGGTAGGTAGCGCGATCAGAATTACTTCTGACCATGTGTCATTCCAGCTGGCCATGGCAACTGAGACGAAGAAGAGAAACCAGATTACCTTCACGACCAGTCGGTCCGCTTTTATGTAATGATCCCGCAAATAGGCGCGTTTGTTCATCAGGGGGAAACTCCTTGTAAATCAGTCACTTTCAGGCCAGCGGCAAAAGCAGCCAGAGCCTGAAATACTACCGGACTGAGGCTGGCGTCCTGCCAGCAGATGTTTGAATACGGTTTCGACCAGGCCATCACCACTGGGCAGGCAGAGCGCGCCCAGTGTGTAGGGGCCGAAATAGGTCAGATGGCCCTGGGCGTTGAGAATGGCGGTAGATGGGCTTGCCGTCAACTGCACGGGGAGCGCCAGTGTGCTGGCTGATACTACAGTGGCACCGGGGAATAGTGTCGGGGCCTGTTGTAGCCATTGCTCGGGGTTGTCGACCCGATCATTGAGTACCACCATAAAACGGATACCCTGAGGGCCAAATTCTTCAATCAGTTGCTGGACATGCTGAATATTAAAGCGGCTGCACAGGCAATCAGGGTCCCAGAAATGTACTAGAACACCTTGGCTTGGGCTGGTCAGCAGGCCGGGGTGTTTTGCCTGAATAAACTGCTGCAGATGATCACCCATGCGGGCGTTCTCAAAATGCACGTACTGTTCATGGCCGGGTGGATAGAATAGCCTGATATCACGGATCAGAAACCACCAGAAGGCGTAACACATGGCGATCAGCCATACGAAAACCAGCAGACCCATCAGGATCTGCTGGCGGCGGGAGCTATGCGCTTGGGCTACTTCATTCACGTTGATAACAGCTTATTCCATGTCTGCCATTTCAGCCATCAGCTCTGCTGCGGGCTGACGGTGTATGGCCAGGTGGTCAGGTGTTGCCGTGGCTGGACGTTTGAGAACAAAGTTAGTACGTGCTTCGTGGTAGCTACGATCTTCACCGAAGAAATTCAGGTGCATATGTGCCAGTTCCATTTCACGGCAGGCCAGCATATCGTCAGCATGTTTTTCGATAATGTGGACCTTGGTTGTCAGCATGCTTTCCAGCTGTGGTGACTGACTGAGTTGCTCGGCAATACGTTCAATCTGCTGACGGAAGCTGTACGGGTTGTGCAGATCACGGTAGATAACGCCGTCAACCAGGCCAAATTTGCATGCGTCTTCTGCCCCCAGTGGCAGACAGGATTGAGTCAGTGACTCTGCCATCTCTTCTCCTACCCGGCGTGGCAGGCTCCATGTCCAGAATTCAGAACCATAGAGGCCGCCCATACTGCGATAGTGCGGGTTCAGTACTACACCTTCACGTACAAAAACTCGGTCGGCAGCTAGTGCCAGCATCACTCCGCCTGCACCGGCACTACCATGAATCGCTGCAATGGTCAGTTTGTCACGGGTTAGCAGAATGGCCTGTACCAGGTCGTTGATTGCGTTGATATTAGCCCAGGACTCAGTGGCAGGGTCATTGGCTGCCTCAATAACGTTCAGGTGAATACCGTTAGACCAGTAGTCCCGGCCCCCCATTAGTACCAGGGTTTTGATGGGACGCTGACAGGCTTCGTTATAGGCGGTAGTCAGGCGTTCACATTGACGGGTACTCATGGCACCGTTGTAGAAGTCAAAGTGAAGGTAGCCAACATCACCGCTCTCTTCATACCAGATTTCACGGAAAGTTTGCTCGGTACCGGTATAGAGTGCAGGCAATGGTTTCTCTGGCACACCTTGCAGGTGCTCAGCCAGTAGATCAGTCGCGCGCTGTTTGAAGTGTCCTGTTGGGCTGCGCTTCTTCAGATGGGTGATCCAGACGGCACCGTCATTGGCTGCAATACAGATTGCTCCTTCTCGAGTGGCAATAATCTCACCCGGCGTACCAACCAGTGTGCTTTCCGGGTGGGCTCCGCAGAGGAAATATTCCTCATCAAACAGCGTGTCCAGCAGGCCCGGGGCACCGTCAGCAGAGCGCACCTTGCGCAGAATGACTTCAACCGGGTCTTCCTGCCAGTTGACGTGGCGGCTGGTCTGGCGTAACAGCGGGCGGCAGCGCCCATGTACATCTTCGTGGCTGTAGTCCAGTGGCTCAGGAACATAGTGGCCGTTAGCAATGCGTTTGACGGTTGTTCTGATAACCCCCATTGCTGCCTGGACAACTTCATCGCGGTAGATGCTGCTTTTACTGCCATCTCGCATGGCAAATTCAGCGCTGGCCCAGATGGCTCCGGAGTCCATTTCATAATCTGCCGATACTGCTGTCACACCCCAGTAATCAGCGTGTTCAAGAATAGCCCAGTCCAGCGAGGATGGGCCGCGATCACCACGAATACCCGGATGCACGATGATACAGGGCGTATTTTGCCAGATATCGTCAGGCACGACCTTGGTCAGCATGGGGCAGAGAATAAGATCAGGCTTGAATAGTGCGATTCCTTCTCGCACCTGATCCGGGTTGATGAAGACTTCTATACTGACCTCATGACCCATTGTCTGAAGTTCAACATGGGCAGCCTGAGTCAGACTGTTGTAACTGGTTGATAACAGCAGAATACGCATAGGTAAATCCTTTTAACCGTGAGTATCAGATACCCGCAATTGTTAAGAGTGATCTCTGCGCAACGATCAGGCCTTTTCTTTTCTGGGCGCAGCTGATCAGCTGTCCGGGATGTTACCCCGATCATGGTTTTAAAAACCAGATAAGCCAGTGAGTACAATAAGTGAACCTGTTGGTATTTAGAGTTGTAATCAGTCTCTATATTTTGCTTTATGTGGGTTAACTACTTGTTAATAGCGACTCTTGAATTTTTTGATTTTTGTTGTTTTTTTGCTGGTATTTTATGCTGTTTTTAAGTTTTTTTGATTTTTATATTAATCCTCACTAAATACTTTTGGCGAGGTGAGGTGTAAAAAATATCCAGTTAAAGCATGATTTTCTCTAAAATTTCACATATACCAACCAGAAGGTAAGTATAAAAATAGGAAAATTCCTTAACCATATCTACCTGGCTTAAGGGTTTTTCTGGGTGCTTTATAACGAGTGAACAGAGATTTGAAGGGATGAGTGCCACATATGGTTTCTTAATATAGCCGGAGCGACATATAGCAGGAGCGACATATAGCCGGAGCGACATATAGCAGGAGCGATGTACGGGGCCATCTGTACGGGCTTTGTTACGCTTGTCGATGGTGCCATCCATGGCGGCATCATCAGTAGCACCGTGTTACTTGCATCATACCGTTTAATGAACTGCCGCCTGGCGAGGGGAGTGCATCATCAGCTCCAGCTGGTTCTGCAAGTTTGATAGCTGCTGGTCAAAATTGAGAATCTGGCTGCGCAGCAACAACAGTTTTTCGTAAATACTTTCTGGAATAGGGTGGTTCTGCTGAGTGCAGCTCCCCAGTGTTACAACCGCCGGGCCGTCGAAAGTTGCTACATCGAGTGGTACATAGAGTAACGCCGCCATTTGCACACGCAGACGTATCACCTCTTCATAACCAGGGAGAGGTTTCTGGCCACTGGCCCAGCCCTGAACCTGGTTGTCCAGCGTATTGAGCTGGTTAATAATCTGTTTGATAGACATGGTAACCTCCTGTCCTGTGAGTACATTGTGTTGCACCTGTTATGCAGAATAGCTGTGGTTGTCAGTCGGCACAGGGGTGCCCATCAGTCTGTACAGCACATCATTCCATGAGTAACTGGAGCGGCTACTTTCGCTGCCCCGTCAGAATCCAGTCTAGTCCAGATACGTATGGCAGGCAGGGCATAGCGATGAAAAATCTGCGTTTGCTGAACAGTCATTCTGATGCTATCTGCATCGCTAACTGCGACCACCAGTAATTACAAACACCAGTAATTACAAACACCAACGGAGGTGCCGGGTGAAGATTACGTTTCTGGGAACAGCGTCGGGGGCTCCGGGTCGGGAGCGTAATGTCAGTGCGACAGCGGTACAGCCTGCAAATGGCAGAGCCTGGGTGCTGGTCGATTGTGGTGAAGCGACTCAGCACCAGCTGTTACGTACGGCTTTGTCGCCACAGCGACTGGCAGCCATCCTGATTACACATGTCCATGGTGATCACTGTTACGGTTTACCGGGTCTGCTGGCCTCCTGTCAGTTGAACGGGCGTACGGCGCCGCTGACGATTGTTGGCCCGGCCGACATCTGGCATTACTTGCAGGCTGTCATCCGTTTTACTCAGTTACAGATCGGTTTCGAACTGCGCTTTGTTGATGTGAGTGATGCGTTAGCGCTGGAGGTGGCCGGGCTGGCAATATCCGCTGTTTCCCTTAGCCACCGGGTGCCTTGCTGGGGCTACCGGTTACAGGAGGTGAGCGTTGAGCGGCGCCTGAATATACAGCGCCTGCGGTATGATGGCGTAATAGCAGGCCCCGAATGGGGGCTGTTGCAGAAAGGACAGGATGTACGGCTGGCAGATGGTCGTTTGCTTCGCAGTGCTGATTATACCTGTGTTGCCCATATGCCACGTGCTGTAGTGGTGGCTGGTGATAATGACCAACCTGAGCTGCTGGCACCGCTATGTGATCGCCATACGGTGCTGGTACACGAAGCAACCTATACCAATGATGTGCTACAGCAGGTAGGCCCGGAACCGCAACATAGCAGTGCAGCTATGGTTGCAGAGTTTGCCAGCAAAGCCGGTTTGCAGAATCTGATTCTGACACATTTCAGCCCTCGTTACCTGAAACGCCCACGCCGAAGGAAAGATCGCTCTATGGCTCAGTTGCGGTCTGAAGCTCAGGCGGGTTATTGCGGCAACCTGTTTCTGGCGGAAGACTTCCAGTGCTATCAGATTGCCTCGGGTGGCGATGTCAGTCTGTTACAGGACAGCCCGTCAGCGCTGTTGAATCAAAACACCGTAAGTCAGTAAGGAAAATAAGGGTGAGTCACTAAAGAACGTTGCAATGACAAAAGATTAGCGCTGGAGAGCTGCCATGAAATCAGAGCATGACTGAATGGTGAAGTGGCCGTATGGTGTCATGTACATGAATATGCAGCTTTGCTTATGAACTTTAGTACGAAACTCAGGCCGACAACTTTAGAAACCGGTACGTTCAGCCGTTAGTCTCAAGGCAAAGGCAGGGACAGGTGGCCAACTATGCGTATCAACACCAATGTAAACTCCATCAGTGCACGTAATGCACTGACCCGTCACACCGCGACAACTGAAACTTCAATGGAGCGGCTGACTACCGGCAAGCGTATCAATACAGCCGCAGATGATGCTGCGGGTCTTTCTATTTCGACTCGCATGCGCTCAGATATTCTGGGTGCTCGCCAGGGCATACGCAATGCCAATGATGCAGTGTCATTTCTGCAGACGGCTGAAGGCTCGCTGGAAACTGTAGAAGAGATGTTACAGCGCTCCCGAGAGCTGCTGGTGCAATATGCCAACGACACCAATGTGCAGTTCGATCGCAGTGCAATTCAGCAGGAAGTTGATCATCTGACAGCAGGTATTCAGCAGCTGACTGAGCAAACCCGCTTTAATGGTGAGCCGGTGTTCGGGGATGAAAGTACATTGCAAGGGAAAGATGCCATCGAGTATGCCTTGCAGACTTACTGGTTGCCAGAAGCTGAGTATCTGATTGAAGAACATTTTGGTTTGACGGGAAAAGGTAAACCAATAGAGCTTAACTATGAAAATGATCCCGCATCGACCTATGCTGCTTCTGTCAGCTCGCGCGATTACAATGCCGCTACAGATGAATTTGACCGCTTCATTCTGAATATCAATCTGGCTGCTTTTCCTGATGTATCACTGCCTGATGGTGGGAAAACTGACTGGGTACTGGACCGTACTATTGCCCATGAGATGGTACACGCTGTGATGCGGGCGAATATGGGAATGGTGCCTGCGACGCCTAATGAAGTGCCAGGCTGGTTTACAGAAGGTACTGCACAATTGATTGAAGGTGGTGATGACGATGTAGCCCGGATACTGCGGAACCCGGCGCATACAGCCGCCACGTTGATGACGCACCTGAAAACAACCCCGGGCTCTCCAGCCCCTCCCTCCGATGTGGCTGCCGGATATGCGTCTGCCTATGTTGCCGGTCGAATGCTGCATGATGCTGCTGGTGGTGAAGAAAGCGGCGGGATTAAGCGGCTTATGTCGCTGATGAGTGATGGGCAGACGCTTGATCAGGCTATTGCTGCAACCACTCCCTTTGCCAGCAAGGCTGCGTTCGAGGCTTATATGCAGGGGCCGGATGGTGAATCCTATATCAATAGTATGAGTCTGTACGATAGAGATACCGGAGCCATTCACGGTTCTGACTATGGCTTCAGATCAAAAGACTCCAAGGGAACGCTTGTCAACCGTGCTTATCGTACGGATGAAGACAATATGCGTCTTACTGGCGCGCGAAATATGACCCGGGAGCTAGGTACCCATATTCAGATGAGCGGTGCAGTGGGAGACCAGCTGGCGCTGGATCGTATTTTTGTGGATGAGGGGGCCATTGGTTTGCGTGGACTGCGGTTGTCAGATACCGAGCAGGCTTTTGAACAGATCGACCTGGCGCTGGATATTGTAGGCAGTAAGCGTAGCTTGCTGGGGGCGATGCAGAACCGACTGGACTTTGCGCTGAACAGCCTGGATGTCTTTGCTGAACAGACATCGGCTGCCCGTTCCCGAATTAAAGATGCTGACTATGCCCTGGAAACGGCTGAATTATCGCGTAGCAAAGTGACCAGTCAGGCGGCTCAGACCATGCTGGCTCAGGCGAACACGCAGCCACAGGATGTGTTGCAGCTGTTACAGTTCTGATTGCGCCGGTTAATATAAAAAGCCCCTTCTGAAAGCTTGTCCAAAATACTTTGTTTTTTAAACGCAATGGTCAGGCTGCCGACACTTCCGGCTTGCTGTGCTATCCCCATCTGGTTTCTCTGATAATCGTCACCCCCTGATTTACAGGGCTGTGCAGATGCGTGTGACTGTCTTATGCTGTGGTAGTTTGCATTGGTACAGGCTGGGCCTGTATCTGTTACTCGCTGATCACACAGGAGGCACAGTGGAATCAGAACAGCAGAAGTGGGATCGGCGCTATCGTGATAAAGCGCTGTTATTACCTACCCCGCAACGTTTTATTGAGCAGTCTGCAGCACAATTGATGCCTGGTACTGTGCTTGATCTCGCCAGTGGTGATGGTGCCAATTCATTGTATCTGGCGCGTAAAGGGTTCGATGTGATAGCGGCGGATATATCGTCTGAAGCGCTGGAGAGATTGAACTACTTTGCTGTCATGCTGGGGGTTGAAATTCGTACGGTGCAGCTGGACGTTGATCAGCCTGACTGGGTTGAGATGCTGAATGAAGTTGAGCCCGGCGTGATTAACAACATGGTGATGACCTGGTTCAAACCCTGGTTGCCGCTCTGGCATCAGATGGCGGAGCGGTTGGCACCCGAGGGCAATATTCTATTGAGCACCTACAACATACAACAGCATCATAAACATGGTTTTAATGCTGATTATTGCCTGCGCCCGGCGGAGTATACCGGTGTGGTTCCTTCGCTCAGTACCCGCTACAGCGCGTCGGTGGTGATTGATGACAGCTATACCGATGAATATATTTTTCAGAAACAGGCTGTACAACAGCAGCTCTGAACACCGGTCCTTCCTGGCTGCAGGGTGTGTATAATTTCAGTATTCAGCTGAATCTGTTGCCCTGCAGCACTTTTTTTCGCCCCCTCCAGGGGGGGGATTGTCGATAGCTTCTGTGGATAAGCTTCTGGGAGCTCCCGGTTGAGTCCTGGCAGGTAAACGTCAGTAGCTGGAACAGTTCTACTGACGGCTGTGTCATTAATGCGCATATTTCCGTTACCAAGCCACCAGGGTTTTTCATACCAGAGAAGGCCCGCAGTGATGCAGGCCTGAATGATGCAGGTCTGAACAGAACTACTTGATCATTACCCGGTCTTTACCCAGAAACTCGGGGGCTTGCACTGAAATCACTTTCAGTGGAATGTCGGAGGTGACTGTAACTGCGTGTGGTGTACCTTCCGGGATACGAATGTAGTCCCCTGCCGCGATTTTCATCATCTGCTCGCCCATCTGAAAATCTCCACTGCCTTCCAGCACGTACAGTGTTTCAGTGTGAAAATCATGTTTATGAAGGGGCACCTTGTTCTTCACGAAGATAACAAAATCGGTTGAAAGTTTATCGGTACCCAGCTTGATGACATGTATATTTTTCAGGTCAGAAGGCGCTTTGATTGCATCGAGTGATTGGTGCTCTGCTTGTGCCTGCCCGGCTATCATCATGCCTGTGAAAGCCAGTGTTGTTACAAGGCTTTTTACCAACGGCCCTTTTCGGGAAAACTTCATCTCTAGTCCTTAAGTTTCAGAGTCCTGAGTACAGCCCATGTTAATCAGTGGCTGTGTCAGCAGCTTCGCCGATTTTGGCGGCGAACACCATCCGACTCTTGAACGACATCCGACTCTTGAGCTACATCCTGCTCTTGAACAACGTCTGGTTCTGGCTGATTCAGTAGACATAGAACTCAATCACTTCACGTAATGCAACGCAGCAGGCCATTCACTATGTTGCACCTGTTGGTGGGAAAGGACACTTGTATCAGTACATCGCCTAGGTTCCTGTTATCCGTGTTACTGTCGAGTATGTAAGCAGTCACATGCTTCAGAAATACCATATTAAAAGGCGTAGTCTGTTGCTGCTCTATGTCGTTCTCTATCCGGTGGTGGAGTGGTCGGAAGGTTTTGAGACCTGGAGAAACCCGTACCTGGAGCATGATGCCTGCTATATAAATGGCGACGTGTACAGCTGTCTGAGTGTCAAGAAAACCATCAGCAAGCTGATCAAACTGCGTTCGTTTGTTAATTCAGGTTGTGAGCCAGGGCTGAGTGTGGCTATAGGGTTTATTCATTACGCGTAATTGGGAGCGTTTCTCACCTTGCTGAAGCCTCTGCCTGTCAGATTGAAAACGCTCCGAACCGGGTATTTTCAGCGCTGAAGTAACCACTTCAACCGGGTGTTATCGCGGGGCTGATTACAGCCTGTAATCAGCTCTGTTTTGCCCGTCAATTTTTCGCTGCAGTAAATACCTGCTTTCACTCTGGCCCCTGTACCTGCAACTTCAGGATAACAGGGAAGGTTTACATCACCAGGCTGTCAGGAAATGGTCACTTACAGGGGGTGAGTGGAGGCTTAGCCCCCTGGCGGGCGGTTCAGCAGCATGGTTGTCTCTGTTTTGTTGTTGCAGCAGAACCATCTGGTTGTATGTTGGTGCTTACTTTCATGGCTGTATCTGACACAGATAACGGGCTTTCTTTGAGAAAAATAACAGACTTTCCGTGCCTCGCCTGAGGATGATGGTATAAAGCGCAGCATCATTCTTTGTTTTGTCCTGTGAGTCTGATCATGCGTCTTGATCGCTTTATCTGTAAAAGTACTGAGCTGTCTCGTGCGCAGGCTGCTGTTATTATTCACGCTGGTCGGGTGGCAGTTAATGGTGAACCGTTGTGTGATGAGCGGGCGCAGGTGCATGAGAGTAACCGGATTACGCTGGATGATCAGGTGCTGCAGCCCCGCCCTTTTCGTTACATCATGTTGCATAAACCGGCGGGGATGATCTGCTCGAATGTGGATGAGTACTACGCTTCTGTGTTTCGTCTGTTATCGGTTGAGCATCCGGATGAACTGCACATCGTCGGGCGTCTGGATGTTGATACTACCGGCCTGGTATTGCTGACTGATGATGGTCGCTGGTCATTTGCCATTACCAATCCGAAATCCGATTGCAGCAAGGTATATCGGGTGACGCTACGTGACCCGATCAGCACCGCGTCACAGACAGAAGTCTTACAACAGCGTCTGATACAGGGGATTAAGTTACAGGGGGAAGCTCTGCCAACTCGCCCTGCCCTTCTGACAGTGCTGAGTGAGTATCAGGTACTATTGACCCTCAGTGAGGGCAAATTTCACCAGGTAAAGCGAATGGTTGCAGCGCTTGGCAACCGGGTACGGCAGTTGCATCGGGTGCAGATTGGCAGGCTGAAGCTGGATATAGCCGAGGGAGAATGGCGCCATCTCAGTGAGGAAGAGGCACTCAGAAGTGCTGATACGAACAGGATTGAGGCTGTCAGAACTCTGTAGTTACAGGGAATCAGGGGCTGATGGATGACAGCCCCTGAACCGGTCGGGCTTATTTCAGCCAGCTTTCTATATCCGCCCGTAACGGGATACTGCCGCTATGTACCAGCTGGTCATCAATTACCACGGCCGGAGTACGCATCACCTGATACTGCATGATGACCTCCGGCGAGGTTTCTTTGGTGACAGTAACCGGTTGCCTCAGTTCGGCGGCGATTTTCTCAATGATGTCGGCAGCTTTGCTGCATTTACTGCAACCGGTGCCCAGTACTTTGATCTGTTTCATGTCAGACTCCTTATCTTAGGTTCTAAAGGTCAGTGCCTGGAAGTTAGTGCTTGAAAGTCGGTTTTTAATTGCCTGTTGAGGAATGGTCATATCAGATAAATGGGGTCAGTAGATTGAATACCCAGCCGACCAGGGTGAAGGCAATCAGCAGCATAAAGAAAACAAGGGCCAGCAGACGCAGCCGCATCACCCGTTTCAGCAGAATAAACTCAGGAAAACTGGCGGCAACAGTGCTCATACAGAAGGCCAGAGTCGTACCTGCTGGCAGGCCATGATTTATCAGGCTTTCCATCACTGGAATCACGCCCGTGGCGTTGGAATAGAGTGGTATACCCAGTAGAACTGCTGCGGGTACCGACCACCACTGGCCGCCGCCCAGATGTTGTTCTATCCAGTTGTCGGGTACAAAACCATGCAGTGCGGCTCCTAGCCCGACGCCGATAATCACCCACTTCCAGACCCGGCCGAAAATCTCCAGCGTTTCATCACGGGCAAACTGATGGCGTTGTTGCAGGTTCATCACTGGCTGATGGTTATCAGCTGAGTTATCGCTGTCTGTGGCCCTGGCCTGGCCCTGTTCCAGCGCTCTGGCAGCAAAGTCCTGTAACCAGCGTTCTGCTTTCAGAGCATCCAGCACCAGCCCGCCAATCATGCCTATGGTCATACCGATCAGCACATACAGCAGGGTGAACTTCCAGCCCAGCAGGCTGAGCAGCAGTAACACTGCCACTTCGTTGATCAGTGGCGAGGTCAGCAGGAATGACATGGTAATCCCCACAGGAATTCCCGCTGAGGTAAATCCCAGGAAAACCGGAATGCTTGAGCAGGAACAGAATGGCGTAATTGCGCCAAAGCCTGAGCCCATCAGGTAACCAAAACCACGGTGACGACCGGCAAGATAGTTACGCACCCGTTCAACATTCAGTGAGGCGCGTACCAGCGCGATCAGATAGATCATCACCAGTAACAGCACAAAAATCTTGCTGCTGTCTTCAATAAAAAAGTGCAGGGCCGTACCTGCTTTACTGGTGGGCGACAACCCTGGCAACTCATAGGCCAGCCAGTCAGCCATCCGGGTGAAGATTTCAAACATCAGCGATCACCTTGGCCTGGTTCAGAACGTTTTCTGAATAAAGAAACATCAGGTATTTCTAATTTATTACTTAGTTTGTATATATGCAATAGCGAATATATGGTTTTTTGTATATATGGGTGAATGGCAGTGTAACGCTCCCCTAAAATCAGATCAGCGTTAACTGGAGTTCTCCGGCATACTGCAACCATGCAAAGGAAAGCAACACATGCGTAAATCACGTTTCTCAGAATCACAGATCGTACAGATTCTGAAGTCAGTCGAAGCAGGACGAACTGTTAAGGAAGTCTGTCGTGAACGCGGCATTTCTGACGCTACCTGCTACAACTGGAAATCAAAGTACGGAGGCATGGAAGCATCGGATATCTTCACCAGCTCAGTATTCGGCCAGCGTGTCGAGCCATTGGTATTCAGATCGGTTTACTGCTATCAGCCTGATACATCGCGTGCCGAGCCCGTTATCTCGATGCTGGCAGAAGTGGTCGAGCGTTAACCCCGCTGGTGCTTCACAAAGCTGTTCCTGAAACTGAGAGAGCGTGGCTTTTCATGGAATTATAAGCGGGTTTACAGGGTGTATAGCTTGAGCGAGTTGTAGCGTGGTATGGATTACCGTCAGCTATCCGTGTCGATAACGGCCCCGAGTTCATTTCAATCGCACCTATCGCACCTATCGCACCTATCGCACCGAGGTGATGGACTTTCACCTGTTCAGGACATTTACAGAAGTACGCGGGATCACGGACCAATGGCTGAACGATTACAACGGTGAACGACCTCACGAGTCATTGGGTGACCTGTCTCCCTGAGCTTGCCTGGTTCAACAAACCAACACGGAGAGCCCTGGGTATTGCTGGTAGTAAAAAAGGGAGGTTTGCACATTCTTCCGGGAATGCCAGCGACCTTATACACACCTCAACAACATACCTGCGACAACCCGTCACAGTTTCCTGAATATCACGACATGCTAGTCTGGCTGCGCTAAGACGCCTGTCGTGTCGCGCTTTTCTCCCAGGTACGGTGGTTATTGCAACGCTGTGCTTACAATCTTTACAACATTGGCAGGTAATATTTACAAGATTGTAAATGCAAATGATTCGCAAATAGATTACTATGCGGTCAGATCAACGCCGGTGGCGGTTGTGGCCACCCGAATATCAACTGGAAAAACTAATGGCTAAGTCGTTATTTCACCTTTGCTATGGCCGTCAGGCCGGTGCTGTATTGCTACTGGCACTGTCACCGCTGGTGTCGCTACAGGCGGCGGATGTGGTACAGCAGGCCACAGCGGTGGCAGAGAAAAGTCACCAGAGTGCCGCCCGTTCACAGCAGAAGATAAATCAGCTGGATGAGCAGACCCGTGCTGCCTATGACGAGTTTCGCGCCACTGAGCGCCAGGCAGAACTGGTGGAAGCCTATAACCGTCAGCTGGAAAAACTGGTGCGGGCGCAACAGGGTGAGATTGACGCATTGAATGGCCAGATCAGCTCGCTGGAGCAGACAGAGCAGGCTGTGCTGCCGATGCTGGCGCGGATGGTTGAGATGCTGGGGCGTTTCGTGGCTGCGGACACACCGTTTCTGCCGGATGAGCGCCGGCAGCGCATCGGAAAACTGCAAGCTCTGGTCGAGCGGGCGGATGTCAGCCTGGCAGAAAAATACCGCCAGATTCTTGAGGCCTGGCTGATTGAAGTGGACTACGGCCGTACCCTGGAAGCCTACACTGGCGAACTGGTGTACAACGGTCAGGGCCGTCAGGTTACTTTCTTACGGCTGGGGCGTGCGGCGCTTTACTACCAGACACTGGATGGCCGTGAAAGTGGTTTATGGCAGCGTGACAGCAACAGCTGGAAAATGCTGACTGCCAGTGAAAACCCGGTACTGGATAAGGCGATCCGTATCGCCTGGCAGCAGGCTGTACCTGAACTGCTGACATTACCATTGCCTGTTCCGCAGGCTGTTTCACAGGCGTCTGTTCAAGCAACCGCAGCGGAGGTGGAATAATGATGGGTCAGACACTGATGCCGGTACTTGCCGGTGGTTTGATGCTGGCGTTGATGCTGTTGCCTGCGGGCCCTGCACACTCTGCCCAGGGGCAGAATCTGGATAACCTGTTACAGGAAGTACGTCAGTTTCAGCGTGAAGACAGCCGTATTGATCGCAGTCGTGAGCAGGAATTTGGCCTCAAGCTGGCGGAACAGCAACAGCAGCTGGATCGCAGTAAAAACCGGCTGGAACAGGCTCAGCAGCGGCAGGAAGAACTCAAGCAGGCTTTTGACGGTAATGAAGCGATGTTGCTGAAACTGACGGAAAAGTTGCGTCAGCGTTCCGGCCAGCTGGGTGAAGTGTTTGGCGTGGTCAAACAGAACGCCCGTGAATTGCAGGGCCAGTTGCAGGACTCCATGGTCAGCGCTCAGCTGCCCCAGCGGACAGCGCTGCTGTCCTTTGCTGATAGCAAACGCATTCCAACGCTGGATGAGCTGGAAACCCTGTGGTTTGTGTTGCAACAGGAAGCAACAGAGTCAGGCCGTGTGGCAAAATTTGATAGCGAGATTATCGCGGCAGATGGTAGTCGCAAAACCGCTGAAGTTGTGCGCATCGGTACTTTTACGGCGGTTAGCGCAGAAGGACAGTACCTGAACTACCTGCCAGCTTCCGAAACGCTGGCCGAGCTACCGCGCCAGCCTGGTGCGGGTGATCAACAGCAGGCCGCCGCTTTTGTTGCCGGTAACAGTCAGGCGCTGATGTTCGACCCGACCCGTGGTTCCTTGCTGGGGCTGCTGGACCAGGTGCCAACGCTGGAGCAGCGTCTGCATCAGGGTGGCTATGTGGGTTATATCATCCTGGGGCTGGGTGCCATTGGTTTGCTGGTCGCCCTGCTGCGCCTGTTGCTGCTGGGCATCACCGGGCTACAGGTAAGTGCGCAGTTGCGTAAGCCGGAAAAACTGTCTGCCCGTAACCCGCTGGGCCGGGTACTGCAATCTGCCGAAGCAGGCAATAACAGACAGCTGCCGCTGGAAGAACTGGAACTGCAGATGGACGAAGCCATTCTGCGTGAAGTACCGAAGCTGGAGCGTGGCCAGAGCCTGATCAAGTTGCTGGCTGCGGTGGCACCGTTGCTTGGGCTGCTCGGTACAGTGACGGGCATGATCGGCACCTTCCAGAGCATCACCCTGTTTGGCACCAGTGACCCGAAACTGATGGCCGGTGGTATCTCGCAGGCGCTGATTACTACCGTGTTTGGTCTGATTGTGGCGATTCCGCTACTGTTCAGTCATAGCCTGCTGAGCAGCCGCAGCAAGGCACTGATCATGATTCTGCAGCGTAAGAGTCTGGGGGTACTGGCGCAGCATCGCAGTCAGCAGCGGGCTGGTAACCTTGAGGTCGGTCATGTGCACAAGGATGATGCTCCGACAGCTGCTGTATCTGATACCTCTGCAACTGATTTACCACTGAACACAGTGGAGCCTGAGCGCAATGTGGTTGCCTGACCTGATCGACTTTCAGCTGGCGCTGGAGCAGTTTTTCAGCGCGGGTGGCTGGGTGCTGTACGTCATTCTGGGTCTTTGTGTCGTGCTCTGGACGCTGTTGCTGGAGCGACTCTGGTTCCGTTATATCAGCTACCCGCGCCAGTGCCGTGCAGGCATGGTCAGGTTATCCGCAGGTGCGCCTTACTGGCAGTTCCAGAGCTTGCAGTGCGACCTGCAGCTGGCACTGGAACAGCAGATGCCGCTGATTCGTACTCTGATCGCTCTCTGTCCGCTGGTCGGGCTGCTGGGCACTGTGACCGGGATGATTCAGGTGTTTGATGCGCTGGCACTTAATGGTACTGGTAATCCGCGCCTGATGGCTGCGGGTATTGCACGTGCCACTTTGCCAACGCTGGCTGGTATGGCGGTTGCTGTCAGTGGCTTGCTGCTGTTCAGCCGACTGACTAGCTGGCGTGATCGAGAACTCAATCTGCTGCAGGGTCGCCTGCAGGAGGCGATGAAATGAGAAGCCGTAATCTGCTCGGTACGCAGCAGGAAGACGCCGGTATCGATATGACCCCGATGCTCGATATCGTTTTTATCATGCTGATCTTTTTTATTGTGTCGACGTCGTTTATTCGCGAAGCGGGTATTGATGTGAACCGCCCCAATGCCCAGACCAGCGAATCAAAAACCAAAAGTGCGGTAATGCTGGCGATCAGTGCCAGCAATGAGATCTGGCTGGATCGTCAGCAGGTTGATATTCGTATGGTGCGCCCGTCACTGGAACGTATGAAAGCGGAGCAGGCTGACATCAGCGTCGTGGTGCAGGCTGACGAAGACTCGACCACAGGGCAGCTGGTGAAGGTGCTGGATCAGCTGCGACTTGCCCGGGTGCAGTATGCGGTTGCGACTCGCTCGGGAGCGCAGTAAGCATGTTGAGGGCTCAGATGAGATGTTGAGGAGCCAGAAAAGATGTTGAGAACGCTGGCCATGTTGCCGGTGGCCGTTGCGCTGTCACTGACACTGTTTCTTGGATTATACCAGCTGGCCGGGCTTGGACGGGCGCAGCAGAAAACGGCTGAGCCGAACCCACAGTTTGATTTTTTGCAGGTACGTCGTGATACCAGCGCTGAGCTGCTGGAACGCAGCCGTCCAGAGCCGCCGCCAGAAACGCAGACCGAACCGATGCCGGATATGCCCAGTTTTCAGACTGATAGCCCGCAGCCGATTGATGCACCGCAGCTGGAAGTTGAAATGCCTCATATTGAGCTGGGGCTGAAACTGGACGTGAAGCCAAGCCTGGCAGGCCTGCAGGCCCCGGCTATGCCAACGGTAGACCGCAGTGCTATTCCACTGGTGAGGGTGCCGCCACGGTATCCACGTCGGGCGATTCGTCGAGGGCTGGAAGGTGCGGTGACGGTGGAGTTTACCGTGAACCCGGATGGCACCGTGAAACCGGGCTCCATCAAGGTGATCAAGTCAGATCCGCCAGGTGTATTTGATAAGGCGGTGAAAAAATCCATCCTGCGCTGGCGGTTTAAATCCCGCACTCGTCACGGCCAGCCGGTGGAGTTCCGTGCCCAGCAGACGCTGGAGTTCAAACTGGAGAAATGACCATGAAACGCGCTCTGATGGTGGTTTTGCTGGCAGGTAGCTCGCTGGTGCAGGCCGCGCAGCCCAGCCTCAATGCGGTAGAGTATAAGCACCTCAATGCGGTACAGACACTGATTGCCGAAGAGAAGTGGCAGCAGGCGCGAGTTGATCTGCGCAAGCTGGCTGAGGTGATCAAACGTCCCTATGCCAGTGCGCTGCGTCTACAGACGCTGGGGCAGGTAGAGCTGCAACTGGATCGCTACCCTCAGGCGCTACAAGCGTTCCGTGCCGCCTATAATCTGGAAATTCTGGAAGAGGCACAGCAGCTGCAATTACTGCACCTGCGTGCGCAGTTGCAATTGTCGGCAGAGAACTGGAAAACCGGTAGCAGCTTGCTGGAGCAGTGGCTTATCGCGCAACGTGCTTTTGAACAGAAAGCCCCGACCCAGGATGAAAATGGCCAGCCGCATGCCAGCCGTATCCGCGCTGATGATTACCTCTGGCTGGCACAGGCTTACAGCCAGCAGGAAAAGTGGAAGCTGACCGTTGACCGCATCCGTACAGCGCTGAAGATGCGCCCGGATGCCCCGGAAAACTGGCATCAGCTTGAACTGGCCGGTCACCTCAACCGTAAGCACTTCAAATCTGCGCTGGGGGTATTGCGTCGGTTGGTACAGATGCACCCGAAAGAAGATTACTGGAGCCAGATCGCGTCGTTGCAGTTACAGCTTAACCGTAACCGTTCTGCCCTTGCCACGCTGCGCATCGCTTATGAGCGCGGTCAGCTGAAAAAGGGCAGTAACCAGCGTTTGCTGGCGCAACTGATGTTGCAACACAAAATGCCGTACCAGGCGGCGGCGTTGATGGAACAGGCGATGAAACAGAAACGCCTGAAACGCACCCACGCTAACCTGCGGCTGGTGGCCAGTGCCTGGGGTCAGGCCCGCGAGCAGGATGCCGCACTGGACAGCTTGCAACAGCTGGCAAAACGTAAACCGACAGCCAGTTTGCTGGGACGTATTGCGCGCTTACAGGTACATCAGCAGAAGTGGGGTGAGGCAGAGAGAACTCTGCACCGCGCGCTGAAGCTTAAAGCCCGTAACCCGGAGCGTCTGTTGCTGTTACAGGGAATCGCCCGTGTCCGTATGGAGAAGCTGGAAGATGCGCGGCGCAGTTTCGTCGCCGCTCAGCAATATGCTGATACCCGTGGTGTGGCGGATAGCTGGTTGCAGTATCTGACACAGATTCAGGGCTGACGGACGCTGGTTCCACTGAGTTAAATAAAAATCGGTAGTAAACGCGCACTTTAAGCGCATATCCCAAACGCAGCCAGATGGAGGAAGATCAGCATGGCCGCATATCAGAATGCCTGCACAGGAAATGCGACGCTGGCAGCACCCGTACTGGAAGAACGCGTGCTGATTGTTGAGCAGGGACAACAGGCCCTTCAGCTCAGTGAGACCTTGCAGGCGCAGGGTTTCTACGTGATTGGCAGTACCGACAGGGGCGAAGATGCAGTGCAGATCTGCGCTGAGCTGGAGCCCACCCTGGTACTGATGAATACATTCCTGTGTGGTCGATTGCGCTGTACAGAAGCTGCCCGCCAGATTCACCGTCGTTTTAATATTCCGGTGGTGTTCATGACCGATGGTGATGAAGACGCCACTATCAGCGATACCTGTCAGAGCTGGCCCTATGGCTCGTTACCGCGTGCCTGTCGTGATCAGCAACTGGTACAGGCATTGCGTCGGGCAACCGGCTTACGCCGTCAGCAGGACAGTCAGGAAGTCGCTGATTTGCTGGCGAAGGCCGACAATAAAGGCAGCCCCTGCATTCAGGTGTCCGAGGTGGCCAGTTATCCGTTGTACAGCGGCTGTCTGAATATGAATGGCAGGGCGGTGCGTCTGACACCTAAAGAGCAGAAGTTTCTTGATCTGCTCGGTCGCCACCAGGGATCGGTCGTGCCGTTTGATCGTATCTTTCAGGAAGTCTGGGATGACCGCATCAACGGCTTCCAGCCACTGCGCATTCTGGTACACCGTTTACGCCGTAAACTGGGTGCTGGCGATGGTATCGAGAATGTCTTCGAAATGGGTTATCGGCTGAATATTCTGGCCCGTTCTATGGGCTGAGTGCTGCGGTCGTCCATCTGCCCCGACGATGTTCTGAATACGGTCTGGGCTGGCAGCCTTCAACTGAATGTATGACAGAATGTGTTTGTTGAAGGGGTCTTATTGCAAATTGTGTAAATGCACATTATTATCATTTGCCTTAACTGTAATGATACAGACTATACGGTAAATGCTATGCAGCACGGTCGTGCCACAGAAAAGCCTGTTTCTCCGCCTGCGACAGGGACGCCGCCACAGCGCTCACTACCTGCTGAGGGTTTGCCTCGGGCATCCGTATCACCGGATGCTTTGCCTGTTGTACACAGTGATCAGCTATTGCCGGATGGTATGCTGATTATTCGACACAACGATGAAAATTACTGTTTGCGCGTTACTCGTAACGGCAAACTGATCCTGACCAAATAGCCGGTCAGCCAGCCCGGTTCCCAGACCCATTTCCCTTCAGTAGCCAGCCAGTCTGTTGCAGATCAGCCAGCAAATTCACTGAAGCCCTCCAGCCAGCAGGCCGGATGGGCCGATGTTTTGAAGGCTTGAATCAACGGAAAAAGACTCATGAAGCCGCTCCTGAAAAACTCCCTCGCCACTGCTGTAACGGCAGCGTTATCTACATGTTCTCTGTCTGCCATCACTTTTTCTGGTGCGCTGCAAGCCGCGCAGAACTCTGCGGAGCAGCAACAGACACTGATTGTGGCGGCCAGTAAATCACAGGCTACCGTGGCCGATTTTGCGGGCACTGTCAGCATTGTGACGGCGCAGGATATCCAGCTCAGTGGTGCGGGCAATATACTGGAAGCGATTGAGACACTGCCGGGGATCTCTGCCAGCAGAACAGGCAGTGGGCGCAGTGGTATCAGTATTCGTGGTATGGAAACCAACCATACACTGATTCTGGTGGATGGCCGCCGGGTCAGCGATACCGATACCAATGTGCCGTTCTCTGATTATCAGTTCAACTGGGTGCCAATGGCGCAGATCGAACGTATTGAGGTAATCCGGGGCCCGGTTTCCAACCTGTATGGTTCAGCGGCACTGGGTGGTGTGATCAATATCATTACCAAAAAATCCAGTGGCGTCTGGAGTTCGGATGTCAGCGTCCGTCAGGGCTGGATGACCAGTGGAGAGGGTGGTGATGAAACCGTGCTGACTGTGGCCGCAGCAGGCCCGCTGACAGAGCGAGTTGACCTTTCGCTGAGTCTGGAAAAACGTGATCAGGATGCTTACCGTGAGCTGTTTAAGGATGGTGACTCCAGCGCCAGTGTGCAGGGTAAGGAGATTCTGAACGGTACCGTTAACCTGACGGCTGAGCTGTCTGACACAGACCAGCTGGGTCTGAGCCTGATTGCCGGTGAGGAAGACCGCTTTGCTTTCCCGAAAACCCCGGATTACCAGATAGACCGCCTGCAGAGTGCGCTGGATTACACCACGCAGGTCGGTGAGTTTGCGCTGACAGGGCGACTTTACCGCAGTGAAACTGATAACCGCCTGCCCAACTCCCGTGGCGGCTACCGCAATCGTGACCTGACCGAAGATGTGGTCAACCTGGATATCAGCGGTGAGCTGAATGAACATCACCACCTTACCGCCGGTATCGAGTACAGCCGTGAAGAGTATGTTCAGCAATCTAACCCGGCCGCAGATGGTGACTTTGCTGATGAATTCCGCAGCAGCTCGCTGTTCCTGCAGGACCGCACCGAACTGAGCGATGATCTGTCGGTGACCTGGGGGGCCCGTTACGATGACCATCAGCGTTTTGGTTCCCAGGTCAGCCCCAAGCTGTACCTGAACTGGGTAGTTAATGATAACTGGCAGCTGAAAACTGGCTATGGTGAAGGCTTCAAAGCCCCGGCAGTACGTGAAGCCTCCTCTGAGTATCGGTTTTCTTACAGTTACCCCAATGGCCCGGGCACGATGCTGAATAATGTGTTCCTGGGTAACAGTAATCTGAAGCCGGAAACGAACAGGACACTGGAGCTAGGCGCACTCTATAACAATGGCGCGCTCAGTGGTGGTTTTACGCTGTTCAATAATGATGTGGATAACCTGATCTCAACCGACCTTGTGTCGTCCAGCACCAGTGGCAATATCACGACCCGCACTTCTGAATATCGCAATGTTGCCAATGCCCGTATCCGGGGCGTTGAAGGTGAGCTGGCCTATGTATTCAGTGACAGCCTGGATGCCCGCTTGAACCTGACCCTCACCGACCACGAAGATGAAGCAACTGGTAACTGGCTGACCAACCGTGCCCGGCTGGAAAGCAGCCTGGTACTGACACACAGCATGGCAGTGTGGGATCTGAAATCGCAGCTGAGCTGGAACTACACCGGTAAACAGTATGAAGATGCAGCCAATACTGATGAGACACCCGCTGTTCACACCATTGATCTGTCGCTGCGCAAAGCATTCAGCCCACAGTGGGCAGCGCAGCTGGGGGTTTACAACCTGTTTGATCAACTGGCCGCAGAAGATGATGACAACGGTTCCAGCAGCGAAAGTGGCCGCCTGGTGGCACTGACACTGCATGGTTCCTTCTGATCAGTAACTGGCCTGTGATTGGTAACTGGCCAGATAACCTGAGTGACAACAACCGCACGGGTTGATGCCCGTGCAGGAGAGCACACAATGATGACCTCTGATGCTGCGCTGAGTGCGCAGTCCGTTCATGAACTGTTTACCGATGATCTGCTGGCAGAAAAAGCCGCAGTCAGTGAACTGTACCCACGTTACTTGCAGCTGCTGGAAAACCAGCCTGAGCTGCGCCGTCGTGACCAGGCCGAGCAGCTGCAGGTGAGTGAGGCCGCTTTGCTTGATCAGCAGTGTGGTATTCGCAGTGTTCGCCTGCAACCGCAGTTCAAGCAGATTATTGAGCAGTTGCCACAGCTGGGTTACATCATGACGCTGACCCGCAATGACCAGGCCGTACATGAACGTAAAGGGGTTTATGACAATGTACGTATCACCGGGCCAATGGGGCTGGTGATCACGGAAGATCGTGCCATTGACCTGCGTATTATGGTGAACCGTTGGGTGTTCGGTTTTGCGGTGATGGAAGATACCCCCCGTGGGGAGCGCTTCAGTTTGCAGTTTTTTGATGCCAGAGGCACCGCGATTCAGAAAATTTTCCTGCAAAGCAGTGATGATGTGGATAAATGCAGTGATGCTCAGGCATATCTGCAACTGGTGAAGCGATTCCGCGCTGATGATCAGCACGGAGCACTGAAATTTACCACTCAGGTGGAACTTCCTGTCTATGTTGATAGCAGCGAGGTTGACGCCGACGCAGTGCGTAAAGAGTGGAGCGAGATGACCGATGTGCATCAGCTGTTCGGTATGCTGCGCCGCTACAAAATCAGTCGTGAGCAAGCGTTTGAGATGATCGGTAAGCGCTGGGCGCAACCCTTTAATCCTGCGCAGCTGGAACGGGTGCTTAATGAAGCGGCTGACAGTGGTCTGTCGATAATGTGCTTTGTTGGTAACTACGGCCAGATCCAGATTCATACTGGCCCGGTACACACGATTAAACGCATGGGCCCATGGCTGAATGTACTGGACGCTGAGTTTAATCTGCATCTGATGGACGGTGACATTGCCAGTGCCTGGCTGGTGCGTAAGCCGACCGATGACGGTGATGTGACCTCCCTTGAGCTGTACAACGCTGCGGGTGATACCATTGCGCAGTTCTTTGGTCAGCGTAATGAGGGCACACCGGAAAATCCGTTCTGGCGTACGCTGGCAGAATCGGTACTGAGTGCAGAGGTGGCAGCCTGATGACACTGCGGCAGACGATAGCAGCCGCTGTGCTGGCGGCCAGCCTGATTCATACCAGCCATGTGCTGGCGACCGAGCGTATTATATCAGCAGATAGTGCATTGACCGAAATCGTGTACGCACTGGGTGAAGGCCAGCGGCTGGTGGGGGTAGACACGACCAGTCATTATCCACCAGAAGCTGCCCGTCTGCCGCAGATCGGCTATAAACGGGCGCTGGCGGTGGAGGGGATGCTGTCGCTGTCACCGACTCAGGTGCTGGCGTCGCAGGACTCCGGCCCGCCGATTGTGCTGGAGCAGATCAGAGGGGCGGGTGTACCGGTGCTGATTACCAGTGCAGAGCCAGAGCTTGCAGCGGTGCAGGGCAAGATTGAAAAAATCGCGCAGCTGCTGGGTCGTGAGGCTGTCGGAGCCAGGCTCTGGCAACAGGTACAGGCTGATATTGACAGGGTAAAGGCGCGCACGGCGCAGGTTAAAAAGCCGCTGAAAGTGCTGTTTATCCTCAGTAACAGCGGTCACGGCCTGATGGTCGGCGGTGCCGGTACGGGCGCTGATACCATGCTGAAACTGGCCGGTGCTGAAAATGCTGGTGCTGGTGTTAAGGGTTACAAGATCATGACCCCGGAAGCCATTATTGCTGCCCAGCCAGAGATGGTGGTGGTGATGCAGGGAGGGCGCAGTGAAATGAGTGCTGATGAAGTGTTTGCTGATACTGCACTGGCATTGACGCCGGCCGCGAAAGAACGCCGTTTCCTGGCCATTGGCGGGGCTTATATGCTCGGTTTTGGCCCGCGTATCGGTCAGGCGCTGGCTGATCTGAATCAGGCTTTTTACCCCTCTGAACTTTCCTCTGCCACCACGCAATAAAGCAGGCCTGTTATGAGTGCTGCAATTGATCTGCGTAGCCGCCGTGCGCGGCTGGCGTTGACCGCACTGGCGCTAGCGCTGCTGGCCAGCCTGGTACTGTCGGTGGGGGTTGGCCCACTGGCGATCAGCTGGGCAGACTCTGCCCGAGGGTTGCTGAGCAGTCTGGGCTTGACGGCTGAAAACGCAGTGCCTGGCCATATGGTCGTAATTATTGAGTCGATCCGCCTGCCGCGAACCCTGTTGGCGATACTGGTCGGTGCGTCGCTGGCAGTGTGTGGTGCCGCATTGCAGGGACTGTTTAGAAACCCGCTGGCCGACCCTGGCCTGATTGGTGTGACCGGTGGTGCGGCACTGGCGGCGGTATCGGTGATTGTGCTGGGGGAAAGCCTGCTACTGGGGTTTGTTGAGCTGTTTCGCCCCTATAGCCTGATGCTGGCTGCATTTGCCGGTGGGCTGGCAACAACCCTGC
Organism: Marinobacterium sp.; assembly: GCA_025800125.1. Classification (GTDB taxonomy): domain Bacteria; phylum Pseudomonadota; class Gammaproteobacteria; order Pseudomonadales; family Balneatricaceae; genus Marinobacterium_C. Next base: position 84,476 of record JAOXSF010000001.1, read on the forward strand.
TGGTCGCACGAATTGCCACCAGTCGTTTTGGCACTTCGGTGCAGATGATGCTGCTGGCGGGTATTGCGGTCAATGTGGTGACCAGTGCCGGGCTGGGGGTATTCAGTTTTATTGCTACCGATTCCCAGCTGCGCACACTGACCTTCTGGACCATGGGCAGCCTGGGTGGTGCAACCTGGCAAACGGTGCTGGCATTGTTGCCGGTAGTGGCACTGGTACTGGTCTGGTTACCTGCGTCAGCGAAAAGTCTCAATGCCATGTTACTGGGGGAGTCTGAAGCCCGTCATCTGGGGGTCGATGTAAACCGCACCAAGACGAAAATCATTATGATTGCCGCGCTGGGTGTAGGGGGCTGTGTGGCAGTTTCCGGGATGATTGGCTTTGTAGGGCTGGTGGTGCCGCATCTGGTGCGTATGACTCTGGGGCCCGACCACCGTTATCTGCTACCCGCCTCGGCGTTACTGGGCGCACTGTTTTTGCTGATAGCCGATATGTTTTCCCGCACGCTGATGGCACCGGCAGAGATCCCCATCGGACTGATTACCGCGGCTATCGGTGGGCCCTTTTTTATTGGCCTGATTGTGATGCGCAGTCGAAGCCTTGGCGGATGAACGAGTCCTGGCGACAAAAGAGCCTCAGCAGATGAATATAGCGAACAGAAATATAACTTCTGACCCGTGCTGCTTTAGCGCAACGCACGTTTCCCTGCATATTGGTACAAAAGTGTTGCTGGACAGGGTGACACTGGCGTTGCAGCCCGGCCAGGTGCTGGCGTTGCTTGGCCCTAATGGGGCCGGTAAATCTACCTTCATGAAGTTACTGGCTGGCGAATTCGCCCATTTTGCGGGGGATGTTTGCGGCGATGTTGTGCTTAATGGCAGGCCCTGGGCTGACTGGCCCCGTGATGAGCTTGCCAGAATCGTCGGGGTGCTACCGCAGCATTCAGAACTGGCGTTCCCGTTTTCTGTCGCAGAAGTCGTTGCACTTGGGCGTTTACCGCATAGTACAGGCCGTCGCCGTGATAACGAAATTATGCAGCAGGCACTGAAAAAGGTAGATGGCTGGCACCTGCGCAGTGCGGCCTACCCGTCCTTGTCTGGCGGTGAAAAGCAGCGGGTGCAGCTTGCCCGTGTGCTGGCTCAGATCTGGGATGATACCGGGCTGGGGCCCCGTTATCTGTTGCTGGATGAACCCACCTCGGCACTGGATCTGGCCCATCAGCATCAGACACTGGCGCTGGCCCGTGAGTGGGCGGAGCAGCAGGATGTGGCGGTGCTGGCGATTCTTCATGATATGAACCTGGCCGCCCGTTATGCTGATCAGGTCGGTCTGCTGGAGCAGGGACGGCTGATTGCTGCCGGGCCAGTGGCAGAGGTGATGACCGCTGAGCGGCTGACACCGCTGTTTGGTATTGAAGTCAGCCTGATGCAGCACCCGGAGCAGAATCGCCCATTGATTATTGCGGGTTAGCACTTCGTGCTGATCCCATTATGGAGATAAGCGTTATGAAATCAGGTGGTATCAAGTCAGCTTTTGTACCAAAAGTATCTCTGCTGGCACTGGCGTTGACCGCTGTGCTGAGCAGCCCGTCAGTGCTGGCCGAAGCGCTGCAATACCAGATTGAAGTTCGGGTTACACAGGTGGGCCCTGATACGGCGGCTGACCCTGACTGGCCGGTCTATATCTATGCTGCAGTACCGGGTAGCCGGGTGCCATTATCATCTATCCGTGTCAGCCTGAAAGAACTGCCGATTACGGTGACGCTGAATGAAACCATGTATGTGTTGCCGCAATTCACCCTGAAGGGTGTTGAGCAGGTAGAGCTGGTGGCTAAACTGTCCACCAGTGGAGACCCGCACAAACCAGGCAAGTACGACCGTGCTGGACGCAGTCAGGTGGTGGCGATTGCACCGGGTAACGTAGCCCGGGCTGAGGTGGTCTTACAGCCCTGAATGAGCGTCTATGGTTATTCCCCTTAGTTATTCGCCTCGGCTATTCATCTCTATAGCCCCGCAACAGGCGGCGAATGACCAGTGCCACGCTGATAATCAGCAGTGGCAGCGACAGGGTCAGGGCGGTCAGCAGGTTTTCCAGCAATTCGCCTTTGTGCAGCAGGTTTTTCAGTGCCAGGTCAGCGAGGTCATAGAGGTAGTAAACCACCACCACCACCGACAGAATTTCCAGTTTGCTTTCAAGGCTCATTTTGCGCTGGGTGCGGTCATTCAGTGCCTCCAGCAACTCCCGATTTTGTTCTTCAATTTTCAGGCTGACCTGTGACTGCATCAGCTCGGTGGCTCGGCCGATACGGCGGGAGAGCAGCTCTGTACGCGCTGCAGCACTGTTACAGGTACGCCGGGCCGGACGCAGGTGACGGTCCATAAACTCACCGATGGTCTGTGCCCCTTCAATTTTCTGTTCCTGCAATTCCTGCAGAATACGGTCAACCATCGCGAAGTAGGCATCACTGGCAGAGAAACGGTTGGCGGTGGCAGCAGAGATAGATTCGACTTCGGCGGCCAGGTCGGTCATCTGAATCAGCTGGTCAGACAGATCACTGTCGTTACGCTGGTCAGTAATCCGGGCCAGTTGCTGGTCCAGCCGGGTGATTTTCGGCATCAGTTCCCGCGCTATAGGGAGCGAAAGTAGCGCCATATTGCGGTAGGTTTCCAGTTCACATAACCGTTGTAGCAGTCGGCCGGTGCGGGCTGGTTGCAGCCGTATATTGCACACCTGCATATGAATGCGCTGGTGGCTGTCTGTACGAAAATCTGTTGCTACCCTTGCAGCACCATTCATGACCAGCGCTGCGCAGAACTGACCATCCGTAAAGCCGTACCGGGTCTGTTCATCCGGGTGCAGGGTGGGTGGTTTATCGACGGTGCGCTGAGCGTCTGTCCGTGCAGGCGCTTTCTCGCAGGTGATCGCCAGTTCAACCAGCAGTGCGCCAGGCAATAACGGATACAGCTGGGCGGCACTGATCGCTTCCACCGCCGGGTTCAGGTGGTAGAGGGTCAGGGTGTAGAACTCGTTGTGGGGTTCGTAACGGATCGCATGATGCGGATTGCTGACAAACAGGAAACCACGGTGTGCAGCATCAACATCAAACCCCAGTTGCTGTACTGCCGCCAGCACCTGTTGTTCAGTTGCCTGGGCGCTGGCATCTTCATACAGTGCGGCCAGATGCAGGGCATTCAGTGGTGTCTCAAACAGTTGAAACGGTCTGGAGTGTACCTCCATCAGTAGCTCTTCGCGCTGGGGGTAGCTGCGCATACCGTATTTGGTGTCGTGCTTGTTCAAGCCGCTCAATTTCAATATCTCCATGCTCCTTGTTCCCGGAGCCGACCGACAGGCTATATGATGTTGTGGAATAGATATACTACGTTTGTATAACGTCTCTCTGCAAACCCCCACTGACCCTGTTGCGCACTTTGCGTAGCCGCTTTTCTGCCGTAATCCATCCAGGGGGGTTTTCAGTTTTGTATGGCCATCCATCGCGTGCAGTGATTAATCATGTCCATTGCCGGTTTCCTTGAAGCCCTCGAACGCTATCCTGATGTCTTCACTGAAATAGTTGTTGATACCCACGGTGCCGGTGTGCACGGCGGCGACCTTATGGGCAGATGTTTCAGAGATTTAGTTAAGCATTTGCTTTACTGAAGGTAATTTACCCTGAATTTAACACACTGATATGGCGGTCATAATAGGTTGATATGAACACAGCCAGACCAGAACAGCCGTTGGTCTGGTCTGAAAATAACAACCTGTGGCAGTGCTGCTCTGGCTCTTACCGAGCTGGAGTTGAATATGTGCCGGAGCTGAATATGACTGATAAAAAGACCCGCATGCAGGTGTGTGGCCTGACCCAGCAGCAACTGGATGCTCACTGGATGCCATTCACCGGTAACCGCCAGTTCAAACAGGACCCGCGGCTGATTGTGGCGGCCGAAGGTAACTACTATACCGATGCTGATGGCCGCCAGATCTTTGATGGTTTGTCCGGCCTGTGGACCTGTGGTGCAGGACATAGCCGCCCGGAGATTAGCGAGGCGATCAGTCAGCAGGCGAAAACGCTGGATTACGCCCCGGCGTTTCAGTTTGGTCAGCCAAAATCCTTCCAGCTGGCGCAGCGTATTGCCGAGCTGATGCCGGGCGATTTGAACCGGGTATTTTTTACCGGTTCAGGCTCTGAGTCGGTGGACAGTGCGCTCAAGATTGCGCGTGCTTACTGGCGTAAAAAAGGGCTGGCCAGCAAAACCCGCCTGATTGGCCGCAGCAAGGGTTACCACGGGGTTAACTATGGTGGTATCAGTGTGGGCGGTATCGGCCCGAACCGGGCGCTATATGGTCAGGGTATTGAAGCTGATCATCTGCCTCACACCATGGACAGCGATAACCGCTTCTGTAAGGGGCAGCCGCAGCAGGGCGCTTTCCTGGCCGATGAGCTGCTGGAGCTGATTGCCCTACATGACGCATCCAATATCGCAGCGGTGATTGTCGAGCCGCTGGCCGGTTCCGCCGGGGTGATTCCACCGCCTGAGGGCTACCTGCAACGCTTGCGTGAAATCTGTGACCAGCACGATATTCTGTTGATCTTTGATGAGGTGATCACCGGATTCGGCCGTATGGGGGCCTGGTCCGGGGCGCAAGAGTTTGGCGTTACGCCAGACCTGATGACCATTGCCAAGCAGTTGACCAACGGTGTAGTCCCGATGGGCGCGGTGGTCGCTACCGACGAGATCTATGACACCTTTATGGCACAGGGTGGCCCGGATTATATGCTGGAGTTGCCACACGGTTATACCTACTCGGCGCACCCACTGGCCTGTGCGGCTGGTCTGGCATCGCTGGAGTTGCTGGAGCGCGATCAGCTTATCCCACGGGTACGTAGCCTGGCGCCACAGTTTGAAGCGCTGCTGCATAGTATGAAAGGGTTGCAGTATGTCAGTGATATTCGTAACTACGGTCTGGCTGGTGCGCTGACTATCGAAGCAGCACCCGGTGAGCCTGCGCTGCGCCCATATCAGATCGCCATGAATTGCTGGCAGAAGGGTTTCTATGTACGTTACGGTGGCGATACCATCCAGCTGGGACTGCCGTTTACGGTTGAACTGGATGAGATTGATCGTCTTATCAATGCGCTGGGTGAATCTATTTCGGAGCTTTGAGCTGCGGGTATACGCAGTGAGGATATAAGTAAAAAGCACAGGCATATAAAAAGCCGCTTCTGGTTCAGTCAGACGCGGCTTTTTTGCAGGATAGAGCGACTTTTCTTGAGTGGAGGCCTGCCCATAGCTATTGAGAGCCTACCCCAGCCGTACTTTGTAGAAAATCACCATGGGCTGGGTACTGTTGCCCGGCCTGGAGACGAAGCTGGTGATAACCAGATCATCCATTGACAGGGTAAAGGACAGCAGTCAGTCGGAGATCAGCGCGGGTGATCATAGGATTATCTCCGCCTGCCTGCTGAATACCTGCTGAAATTGCTCAGGTAGTGGCGTTACTTTTATTGTGCTTTTAATGCGCAATATTACCGTGTCTGGCATCACCCATCATTTTCATAAAGTCAGTGCGATCAACTCTTAACAAATGCTCATGGTCTCCGCATTCCATATAACAGTCAGGTTCTGCTACCAGGCCATCGTCCCAGATTACCGGTAACCGGTAGGCCTGACCCATTGATGGAATAGCGCCTTCGCGGCAGTCATTGAACATCAGCATGGCATCTTTCTGATGCGCAATATCCAGCAGGCGATTGGTCTGACTGCTGACGGCACTCAGGTTGACCTGCTTATCGGCGGGAATAACCGCCATATAAAACCCTTCATCATCGGCCAGTAAAACGCCCTTGGCCACTCGCTGGGGAGGGATTCTGGCGGCAATAGCACAATCCATAGCGGTCTCGGCGTAGGGGTGTTCTACGCTCTGCCAGTTGATGTGCTGGTCTCTGAGGAAAGATTCAACGCGTGGTGCAAGGGACATGATATCGCCCTCCATTTCTGACGTTGGGTGGCGTCCGGCCGGGTCGTTGCTCCCTGCTTTCAAAGCTTAGCCAGGAATGAGCTATAAGAAGAAAGAGAGTTGATGTAAACAGGAGGAGGCTATGCGCTGGAAACAGCAGATTGAAGCGCCCGATATGATGGCAATGCGGGGGCTGGAAGAACCACTGAAGCGTTTGCAGAGGGCGCTGACACACCGCCCGCTGGATGACAGGAGTGTGCACCAGGTGCGTTTGCAGCTCAAACAGGTAAGTGCGCTGTTACGGCTGATACAGCATCAGTTACCGGCAGAGCGTTATCGCAAGGCAAAAGAAGCTACCCGTCAATTGGCTCATAATTTTGATGATGCGCGGGAGTACCGTGTGCTACGGGAAACATTAAGGTCTCTGCTGAAAGCACCGGCGCTGTCAGCAACTCGCGCACGTATCTTGCGGGTGATGGAGGAGCGTACACCCCATGCTTTGCCCGGACATCAAAGGTTGATAGATGACCAGCAGCGCCTGAAACTGGCACTGGCTGCAGTCCGCCCGGCTAAAGGTGCGGCTGACAAAAGCGGCATTGATAGAGAGGGTCACGAGTCAATGTCTGTGCGGTCGCCTGAGTATGGCCTGAAACGCAGCTATCGTCGTTGCCGGCGCCAATGGTTGAAGATCCGTCACCGGCCCGAGCCCGAAGCGTTGCATCGCTGGCGACGGGCGGTAAAGCAGCTGCAGTACCAGTTACAGACCTTGGTGCCGGGGCAGCATCGTCGTTACCAGGCGCGAGTCCAGCAACTGGCGTTGTTGCTGGGAGAGTTACATGATCTGCATGACCTTGAGCTCTGGCAGCAGTTACACAGTCGCTGGCTCTGGCTGGAAGAGCGGCAGTGCATTCAAAGTCATATCCGGGCCCGTGAAACGAAACTTATACGGCGGATTATGGTGCTGGGTGAGCGGCTCTACCGTCAGCCCCCTGCTACGTTCTGTCGCTGGCAGCAGGTGGGTTGATATAGCTATACTGTCGGGCCTTGACTTGAGGGGTGAGGCCCATGAAATATCAGATAATTCCAGTAACCGCATTCGAGCAGAACTGTACGCTGCTCTGGTGTGAAGAGACACGCAAGGCAGCTGTTGTTGACCCGGGTGGGGACGTTGCCCGTGTGCTGTCCATTGTGCAGGAAAAAGGACTTGAACTGGAGAAGATACTGCTGACCCATGCTCATATCGACCACGCTGGCGGTACTGCTGAGCTGGCCGAGCGAGCAGGGATTCCTGTTGAAGGCCCCCATGAGGGGGATCAGTTCTGGATTGACGGTTTGCCACAACAGAGTCAGATGTTTGGTTTTCCGCCAGCTGAGGTGTTTACCCCGAATCGCTGGCTGGATCATGAGCAGACGGTAACTGTGGGCAAGCAGACACTGAAGGTGCTGCACTGTCCGGGCCATACACCGGGCCATGTGGTGTTCTATCACCCCGAGACAGCATTAGCGCTGGTGGGGGATGTGCTGTTCAATGGCTCTATTGGTCGTACTGACTTTCCGCAGGGCAACCATGAGCAGCTGATCAGTTCAATTCGTGAGCGTCTGTTCCCATTGGGTGATGAAGTCAGCTTTATTCCTGGGCATGGGCCAATGTCGACATTTGGTCATGAGCGGCAGACCAATCCTTTCGTTGCAGACCGCCGTGGATGATAACAGCGAGTTGTCCTGATCCGTATTGATGGTTGGTATACGCTGGCAACAGCGTATTAGCTGTTGTCGCGCAGGGGTGGGGCTTGCTGATATTGCTCTGATCCCATCTCTGTTAATCGGCTGAGGGTGCGCTGGTATTGAAAATTCAGTGCCCCGCTGACCGGATAAAGGCTTTCTGCTGGCTGCTCTGCCTGTACAATCAGGTTAACCCGCCGATCATAGAGTTCATCGACCAAGCTGATAAAACGTCGTGCAGGATCGTCCATAACTGACCAGCGCACATGGCGCTCACCTGTGCTGTTTGCTATGGCCCCGTCTTCAGTTCCCCGTGCTTTTATCTGTTCCCGTTGTTCTGCGTAAAAAGCAGGTACGCCGGTCAGCCAGATTTGATCACAGTGTTCCGTTAGTTCGATATAGTCCATGGCACTGCGATAGCCGGTACAGAGTTGTGAAAAGTCGAACCCGGCAATGCGCTGGGCGCTGTTGTAGAAAAGACATTCAACGGTACGATTACATAATTGAATACTGTGCTCTGAGTTTCCCGATACAGGTAATTTAAAGCCAGGTTCTGAAGATTTGAACCAGTTCTTTTGTGGCTTTAAATAACGTAAACGATGATCATCTATCCCGTTCAGTGCAATCAGTTTCAGCTGCTGTTCAAGCAGTGCAATTGTTGGCAAAAAGCGATCCCTGTGTAAACCTCCAGGGTAGAGTTCGGCAGGGGGTTGATTGGATGTGGCGACCAGCAGAATGCCACGTTGAAACAGTTGCTCCAGCAAGCGTCCCAGTAACATGGCATCTCCAATGTTATCGACGTAAAACTCATCAAAGCAGAGCACCCGTGCCTGACGGGCAAAACTGTCAGCAACAAAACGTAATGGTTCTGGTTGGCCGGATGCGTCCATTAATTGTTGATGAACCTTGCGCATGAAACGGTGAAAATGCAGGCGTAGTGCTATACCCGTCGGCAGGCTCTGGCAGAAAAGATCCATCAGCATGGTTTTACCACGCCCTACAGGCCCCCATAGATAGAGGCCATTGTGTGATTGTGGCGCTGTTCCATGTATATATCTGACAAAGGACTGCCATCGTGAGAGGGCCGGTTGTCGCAGCTGGTGGTATAACTGCTCAAACAGCCATACAGCCTGATGCTGATGAATATCAGCGGTTATAACGCCCTGTTCTAACAGGGCGTTATAGCGTGAGCCCGGTGTGATCAAGGTCAGATCAACGATGCAGTATATTAACCAGTTCAACCATCTGTGGGTTGAGCGGCTTATTGCGGTTGACAACGTGCTCCAGTGGGACGGTTACCATTTCACCATTACTGACGCCTACCATCCTGTCTGTTTCACCGTTACGTAAAGCACTGACGGCTGCTGTGCCCAGGCAGGAGGCCAGTACGCGGTCATGGCCAGACGGGCTGCCACCGCGTTGAATGTGCCCCAGAATACAGACTTTTGCTTTCTGGCCATGAGACTCCAGCTGGCGAGCCAGTTTATAGGTCAGCCCTGCCTGCTGGCCTTCTGCAACCACAATAATGCCACTTGAACCACGTCCTGCAGCATGATCTGCCGCCAGTTGGAAACAGATGTTTTCAACCTGAGTGTCAAAGTCAGGCACCACAATCATCTCTGCACCACAGGCGAGCCCGACCTGAGTTGCAATAAAGCCTGAATTACGGCCCATCACTTCAACCAGAAACAGGGAATCATGGGATAGTGCTGTGTCCCGGATGCGGTCGATTGCTTCCAGTGCGGTGGCAACAGCGGTGTCAAAACCGATGGTGTCATCAGTGCCATAAATATCGTTATCAATGGTGCCGGGCAAGCCTATAACCGGGATGTTGTGCTCCGTGGCTAGTAAGTGGGCGCCGGTCAGAGAGCCATCCCCACCGATCACAACCAGTGCATCAATGCCTTTTTCCTGCAGAATAGCGGCAGCCTGCTTGCGTACCAGTGGTTCTCGAAAGGCTTTACAGCGGTCACTTTTAAGCAGTGTACCGCCACGCTGCACAATATTACTGACATCACTGGACTTCATCTCTTCCATATCACCGATAATCAGGCCGCTGTAACCACGCTGAATACCATAGACCCGGATGCCTGCATGCAGAGCTGTACGTACGACAGCCCGGATTGCCGGGTTCATACCAGGGGAATCACCGCCGCTGGTTAATACCGCTATAGCGTTGAGCTGGCGAATAGGGTTCAGTAGGGGGAGCTTGTACATGAATGATTCCTCTGTCCCGGCTGAGTCTGGTCGATATTGAAGGTGCGCTGCCGTAACTTGGCTATTGTGGTCGCCAATAGTAGCTGACAAGTAGCCTGTTTACTGACGGACTATTACAGTTTTATGGAAAAAGGCAACGGTTTACATGACCGGTGGTGAGTTATGCGCCTTTTGGGGGATGGTGCAACTGCAAAAATTGCTGATAATCGACGGTCTGTTTTGTACTTGCTGAGCAGTACAGTTCGGTATAAGTTAGTACAGCTATAGTTTTGTGCTGCTGCTGAAAGCTGGCAAGAGCACTAGCTGGAATACTACATATAGCCGCGTTTTATCAGCGTTGGCAGTCCTGTGGCCTACAGGCCTAACCGCGAAAGATCAGAGGATTTACCCTCTCCTCTGTATCTGACAGGCTCTACCCTGACTGCCTGTTATGATCTGTTTGCTGTTATTCAGCGCGTCAGTACCTGACTGCAGGTGGCTGGCTATCAATATGCTCTTATCCTTGGTGAGCACATACCTCTGGGCGCAGATATTAGCCTTGTTGGTGATGTAGCGATAGATTCATAACTGCTTCTCTGTGCAGAGAGGCAGGACCCTGGAGTGATTGTTGGTACTGTACATATCAGTCTTTACGACTGCCAACACAATAGACTCTCGCAAGAGTGGGTGCTTTGGTCGGCCGGGGGGCCGACCCTTTTTTTGCCCGCTTAAAATATGCGTGTTGTACAAGCAGTACAGAGCAATAATTTTGCATCGTAAACTTATTTTAAGTTTTTTTGTAAAAGTGTTGACGAACCTGAAACCATCCGTATAATTCGCCTCCACTTCTTGAGGTGAACGCAGCAAGTGCTACTGAAATACAGAAGTAAAGACAAAGCTAACTATTTGAATTTAAAGAAGATTGTAGTTGATTTTCGCTAT
>JAOXSF010000005.1 GCA_025800125.1 Marinobacterium sp.
TGATGCCATGGCCGCTAACTGATCCCATGATTGTTAGCTATGTTTTTAGCTATAGTTGTTAGCTGTAGTTGTTTTCTGATTTTGGCTAAAAAGCCCGTTATCAAGTTGTGTAGCGGGCTTTTTGCTTGTCTATCCTGACTGACTTGTCATGAGTGATGGGGCAGGCCAGCTTTACTGCCCAAAAAAGCTATACAGCTGTTCTGGTGTGGTGGCTGCAAGTTTTTCACAGACATCCGCCATGAACTCCTGAGTACCAGGGCTGTGTTCCATAAAACGGTGGAAGCTGTAGATCAGCTCATTCATTTTTTCGTCATCCATACCCCCGTGATAACGGGCATAACCGTTTGCTAGCCCAACAATCAGCAGCAGGTACAGCATGATTAGCAACATAGGCTGCATTCGGCTCTGATTATCTGGGAACAAAAGGTTGCCTTTGAGCAAGTGGTAGCTGATCAGGTTTTCCAGTATATGCGGGTTTGCTTCAAGGTAAGGTGCTACCAGTGTCTGGCCTGCTTGTAGATAATGCTGGAAATGTGTTTTTTCTGGGTGTTCCATATCATTCATGCCCAGGCCCTGCATAGATTGCGTAATGATGTTACGTACTTTGCGGTCCAGTGGGTAATCTCGTGAAGGTTGATTTTCGATCGCTTTAAGTGTGATTCTGGTCAGTCGAGTCAATACATCAAACTGGTTTTTGGGGTCAGCAGGTACGTCAGGGATAGATGTCAGGTTATTGTTGATCAGGTTGGCTACTTCATTATTAAAGGCAATACAGAACTCGGTTGAAGTGGCCAGATTGTACTCTTTTGCCTGGCTGACCAGAAATATCAGTGTCGTCAGGCGCTTGCGCAGTGGCACGGTGCGTAGCTGCACCAGCTCTGTCAGATTTTTGCTGATAATGTTGAGCACGGTTTCATGATCGCTATTGAGTCCTTCGTAACGGTCGGACAGCATAGGGATATTCAACGCTGCGTGGCGTTCATCAAACTCGGTAATAATGCCGACTGGGGTCGGGTTGAAAACTGTCAGGCGAGCAGCCTCCGGGCATGAAATAGATAAGCTTATGGCCGATGTTGCTGACTGTTCGTAATCCAGCCGTATACGTGGGTAGAGTGTACAGGCATCACTCAGGTAGCTTTCTCCGAAATCACACACCAGTGAGCAGAGGCCGTCCTGACGGACCATTGGACAGTGCCCGCTCTGATTCAGTCTGATGGTGCTACCTCCGGTATCTGAGGTGATAATGTTATCCATGATATGGGTGCCCTGTGTCTGATCAGACTCGACATAGGTGTCATGGGTGCGCTGGTCAATGTTGATATTCCATGAGCCGCAGCAGGTGAATTCACACTCACCGCCGATGCATTTGAAATGTTCATAACTGCTGAGCAGTTCAAAGCTGTAACGTTTTGTCATTGATCGCCCTTGTGGGTCTGGCTTTTCAGCTTGTGATTATCTGGTTTTGTTGTTGTTCAAGCGCTGCTTTATATCTGCTGTTGCTACAGAACAGCTTATTGTTATGGTTGTTCAGTAGCAGGTGAGGCTGTTTTATCTATGGTGCATTTGTATCTATGGTACATTGCCGTTCAGATTTTGGCTTGGCCAGCCAGTGTAGAAAACTGAAATAAACGAATAGTAACCCGTCAGATATGGATTGAAGGGCAACAATACATTCAGGTTTGATGGCAGGGAATATGGGGTAGTAGATGAAAGGTGTAATACTTGATCTGGAAAGTCTGGAAGATCTGGAACTGAACGCTCTGACCGCAGAGTTTGATCAGTTTGATACCTTTATGGCCAGTTCGCCGGAGCAGGTTGCCGAGCGTATTGCTGATGTAGATGTCATTATCACCAATAAAGTGCGTATTGATGCTGCTTTGATGGAAGCTGCTGCAAAACTGAAGCTGATCTGTGTTGTGGCAACAGGCACCAATAATATTGATCTTGATGCTGCCCGCAGTCGAGGCATTGCTGTATCTAACTGTGTGGCTTACGGTGTTGATTCTGTTGTGCAGCATACCTGGTCGCTGATTCTTGCCCTGCATACCCGCATTGCTGAGTATGATCGTGCCGTAAAAGCGGGTGAATGGGCCAATGCCTCACAATTCTGCATGTTACAGTTCCCGATCCGTGAGTTGGCAGGGCGTACATTGGGGGTTCTGGGGTATGGAAACCTGGGGCAAGGGGTCGCAAAAATTGCCGAAACTTTTGGTATGAATGTACTGGTAGGTGAGCGTCCAGACGCGACAGTAAGGGAAGGGCGTGTTGGTTTTGATCAGCTTCTGGCCCGGTCGGATGTATTGAGCTTGCATTGCCCGTTGAGTGACGAAACTGCCAATCTGTTTGATGCTGGTGTGCTGGCGCAGATGAAGCCCGGTAGTATGCTAGTTAACTGTGCCCGTGGTGGTATTGTAAACGAACTGGCGCTGGTGGAAGCGTTACGTAGTGGTCATCTGGCGGGGGCCGCGACAGATGTGCTGAGTCAGGAGCCGCCGACAAGTGGTAATCCGTTGATCACTACCGAGTTACCTAATCTTATTATTACTCCTCATAGTGCCTGGGGTAGCCGGGAAGCTCGCGAGCGGATTATCCAGCAAACGATTGAAAATATTCAGGCATTCAAGCGCACAGAGGTTTTAAGATCTGTAGTTTGAAGTTGTGCAGACATTAACGTTAGCTGCGCCTGCGTAAGCAGGCGTCCATAACAGGTGTGCCAAACATCACCGCGCTTTTGCTGGCACCTGATTATCCTTTAAATGCGACCTCTATAGAAATAAAAGCTATTTCTGAATTCAGATAATAAGTGCCAGGGCCTGGTTAAAGAGTAAACTTGCTATGTTGACGAGCTTCCAGTAGTCCGCGTCGCAGGTAGTCCAGTAGTAATGCTGCCGCAGGTTCCAGATTATTATGGTCGTTCATACTTTTATCTAGCCAGCCTGGGTGAAGCCACCCAGATCTGCAAGGGTGGTAAAGGTGCGCAGTAGATCCATTGGCAGATTTTTCATAGCAGGGCCTTATTTATACCGTGAGTGTGCGTTGTTCAGGACGAGTCAGTTTGCAGGTTTAAAACCCGCAAGGTGCATCAAACGCCATTTTTAGACGGGTTACCGGGTGTTGTAACTCCACCCGGTTTATATGTAGCAATAGCCGACCATCTGGCTGACCTTCTTCACTTTTTGCCCGTGCAATGATCTGGCTTGTAAGTTGTTTAGGTGCCGGCTGAGCTGCTGGCTGTTGCAGGCAGGCTATCTGATGGCCCGGTTCAGTCAGGGCCTGGTAATGTACGCTGAAACGGCCATCCTCAGCTTGTTCGGCCAGTGTAAGGCGCGCAGTATTGTCCAGGGCCAGTACTGTCGCACCTGAGCATTCGAAGGCAACCTCATGCACGATCTGTGCATCTTCGAATAGCTCCTGCATACGGCTAAGCAGGCAGTCCGTGTGTTCCGTGCTGGGGCTACAGGCCAGATTATGGGGTTTACTGACGACAATAAACTTCGCATCCATATACAGTAACTGAGGAGCAGCGTTGTTTATATTCTGCATCGTTCACTTCCTTCTGCTGAGCCTGTCTGTGTATGGCGGTGTTCCGCAGTTTATACCGTGCAGGCATTTGGTGTAGTTATCAGGTGCGTACAAACAGCGCCAGTGATTCAACATGGGTG
>JAOXSF010000048.1 GCA_025800125.1 Marinobacterium sp.
GGCATGGAAGGATGCGATCCTGACTCTGCAACAGGATGGGGCGATGATGGTGGCTGCACAGCAATACGAAGGGGTGAGGATAGTGCTGCAGGCCGCTACTGGATGGATGGGGTGGCTGGAGTATAGGCACGGAGAAAACGACGATTGCGCAGTGTGAGGCGTCCAGAGCCATCTACCTTTACTCGGTACTGGTCATGGTCTAGAGATTCTACTACAGTTCCCGATCTGTCCCATTTAGTTGGGCTGGCACCTTGCTGGTTCTGAAGAAATACTTTTTCCCCAAGGGCTAGCGGCTGGAGGGGTCGAGAATGTTCCTTCAGGGACTCAGTAGTGCGCGTGAGCCGTGAACGGAGGGCATCCTCCTTGGCAGCCCATGCCTGGTGCCAGGTTGGGCCGACGTGCGGATTCGAGAACTTCTCCAACCGGTTGACGAAAGAGAGTGTGTCACGCAAGGGGCGGCCAAATATGATCTGCGACGGCGAGATGTTGCAGTCTGGGTCGGGGGTGTTGCGCAGTTGCAGCATGGCACTCAAGAAGCGGTCATGGTCCAGGCTGCCTGTCGGGCCAGTGTTGGACATCAGGAGGCGCTTCGCAGTCTTAACCGCCACCTCTGCTCGGCCA